>JANORN010000304.1:0-1632 GCA_031415355.1 Novosphingobium sp. | reverse complement strand
GCGACGTAGATCGTGGCCCAAGCACGAATGCCATTGGCCACGATCGGGGCGATGATGGCCAGCGCCATAAAGATCAACCGCCGCTTCCAGCTGACAAAACAGACGTTGGCAACCAGCGTTCCCAGCGCGATCATTGCGATCAGAAACTTCACCCCCGAGCAGGCCTCCGCCACTTCAAACAGGCCCGCCGGCGTATCGATAAACACGCCATTGACCGCTGCGGGAATGCCGCTGAGGTGCGTCAGCTGGATCGTCAGCCAAGCGGTAGTCATTTGCAGCGGCGGGACCAGTTCATCGCCAAATGGCACCAAGAACACCATGTAGGCCATGGGGAATGCGAGCGCAGCCATCAGCCGTGGTCCCAGCGTCAGCGCCGCAATCGCTGGCAGCATCGCCACTACCCCGGCATGGCGTAGCAAGTTCAGTCCGGAGAAGGAACCGAGCAGCCAGACCAGCAGGCTTCCCGCCAACAGCACTAGCCCCGGCCACCAGACCATCGGCGCAAACCCGGCCAATTGGTGCCAGCGCTGATGGACCAACCAGCCGATTATCGCCGGAACCAGCAGGATGTGATTGTAAGTCGAGCTATCCCACCATTGCCGCGCCATATCGGCCCAGTCGTGCCAGAACACACCAATCAGGATCGCCCAGCCCAGCGCGACCAGTGCCGTGCTGCGCTCCAACGGGGTCAACCGCCCGAGTATGCCGGTTGCAGGAATGGCGGCGCTGTCAGGCGGCATCGCGCGCACCTGAATCGCCGAGGCACGAGATCATCGCAGCCAGCGGAGCGAGCGCAGCAGTCCAGCTCTGCCGCTCAACCACGAATTTCCGCGCCGCTTGGCCCATTGATCGCGCCGCAGCTGGATTGGCCCACAGACCGGTGATCGCCGCGATCAGCGCGGCATCGTCATCGGCAATCGCAAAGTCTTGACCGGGAGTAGCAGCGATGCCGGTCGCCGCATCGCCGGTCAGCACCACCGGCAAGGCCATCGCCATCGCCTCCAGCACCTTGTTCTGTACCCCGCGCGCCAGCTCCAGCGGCACCACTGCGACATCCGCCGCCGCCAGCCAGGTCCGCATATCCGGGACCGCGCCCCAAACGTGACAGCCGGGCAAGCGCTCCAACGCCTGCACCACTGCCACCGGATTACGCCCGACTACGTGGAAGCTTGCCCTGGCAAAGCGTTCGCGCAGCGCTGGCAGCAACCGCTCAGCCGTGCGCACGACGGCGGCGACATTGGGCGCATAATCCATCTGCCCGGTGAAAATCAGCCGCGGCCCTGGCAGCGCCAGCATGCGCGGTTCGGGCTGCACCGCGCCGGGATTGAATACGGTTGCATCGATGCCATTGCCCAACACCCGAATATCGCAGGCGGCGCCGATTGAAGGGGGTAAACGCTGGGTAAACAAGTCTGCCTCAGGCTGCGAGATCAGCAGGCTGATCGCGGCGCGCTGGGCCAGTCGGGCCTCGACGGCGCGCAGTTTGATTCCTTCGCGCCGGTCAATCCACGCGCGCGGGCCGCTGTTTTCCCGGCCATAAGCGTCAAACTTGGCTGAATCGACATCGACGAAATCGGCAATCACCCGGCCCGCGAAGCTGGCGGGTACGTACTGGCCCATCTGACCTGAAAA
>JANORN010000303.1:0-2398 GCA_031415355.1 Novosphingobium sp. | reverse complement strand
GCGCTCTACAATGGCGAGATGCGCCCGGTGCGGCGTCCGGCGGATGGCACCGATATCGGCCGGATGCTGCCGTACCGCCGGATCAGCTTTGGCCAGGATGCGCTGGAGCTGCGCGGGGCTGAGGCCGCCGGCTATGCCAGCCTGATCAGCCTGAAAGACTACCCCGATACCACCAGCCCCGGCCTGACCGACGCCTTGCTGCGGCTGCCGCAGGAACTGGTGCTGACAGAAACCTACGCCCCGGCTGACCGCCAGATTGCACGCGAACGGATTGACCTTTCGCTCCGCCGCTTGAAATCGGCGGATGAGGAAGCCTTGGCCGAGCGGCGTGAGATGCTGTCGGCGCGTGATGCGCTGGGTGTGGGTGCAGTCGGATTTGGCGATCATCATTTGTCCGTGCTGGTCCGGTGTGACCGGCTGGAGGCGATCGACGAAGCCACGGCAGCCTGTGCGGCCGCACTGGCCGATGCAGGCGCGGTCGCGGTGCGTGAAGACGTCAATCTTGAGCCGGGCTTCTGGGGGCAATTCCCCGGCAACGAAGCGTTCCTGGTGCGCCGCGCGCTGATCTCCAGCGCCAACATGGCCTGCTTTGGTTCGCTCCACGGCATGGCACTCGGCCAGCCGAGCGGCAACCATTGGGGCGAGGCGGTCAGCCTGCTGCAGACCACCAGCTCGACCCCGTTCTTCTTCAATTTCCACGCTTCTGGCACTGGGGGGGGCGACCTGGGTAATTTCACCGTCATCGGCCCATCGGGTTCGGGCAAGACCGTGGTGATGAACTTCCTCGCCGCGCAGGCGCAGAAGTTCCGCCCGCGCACCGTGCTGTTTGACAAAGATCGCGGCGCGGAAGTGTTTGTGCGCGGGATCGGCGGCACCTACAGCCGGATCGCCGCAGGGCATCCGACCGGGTTCAACCCGCTGGCGCTGCCAGATAGCGCGACCAACCGCGCATTCCTGCGCGATTGGCTGGCGGTGCTGCTCGCCGCCAATGGTGCAGAGGAACTGGCGACCATCGCCGCTGCCGTCGATGCGGCGTATCTTAATGATCCGGCGCTGCGCCGCCTTACCCATTTCCGCGAATTGCTCGCGGGCAGCCGCCGTCCGGCACCGGGTGATCTCGCGTCGCGGCTGGAACCGTGGATCGCGGGGGGCGAGAACGGCTGGCTGTTCGACAATGCCGAGGACCGGCTTGACCTTTCGGCGCTGACGCTCGGATTCGATATGACCGCGCTGCTCGAATCGCCACGCCTGCGCACGCCGACGATGATGTATCTGTTCCACCGGATCGAGGAACGGCTGGACGGCGAACCGACGATGATCCTGATCGACGAAGGCTGGAAGGCGCTGGACGACGAGGTGTTTGCCGCACGGATCCGTGATTGGCTCAAGACCTTGCGCAAGCGCAACGCGCTGGTTGGTTTCGCCACGCAATCGGCGCGCGATGCGCTCGACAGCCGGATTGCCACTGCTTTGGTGGAACAGACCGCGACAATGCTGTTCATGCCCAATGCCCGCGCCCGCGCCGAGGACTATTGCGACGGCTTCGGACTGACCGCGCACGAGCTGGAACTGATTCGCACGCTGCCCGCGCACAGCCGCTGTTTCCTGATCCGCCAGCCTGACGCTTCGGTGGTGGTGCGGCTCGATCTGTCTGGCATGCCCGAAGTGCTGACCGTGCTGTCGGGCCGTGAAAGCGTGGTCCGCAAGCTCGACGCGTTGCGCGCTGAATATGGCGACGCCCCGGCCAATTGGTATCCGGCGCTGACCGGCGCGATCTGGCCCGGCGATGATGCTGAAGATGCCAGTCGGTGGATTGAGGCCGCCGAGTGAGCGGTTGCGATCCGCTGACGGCAAGTGCTTCTGCCGGGGTAGCCCCGGCGCTGCGCGCGGTCGATTGCTTGGCGAACGAGACCACTGCCGCTGCGTTCGGACGACTGTTTGGCGGCGAGGGCGGATTGTTGCCTGCGCTGACCGCGTTGTTGACGCTATACATTGCGTTTTTCGCGTTCTCGTTACTGACCGGGCGCAGCCGGATCGGCATTTCGGCGCTGACCCCGCGGATGATGACACTGGGCTTGGTGCTGACCTTTGCCACCAGCTGGATCGCTTACCAGACCGTCGTTTGGAACCTGGCGGTTGGCGGGCCGGACCAAATCGCCAGTGTGCTGACCGGCGCGAACGGCTCTGCCACGCAGATTTTTGCCGATCGGATCGATATGATCTTTGCCGCCATCGCCGAACTGGGCGGAGCCGGAGCGGACGTTGGCGCAGCGGCAACCGAGGGCGGGGCGCAAGGCAGCTTCACCCCCGGCAATCTGATGTGGCTGGGTGCGATCATGCTGCTGCTTGGTACGGTCGGCGTGCTGGTCACTGCGCGGATCGCGCTGGCGGTGTTGCT
>JANORN010000302.1:0-5267 GCA_031415355.1 Novosphingobium sp. | reverse complement strand
CCGCCAACGGCCGGGCCGCAGCGCGCGGACACCCGGGCGACCCGCGCGCCCGGCGGACGGGCGGGGCCGGGGGGGGGGCCGGGGGTGGGCACGGCGGGGACAGTGGCGCAGGCGGCCAACAGCGCCAGCGCGGCGAGCGGGAGGATGCGGATCATGCCCGGCACTTTGATCGGCACAGCGCGGCCTGTCCAGTGTTGGCGCGGTTAATCGGATGGCGACCTTTGGCGGCTACCGCTGCGCGTAACGGAGAAGGGGCGAATATGAACCAGCCAGCGCAGCACGAGTTGCAAGCGGTCTTTGCCAGCGGCGACGGCGAAGCCGCGTGGGACGCGGCGCTGCACGCGCTGTTTGCCAAGGGTGATCTGGCCGGCGCAGAGCGGGTGCTGGCCCCGCAGGTCGCCGCGCTGGACAGTGAAATCGGCGCGCTCTGCCGCGCCGCCACGCGCGATGCGGTGGCGCTGAACGGCTGGGGCGAACTGATCGAAGCCGCACACAGCTGGCCCGGCGATCCGATCACCGGGATCACGCTGGGGGTGGCGAATGAGCCCGATCTGGCGTTTAACAAAGGCGTGCTGCACACGCCGTACTTGCTGCTGGGGCTCTATGCCGATACGGCCTGGCCGTGGTCGCGCTGCGGCCGCGATGCCCTGCTGGCGGAAGCTGCGGCTGAATGCCCGGCCTGGGCGGGCAGCGAGGAAGATATCGAGGTGTTCCTGGAACTGACCGGGCTCGATCCGCTCAACACCGCGCTGATTCACCACAAGCAGCGCTTCTTCATCCGCGAAGGCGGCGAGGCAGCGGCCCCATTGCGCTATGTCGACTATGTGCTGGGCTGCTGGTGGCGCGCGTTGCGGTTTCACCAGGCGGTCAGCGAATGCACGAAAGCGCGGCCCTTGCCGGGCCAGGTTCCAGTGCTGTCCGGGCTGGTCGAACTGCGCCCGGAAGTGCCCGCAGTCCACTGGCCCGCCGGGCGATCGGTCCGCGCGCGCAGCGAGCAGCGCGCGGCGGCGGTGCGTGAAGACAGCACAGGCACCGGGTTCGAAGCGCCGGATATGGCGGCAAAAGGCCTGATCCAGCGCAATCTGCTGCCCGAACCCGAACCCGAGGTGGTGGGCAGCCAACTGCGCCGCCGGTTTGCCGCCGCCGAGCCGGAACCCGCACCCAAGCGCGGGCTGCTGGCGCGCATGTTCGGGCGGCGCTGAGCTGTGCGCTGGACTATGGTCTCGAAGCGACGCAACGACAGCGCCAGCCTGCATCCTGTGCTTGACCCGGTGCGGCGATTGCCTGCACCTGCGCGCCGATGAGCGGGTTTCTGTTTGCCTTTCTGGCCACGGTCTTTGCCGGGATCGGCGCGCGTGATCAGTTGACGGTCGCCGGGCTGGCCGCGCGGCAGGGGCAGCGTCCGGCGCTGTTGATCCTGGCGCTACTGACAAGCATGGCCACCGCCGGGCTGGCGGCGTGGGCCGCGCTGGCAGTGCTGCCACTGCTGGCGGGCAAGCTGGCGGCGGGCAAGCTGCTGACCGGCATGGCGCTGGGCTTGGCGGGGGGCGAAATGCTGTTGCTGGGTCCGCGCAAGGTGCCCAATGAGCCGACCCAGTCATTGGGCGCGACCGCCATCGTCCTGCTGGCGCATCAATTGACTGATGCGGCGCGGTTCGTGGTGTTCGCGCTCGCCGTGGTGACCAGCGCACCGATTGCGGCTGGACTGGGCGGTGCGGTGGGCAGCGCGGGGATTGTGACGCTGGGCTGGCTGGCGGCGGGGGACTTGCCACTGCCCCAGGTGATTCTGGCGCGGCGGATGGCGGGGGTGTTGCTGCTGCTGGTGGCGGCCTGGTTGGCGCTATCAGGCCTCGGCCGGATTTGAACGCCGCATCGCAATGCGCCGCCGTTCCGTTGAATAGATTGGGGTGCTAGGGCAATGCCGATGGACAATTTTTGCTTGATCGACGGCGCGGATGATGCCGAAATTGCCGCCTGGCTGGCGGCGCGGCTGGACGATGCTTTGGCCGCCACTGCGGGCGAAGTGGCGATCACCCTGCCCGGCGGCTCGACCCCGTTTCCGATCCTGGCGCTGCTGGCGGACGCGGCGCTCGACTGGTCGCGGATCGTGGTCTGGCCGGGTGATGACCGGATCGTGGCGGAGGATCATCCGGCCAGCAATGTCGGCCGGATTCGCGCCGCGCTGGAGCCGTTGGGCGCGCGGATCGTGCCGCTGACAGAGGGCGCGCAGCCGCCACGCTTTGCGCTCGCCTGGCTCGGGATGGGCACGGACGGCCACATCGCCTCGCTGTTCCCGAACACCGATCCGCAAGTGGATGATCCGCTGCCAGTCCGCCGCCTGACCCCCGATCCCTTGCCCCCCGAAGCCCCGTTCGACCGGCTCAGCCTGACTATTCCGGCGCTGCTCAACGCCGATGCGCTGCTGTTTGTGGCGCGCGGGGCGGAGAAGCGCGCGTTGTTGGAAGCGGCGGCGCGCGGGACACATGATCTGCCAGTGGCGCGGTTGCTGGGTGCAGCGCGCCAGCCGGTCACATGCTTCACCTGATCCCGGCCCCGCTGCACCGCGCGGCCTATCGCGCCGCCCACCGGCTGCGGCTGGTCTGGTGGCGGGTGCGCCGA
Source organism: Novosphingobium sp. (assembly GCA_031415355.1). Classification (GTDB taxonomy): domain Bacteria; phylum Pseudomonadota; class Alphaproteobacteria; order Sphingomonadales; family Sphingomonadaceae; genus Novosphingobium. The sequence continues at coordinate 2,648 of JANORN010000302.1, read as the reverse complement.
CCGCGCGTGCGCGGCTGCCGCATTCTGGCGTTCGATCCACAGGGCCGCGTGTTGCTGGTGCGGCATTCCTATGGCAGCGGACACTGGATGCTGCCCGGCGGCGGACTGGGGCGCACTGAAGACGCAGTGGTGGGCGCGCGGCGCGAGCTGGCCGAGGAAGTCGGTTGCCGGTTGGAAGACGCACGACTGGTGACACGGCTGGACGAGCCGCTGTCCGGCGCGGTCAATCGGGTAGATCTGGTTGCTGGCACAACCGCTGATTTGCCAGAGGGAGATCAGCGCGAAGTGATCGCCGCGCAGTTCTTTATCCCTGGAGCTTGGCCCAGCGAACTGGCCCATTCACACCGAAACGGGTTGAACGGGTGGGTTACAGCAGCGGCAACTGCGCTGCGGGCCTGACCGGGGCCGGGCTGTCCTCCTCCTCTCCGTCAATCGCTGACAAGGTGAGCCCCATCAGCCGCACCGGTTGCGGCAGCGGTAGCAGCTCATCCAGCAATTCATGCGCCGCGCTGGCCAGCTCAACCTCGCTGCTCACCGCCTGCGGAAACGAGCGCGCGCGAGTCAGTCCGGTGAAATCGGCGTGCTTCAGCTTTAGCGTGATGGTGCGGCCCCTGGTGGCGCTGCGCTCGATCCGCTCCCAGGTCAGCGCGATGATCTGGTCCAGCACCGTGCGTAGCGCCGCGCCTGAGGAAATGTCCTTGTCAAACGTCCGCTCTGCCCCCAGCGACTTGCGCGGGCGGTTGGCCTTGACCCGGCGCAGATCAATCCCGCGCGCGGCGCGGTACAGGTATTCGGCTTGGCTGCCGAAGTGTTGACGCAGGAACGCCAGGTCGAGCGCGGCGAGGTCTGCCCCGGTGGCGATCCCTAGCGCGGTCATCTTTTCCGCGCCCTTCGGCCCAATCCCGAAGAACCGCCGGACGGGCAGGGACTGCGCGAAAGCTGCGCCATCAGCGGGGCGGATCACGCACAGCCCGTCAGGCTTGTGCTGGTCGCTCGCCAGCTTGGCCAGGAACTTGTTGTAGGATACCCCAGCGCTAGCGGTCAGCCCGGTTTCAGCCTTAATGCGTGCGCGGATCAGCTCCGCAATCCGGGTCGCGCTGCCGATGCCTTTGCTGTCTTCGGTCACGTCCAGAAACGCCTCGTCCAGGCTGAGCGGTTCGACCAGCGGGGTGTAGTCCAGAAAGATCGCACGGATTTGCCGCGATATCGCCGTGTAGGCCGCAAAACGCGGGCGGCGAAAGATCAGCTGCGGGCACAAGCGTTTAGCAGTGGCGGAGGGCATGGCCGAACGACAGCCGAACTGGCGCGCTTCATAGCTGCACGTGGTCAGCACCCCGCGCGGGCCATCGCCGCCGACGGCCACCGGCAGTCCGCGCAACCCCGGTTCATCGCGCTGTTCGACGCTGGCATAGAAGGCATCCATGTCGACATGGATAATCTTGCGCAGGCCCGATGCGGATTCGCCGTCAAATTCATCGGGATCAGGCGGCGCGAGCGACATGGGCTTAGCCTAGCCCCGCAATTGGGGGTGGCCAAGGGCTGGCAGAGCGGCCATGGCACCGGCCATGCGCAGAGACCTCACCCACAGTGCCGATTTCCAGCTCGGCCGGGCGGAATTCATCGCGCTGATGGCGATGATCATGGCGTTACAGGCGCTCGGGATCGATGCGATGTTGCCCGCGCTGGGCACAATTGCGGCGGAGCTGGGCGCGCGCGACCCGAACGAGCGGCAGTTAATTATTGGCCTCTATCTGATCGCGGCGGGGATCGGCTCACTGCTGCCGGGGGCACTGGCGGACCGGTTCGGACGAAGGCCGGTGCTGTTTGGCGCGCTGGCGTTCTACGTTGTGCTCTCACTGGCTTGCGCCGTGGTGCAAGAATTTCAGACGATGCTGGTGCTGCGGGTGGTGCAGGCGCTCGCCTGCGCCGGGCTGGCAGTGCTGCCCAATGCGATAATCCGCGACCGCTTCGCTGGCGACCGGATGGCCAGTATGCTCTCCACCGTTTCAATGGTGTTCCTGATTGTGCCGATCTTGGCCCCCAGCTTTGGTCAGGCGGTGCTGCTAGTGGCGGGGTGGCGCTGGATTTTTGGGGCGATGGTGGTGCTGGGCAGCGGAGTGGCGCTGTGGGCCTGGCTGCGGCTGCCCGAAACGCTGAACCCGGCTTATCGCCAGTCGCTGGATCCGGTGGCGATCGGCGCGAACATGTGGCAGGCGGCCAGCAACCGCGCGTCGATCGGCTATGTGATCGGGGCCGCACTGGTCACCGGCGGGCTGTTCGGCTTTATCAATTCGGCGCAGCAACTGGTGGCCGAGCATTTTGGTGCGGGCGAAAATTTTCCCTTGATTTTCGCGGCCTGCGCGGCATCGATGGCGGTAGCCAACTTCACCAATGCCCGGATCGTTGAACGGTTCGGCGCGCGGCGGGTGTCGCACACGGCCTTGTTGGTGTTCATCGCGGTCAGCGGCCTGCAAGTATGGGAAGCCAGCAGCGCGACGCAGAGCTTGTGGCAATTCGTGCCGCTGATGATGGCCAACATGTGCCTGATCGGGTTCATTGGCGCGAACTTCGGCTCGATTGCCCTGCAACCGTTTGAACGCACCGCCGGGGCGGCCAGTTCGTTCCAGATGTTCGCGCGGATGCTGATC
>JANORN010000301.1:0-12682 GCA_031415355.1 Novosphingobium sp. | reverse complement strand
GAGTTCATCCCTTATCGCACTGACCGCAGCGCCCCCAGCGATCGAGTAGATGCCCATCACGTTTTCCATGACGATCCACTCAGGCCGTAACCCTTCAACGATCCGCAAGTATTCCCGAAAAAGCGTTGCTCTGGAATCATGCATCCCACGCTGATGATTGTAGACGGAATACGCTTGGCAGGGCGGACCACCTGCGAGGATGGTCAGCTCGCCTGGATGCAGGCCCGTCACTTCCAACAACTCATCGATTGTCACATCTTCGATAGGCTTGCCGATGAACGTGGCGTGAGGGTGTGTTGCTTCAAACGTTTCCCCAGCCGCCCTAAAAAGGTCGACACCTGCGAGGACGCGAAAACCAGCCATTTCCAAGCCTGCGGATAACCCGCCTGCGCCGCAAAACAGATCAATGGCCGTGAGATTCATGGTGAGCGATACCTTGTTCGTTCTCGCTTTGTTTCTTAAGCGCGGCTACCACGCCTTCATGAATCATGCAAGGTCTCAGGGCAAGATTTTATCGCTGATACGGGCCTCAAACTCTTCAAGCGAGACGGGCTCTCCGCCAGTCAGGCCTTCGATGGCACTCTCAAGAGTCGTGCCAAATTCCTTTACGATGGCCAGCTTGTAAACGTCGCTACCTTGCTCAGGAACGAAATCAGCCAAGAACCAGATGACATCACAATTGGATCGAGCTTCGACCTCCTTCATCTCGCCCATTGACAGAAAGAAGGCGTGATCGACGAGGATTGCCATCTTTTTGCCCCAGCGACGAAGGGTCGGAACTTTTATTTGCAGTTGCGGCATAAGGCGTTTTGGGCCGCTGCTGCGATAGTCTGGACGGCGACCTTCGACAGGCATTGTTGCAATGCCCCCTTTCTCCACAATGTCTCGGAACTCTATCGCCATCTCCTTGCCAGAGAAATAGACGGCCTGAACTTCAACAGCACACCATTTCATTTCAGCATCGGCGGGCCGGTTTCGTGCGACAAGAATCATGTCTATCCGCCCAACATCTTCGCCAGGCGCACTGTCCAAGTTACCAGTTGATTCGAGAAAGCCGACCTCGCCAGCCTGGATCGGGTTCGGATCGTTCAGCAAGCGGTTTCCAATATACTGGAATGCCGTGCTGTCTTGATGAAAGCGATATGGACAAAGCGCTCTAACCATACCGCGCTCACCCGTCACCGCCTCGAACTGGCTTGTTGTGTCAGAATACAAACGCAAAGAGCAAACGCCGCCCGGTTTGGTGCAGGTAGGGTGAGCGATGTCGGTTCGAAATGGGCAAGCCTTTTCGCCGCGCCATTGCTGATCCAATAGTGCAATCAGTACGTCTAAGCGGGCGCGTTCTCGGTCAGTGAGGCCAGATTCTAGCTCCTTGTCCTGCAGTGCTTGCAGCCGGGTCAATTCGGCCTTTTTCATGGTGTGATGGCCGACCTTATGTTGCGCAAACTCAACCCGCTCGACTGGAGAGAGGCTCGTAAACGGTCGCCCGTACCACTCTGCAATGTGAAATTTTTCGGCCACCAACCAATTCTCCAGTTCTGCAACCCATCGAACAGCAGGAAAATTGTATGAACGTCAAGCAACTAACGAGAGGTTCTGTTTGCGAACTCAGGCGCGCCTGCCGACTTATAGTTAGCCCAGTGGGCCGAGGATTGAGCGAGGCAGCAAATGATTAGGTAGTGGCAAGAGATCCCCCCACTTCCCGGCATTAGGTAGCAAGAGCACCAAGTCCGCGATGGGATTTTGCGAGATTTGGCGGGACAATGCGGGATGGCCCGCCCGCAAGTCGTTACCACGCTCGAACGCAAATACGCCAGACTTTTGGGGTTGCAATCCAAGCTGCCGAGCGCCTGCCCAGCGTTGGCGCAGGACATTGCGCACGTCGCAGCAGTGATCCGCATGTTTGAGCCGGATTGGGATCAGAGTTCGGTCAAGCCGGTCATGTATCGCGGCCCGGCGAGGTGGGCCAAGAAGGGGCAGGGAAGCCGCGCTGCCATGGAAGTGGTGCGCCACGCGGATAGGCCCCTGTCAGCCACAGAGATCGCCCGCGCAGCCTATCTGCACTGCGGATTGGAGCCGCCACACAACAATGAACTTAGGCTGGTCGGGGCCGACTTGGCCTATTCGCTGCGTCGCCATTTCGGCGGCGCTTTGGTTGCATCCGGCAAAAGGCCGGTGCGGTATCGGCTGAGAAAGCCGGATTAAGAGGAGTTCGAGCGATGGATACCAAGGCCGCGCTTGCCGCCGTTATAGGGGGACAGCGACTACATTCAGTCCCTGACGCGCCACTTGAAGAATGGCTCATTACAATTGTCTGGCGCTGCGTGGGCTGGCGGATTTCCAAGTATCCTATCGAGACCCGCAAGCCCCTCGCTGCCAGCGCATTTCAGTCGATATTCGATATGCTGATACATGACCTTCCGCGCTTCATCGAAGCGATCCCTTGCGCCGCACTGGGGACAGGAAATCTCATTATGGGGTTCAGGATCGACTGGCGAAACTACCGCGACCTTGCACGCGCCGCAGACGATCATCTTGCTCGGATACTTCACGACTCACTCTCCGATTCGCCCGAAAGGGGGAGCCTGACGGTTAAGCAGCCCGCTGCCAATAGCCCTTCCACTTGCGGCTGACGCTGTGTGCCATGACGACGCGCGAGAGCAGCCCGGCTTGCGCACCGTTCGAGCGTTCGCGGTGATCTTCGCGCCAGACCATTTCGCCAGCGTAGGCGTTGAGGTATGGCCCGGCGATGTGGTGGTGCGTTCCGACTTCAGCGCGGCGCAGGCGCGAGAAGAAGCTTTCGGCCTGATTGGTGCAAACGCCTTGGTCCATATAGGCGAGGCTGTGATTGACCCGGCGCGCGTCGTAATGCGCGTGCAGCACATCCCAGCCCGGTCCTTCATCGGCATAGATCACGCTGCCGTTTTCAACGCGTTCACGGATGAACGGAACGCCTTGGCCCTCCTCGCGGCACACGAACGGCAGTGACCGCCCGCCACGCTCGCGCAGCACCACAACGCATTGACGCTTGCCAGTCTGGTTGACCTTGAGGCGGCGGTCGCGGCGATCCTCTTTGCGGTTTTCAGGCTTGAGGTAGCCCCCGAAATAGGCCCCGTCGATTTCCACTTCGCCGGACAGGCTGCGGTCGGCCTGTTCGCGCGCCATTGCCTCGCGCAGCTTGTGTGTCAGCACGAAGGCGGTCTTGTACTGGCAATCCAGATCGCGGGCCAAGTGCAGCGCCGCAACACCCTTCGCGCCGTTGACGAAGATCACGATGGCGGCGAGCAAGTCCGTGAAGCCCATCTTGCGGCTTGCGAAGATCGTGCCGCTGGTGACGCTGAATTGATGGTAGCAGGCCGCGCACTTGAATTTGCGCCGGGTCGGAATGTCATAGGTGTCGCAGCAGCCGCAGCGCGAACACACAGCTTCGCCTTCCGTTTCAGGCCAGCGCATGAGCCGAAACGTGGCATAGGCCTTGTCCTCGCCCATCTGAAAAACCTTCTTGAGGCTCAGAGTGCGGGCGGCGGAGGAGAGGAGAAAGTGTTGCATTGCCATCGTTTCCAGTGCTTATGCACCGTATATAGTGACAATAATGTACTCTTGTCAATGGCAAACGTATCGCATATGGTGACTTTGTAATCATAGGAGATACACCGTGGACACGGTATGGGAAGCCAAAGTTAAGGGACTGCTCAAGGGAGAGTTGAAACGCCGCAACGTGTCCTACGGCCAGCTAGTCGATAAACTGGCTGCAATCGGGGTTGTGGACTCTGAGCCGAATATCAGGAACAAGCTGAGCCGTGGTAAATTTACAGCGGTGTTTTTGTTGCAATGCTTAGAGGCAATAGGCTCCTCTTCACTGCGCTTGGATTAGTTGCAGTTATCACTTGCTTGGTTGGATGGTGGACCTTTCCTATCTCACCAACCACGCAACAGTTTCGATATGACAGCCCCCGTGACCAGAATTATCGTCCCGGAGGCAGTCAGTGCGAGCCATCGGCGTTGGCTAAGATTGCTGGTGCTAACATCCGCCTGCGCAAGGCCGAGTACTGCCAAAAAGAGGCCGAGGAATACCGACAATCCAGCGATGACTTGATACAGCAAACCAGGGCGGCGAACGCTGCCCAGGCGCAGGCTGATATCGCCAGTCAGCAGCTGTGGACAGGGTGGTTGCAGACACTTGGCGGCTTCCTGACGCTGGCGGCGGCTATCGGAGCCGCGATCTACGCGAGAGACGCTGCCAAAGAAGGGCGAAGATCGGCTAATGAAGCCGAGTTGAGCCGCAAAACCTTCATTGGGAGTGAGCGAGCCACCCTTCGCCCGGCAAACGGTATTGATGTCACACCTGCTCCAAACCAGCCCACCCGGCGAGGCCTTTGGTTGAACTTCACCAATCATGGTCGGGGAAATGCCATCATAAGACGCATAGTGTGGCGCACATCCGACATAGGTGATTGGCCGGACGAGTTTAGCGAGGAAGAGGCTGTTTCGCATGTGATCGAGGCCGGTAAGTCTACCGAGATTGACCCAATCTATGTCTTCCCAACCTCTCCGGAGCGCTTCTTCACACTCGGCTACATCGAGTATGAGACTTTGTCGGGACTCTCTTATCGGACGCATTTTTGCTACCTGGTCGCGAGGCACCGTGGATCTGATGGAATAGTGCGAGTGCGGGACGACTTTGCCGAGCTGCGCCCTTTCCCAGACCAGCCCACCGACACCTAACGCACCGCAAACGATAACAGCCGCCACTACGGCCAATGACCAACGCCTAAGCCTTGGTGCGTTTCCTACATAATGCCGCCACTTCCCGCTTTCCTACACCCGCCACCCTGCGCTATGTTCGCATCATGTTCCAGACCGACCCCACCGCCTATCACTGGACCCCGGCGGCGCAGCGGCGGTTTGTGGCGGTGCTGGCGCAGGCCGGATCGGTGCAGCGGGCGTGTGATGCGGCGCGGATGACGCGGGCCTCGGCGTACCGGTTGCGGCGGCGCGCGGCGGGGCGGGCGTTTGCGATTGGCTGGCGCGCGGCGGTGCTGATCGCGCAGCAGGAGCTGGGCGAACGGATGCTCGATCTGGCGCTGGCCCCGGTCGCCTATGCCGGCACCCGCCATCCCGAGACCGGGCGGCTGCGCTGGCGGCGGTGCGAGCCGGTGCTGGGGCGCGGGCAGGGGCTGGCGCTGCTCAAGCGGCTGGACACAGCGGCAGCGGCGATCACGGCGGACGAGCTGGTCCAGGCCGAGATCGTGCTGAGCGACTTTGCCGCGTTTCTGGACCTGCTCGAACAGGGCGTTGATGCAGTTGCATTGGAGCGCTTTTTCGCTGCCGGGGCAGACCCGCGCCGCGCGACCGATTATGTGTAACTTTGCACAGAAATCTGCCGATTGCGTCGCCGAGAAGCCTCCCAAGGAAGCGTGGCCCAGTGGACTGGCCCAGAGGACTGGCCCAGAGGACTGGCCCAGCCGCAGCATCACGCGAAAGTTTGGCGTGCGCAAGTGTGGCGGAGCGGCAGGGATTCGAACCCTGGATACGCTTTTGACGTATACTCACTTTCCAGGCGAGCGCCTTCGACCACTCGGCCACCGCTCCGCATGCACTGGAAGCTGTCGCCCGTAGCCTGCGCTTCGCTCTTTCGCAAGCGCGAGTGCTCTGGCACACTGCCGCACATGCAAAAGACCATCCTGCTCGCTGCCGCCCTGTTGCTGTCTGCACCCGTGCAAGCCGAACACGCCACGCCGGTCCCCTCGCCCGGCGAAATCGCCGCTGCCGCGCCGCAGGCGGACTGGACCGCGATTGCGGCGTCCGATCTGCTGGTGATGGACCTTACCCCGGATGCCAAGGGCCGCCCACGCCGGGTGGTGATCCAGCTGCTGCCCGCACCGTTTTCGCAGGGCTGGATTGGCAACCTCCGCAAGCTGGCGGCGGCGCGCTGGTGGGACGGGCTGAGCATCAACCGGGTGCAGGACAATTATGTCGTGCAATGGGGCGATGCGGATGGCGAGGACAAGGCGAAGGCTCGGGCTCTGCCAGCGGGTTTGGAGGTGATGCCGGAGAGTGGTTACACGTTACGCAATGGTAGCTCGGCATACGATATGGTGTTCGATCCTATCTTGCGGCGAGCCATGGAGCGCGCGCAATTGGAGCGGGCAATCGAACTGAGTCGCGGCACGACACTTATTCGCGGTGAAACAAGGTCGCTTGAAATCAAGGTTCCGCAAGATGCGCGGCACGCGATCATATTAGATAAGTACAGCGGCCAAGGCCTGTTCGATAAGGGCTGGCCGATGGCGCGAAGTCCAAACGAAATCTGGCCCGTCCACTGCTACGGCATGGTCGGCGTCGGCCGCGACCTGTCCCCCAACACCGGCTCCGGCGCGGAACTGTACACCGTGATCGGCCATGCCCCGCGCCATCTGGACCGCAATATCGCGCTGGTCGGCCGGGTGATCGAGGGGATCGAACACCTCTCCAGCCTGCCGCGCGGGACCGGGGCGCTGGGGTTTTATGAAACGCCCGAGGAGCGCACCGGGGTCATCTCGATCCGGCTGGGCAGCGCCGTGGTTGATCTGCCCGCCTACGAATACCTCTCGACCGAGAGCGCCAGCTTCGCCGCTTACGCCGACGCCCGCGCCAACCGCCGTGATCCGTTCTTTATCCGGCCTGCAGGCGGCGCGGACATCTGCAACATTCCAGTCCCGGTGCGGCGGGTAAAGTGAAGTGGGTTCGCACGCCAAGACGCCAAGCTGTTGCGTGATGACGGGAGGTGCTGCTTCACACAAGCGCTCGTTTCAGCGCTATCAGCCAATAATCCAGCGGCCTTGCCGCCCATTGCTACTGCTTGGCGGCTTGGCGTGAGAAATTTGCCGCGATGACCCTTCGACAAGCTCAGGGTGAGCGGGAAATTGTGGTCCACACCGGCCCGCTCTGGCGCTGGACCACCCCTGCCGTACCGGCAGCGTGGCACTTTGTAACCATTGACGGCGCAGCGGGCGAGGCGTTGTCAGCGACCGCTGTAATGCGGCGGCTGGAAGGGCTGAAGGCAGGGTTTGGCTCGCTGAAAGTCATCGCCATTATCGCCGGCAGCACGTTCAAGACTTCGGTGTTTCCATCGAAGGAACTCGGCTGGTTGTTGCCGGTGAAGGCCAGCGTGCGCAAGGCTGAGGGGCTTGCGGAAGGGGATGGGGTGCGAGTGACGTTGGAGCTGTGATCCGGCCTAAGCCGCGCCAGGGGTGCGCCTATTCCGCCACCAGCAGCGCAGAAATCCGCCGCGCGCCCGCCGCGCGGTCGACCTGCACGATCACGTCCACCGAATTGCGGATATAGCGCGCGACATCGTCCCAGCCCATCCAGGTGCCGGTTTGCAGTACCAGCAGCACCAGCTGATCGATCGCCCGGTCCGGACTGTCAGCGTGGATCGTGGTCAGCGATCCGGGGTGGCCGGTGTTGACCGCGCGCAGATAGGTCACGGCTTCGGCCCCGCGCAGTTCGCCCAGGATGATCCGGTCTGGCCGCAACCGCAACGAAGCGATCAGCAGGTCTTCCGCCGTCACCGCCGCTTCGCCCAGCGCGCCGCGCGCGGCGATCAGCCCGATGGCATTGGGGTGGACCAGCTTCAGCTCGGGCGTGTCTTCGATCAGGATCAAGCGTTCGCTGGTGGGGATTTCCTTGATCAGGGCATTGGCCAGCGTGGTCTTGCCGCTGGAGGTGCCGCCCGAAATCAGCACGTTGCGGCGCGCATGCACTGCTTCGCGCAGGATCGCCGGGGCGCGGGCTGGATCAGCCGCCACGAAGCGCCGCTGGCCGCCAGGTGCAGACATTGGAGCAAGGGGGGCGGGCCCGGAATCGCGCCCGGCGAACGCTTCAAGCGCAATCTCCGCGACCATGTGCTTGCGAATCGCCAAAGCGATCTCACCGCGCGTCGCGGGCGGGATCGCGGCCTGCACGCGCTCGCCGGTGGGCAAGCTCGCCGCGAGCAGCGGATGTTCGCGGCTGATCCCTTGCGCGGAAAGCGCCGCGATCTGGCGGACCAGCCGGGCCAGCAGCTCGCGCGTCAGTTCCGGGGCGGGCAAGCACTGCGGCGCGGCCCCTTGGCGTTCAACCCACAGCTCGCCCGGGCGGTTGACATAGAGGTCGGTGACGTCGGGCTGCGCCAGCCATTCGGCCAGCGGCGCCAGGCAGCTGTGCAGATAAACATTGCCCGCCGCCGCGTTCATCGCCGGTCCTTACTCGACGGTCGAAAAATCAAGGTCGCGCGCCACGAACACCGCGACGCTGGTACCGTGCTTCACCGTGACGGTCGGCTTGTAGCTCTCCTGGTTGGGCTGGATCAGCGTCTGCGTGCTGCCCGGCAGGCCCAGCACCACCGTATCCCCGCCCGCGCCGCGCGTGGCGAGCCCGACCCCGATGTCGAGCGTCGATTGCAGCAGGGCATTGCCCAGCCGGCTGAAGAAATGCGTGTTGACCTTGCCGCCAATGCCCGCGCGGCCGAGCGGATCGGCGGCGGGCGAATCGAGCGCGATCTGGACCCCGTCGGGCCGGGTCAGCTTTTGCCATTGCACGAATACGCGCTTTTGCCCTTGCGCCAGATCGGCCTTGTATTCGCCAAACAGGCGGCTGCCGCGCGGGATCAGCACGCGGGTGCCGTCAAAGCTGCGGACGTCGCGCGAAACGATCGCGCGGACAAACCCGGGCCGGTTGGAATCGAGCGCGGTTTCCAGCACGGCCTGCACGACTGTGCCTTGCGGGACGGTATAGGCCGGATTGGCGAACCGCGCGGCGCGCACGCGGTCGCCTGCCAGTTGTCCCGGCACCGCCGCGCCGGTTGCTGGATCGATCGGCAGCGCTTGGGGTGCGGTCGATGCGCGGTAGGGCTCGTCTGACCCCGGCGGAGCATAATAGGTTGGCGCGCGGACAATCGGCGGGCCGGGGATCGAGACCGGTTGCACAACCCGGGGCGTGCGCGGAACGCCGGGCATGACCGGGTACAGCTCACCGGGCAATGGCTGGTTGAGCGGTAGGCGCGGGCCATTCAGATAGTCGGCACCGCTGAGGCCCATTGGGACGGCCGGATTGTTCAGTACCAGCGGCGGCGGCGCGGCGATCATCCCGCTGGCGGCTGTGCGGCTGGGCGCGGTCGCCGGGCTGATCACGGTCGAGCGCCGCGCCTCCAGCGCGGTAAACAGTCCCACGGCGGCGAGCACCAGCAGCCCGCCAAACAACCAGACATTGCGGTTGCTGACCGGCTGACCGACCACGGGGCGCAAATCCTGCGATGCAGTGGGGGCAGCTGCGGGGGTGGCGGGTTCCATCGGCGTTCCTAACCCCCGATCCGTTCGGCCTTGGTGGCCTTGCGGTCAATCCGGAACATCAGCTTGCGGTGGATCCGGTCAATCGTGAACACTGTGCCGCGCATATAGCCATCGACCATTTCCTCGCCGCCGGTGGTGTTAATCGCAAACACGGCGGGCAGATCCTGCTGCTCTGACCAGACGATATAGGTCCGCACGCCGTCATCGCTCATCTGCACCGGGCGCAGCTCCACCGCGCCGGACAAGCGGTAGCGGCCTTCGCTGGTGCCGGCACTGACCGGACCGGCCAGACTGGCCGTGTCCGCCAGCTGCGCGCCGCCACCTTGCGCGCAACCGCTCAGGATCAGGCTCGCGGTCAGCACGGCCAGCGCGCGCATCACAAGCCGCCTGCCGGGTTGACTGCGCTGCCTTGCAGCATGGCGGGAGCCGGTGCTGCTTCGGGCAATGCCTCTGCATCGCGGCGATAGCGGCTGACCTGGAAGCCCAGCGGATTAATCATCCGGTCTTCGGCGCGCATCGGGGCCGCGCTGAACGCATAGGTGATCACGGCGGCCCAATGCTGCGGAGCCTGCGCCTGGCCGCCCGGATCGCTGCGGGTGGTGGTGAACCGCACCAGCGAGCTATCGCCCTTGAGCGAAGAGACTGAGCGCACCTGCACCTGCACCAGCGCGCGGCGCGGCAGGGTGGCGAGCGGGCTTAGCGGATTGCTCGCAGGCATTTCCGCCAGATAGCGCGACCGCGCATCGCCGGAAGACCACAGCGCCACCTTGCGGTAATTGTCATTCAGCTGATCGATATCGAAGCCTTCGCGGGCGATCACATATTGCACCAGGAACGAGCGAACCAGCGCGGTATCCGGGCTGATCGTGGCGCGTTCGAGCGGCTTGATCGCCTCGACATAGCCAGTCTGGCGGTCAACCAGCAGGGTATAGGGCACCACGGTTTTCAGCGGGGTCAACAGGATCAGTGCGACGGCTTCGAGCAGCGCGATTGCGCCCGCCACCCCCGCGACGATCCAGGCCGTCTTGCGCGATGCGGCCAGCGCGTGGCTGCGGTCATCCGCCCAGCTGGAGGCGTCGCGCAGGTAATCGTTCAAGGCAGGATCTTCGCGGTCAATCATACCCTGGTGTCTCGTTTCTCACTGGCCGCCGAGGTGCGGCGGGTGCGGCGCGCATCGGGCGCGCGAAAAGTGCTGCCGAGTGGTTCGGCGGGGGCGGTCTGGCGCAGCGCTGGGGTCCGGCTTGCCTGTGCCGGTTCGCCCGGCTGCGACATGCTGGCACCGCGTTGGCTATCCCGGCGATCTTCGCGCCGCATCGATTTGGTGACGGCGTCCGCGACCGTGAACGCACGCGATGGCTCACCGGCGGCTCCGGGGGCACCGGCCATCGCCGGGCGCGCGATATAGCCTGGTTCGGCCGAATAGCCGCGCGGTGCCAGCCCCGGCAGGCGCAGCGACGGCAGCCCGCCAAAAAAGACCAGCCGCGCGATCACTGCCAGCAGGCCAAAGCTGACCAGCGCGAAGCTGAGCGTGATCACCACCAGCTCGGTCGGCATCGATGGCACCAGCACCTGCGCCTCGCGCTGGGTCAGCGCATCGCGCAGCCACGGCTCCAGAATGGCGAGTTCGACCGCCAGCACCACCGGTACGGCAATCGCCCCCAGCGCGAAGGCACCCAGCGCGCGCAGCCAGCCGAAGAACAGATCGCGCGTGCCCGCAAACAACAGCAGTCCGGCCATCAGCGGTGCCAGCGCGAGCAGCAGGCCAGCACCCAGCCGGACGATCCCGAGCGCGCCCAAGGCTCCCGCGAGGAACCCGATCCGGCCATTGGCGAGCCCTTCCTGATCAGTCACCGCGACCCCGCGAAACGAATCGCCGATCCGGTCGCTGCGCGTGGTCCCACCGGTGTTGCGGCCTGTGCCATAGACGGTCAGCAGCACGATCCCGTCATCCGCCGCTTGCAGCCGCGCGATCAACGAACTGCCTTGGGGGGCAAGGCTCGCAGCTTCGGTCAACGGCGCGGAAATTTCCGCCGGACCCTTGATCACCAGATCATAGCCGAGCGTGCGCCAGGCCGGCCAGCTGGTCGCCAGCGTCACTACAATCGCCACCCGCAACCCATCGGCCAGCAAATCGCGCTGCCCGATCGGCTCGCCCGCCATCAACCGGATCGCGAAGATTGCGATAAACAGGCTCAGCAAGCCGCCCAGCGCGACCGATACCACCGAGCCCGGATCGGCCAGTGCGCCATAGCCATAGGCCCCGATGGACTGCGCTTGGCAATCGATGTGCGCCACCGCCTGAGCGACAAATCGCTGGCCGGTCAGGACTTCGGGGCAGGCCATTACGCGCGCTCCAGCAGGGCGGCCATCCAGTCGCCCGGATTGGGCCCGGTCCGCTCAACCAGTTCGTCAAAGATGCGCACAGTCGATTCGCGGCCCGACAGGATCGTCAGCAGATCCTGCTCGCCGGTCAGGTTCAGCCGCGCCACCACGCTTTCGTTGGCGTGCTTGATCAGGAAGCAATGCGAGCTGTCGGGTAAGGTGCGAATCAGTTCGTATTCGTGCGGGGTCAGCCCGAACCCGTCGATATAATCTTCCGCGCGCGCCTTGGGATTGATCATGAAGATCTGCGTCGCGGCCTGTTCGATGATCGCGCTGGCGATCTGGCTTTCCAGCGCGTCCTGCGCGCTTTGCGTGGCAAAGCCGACAATCCCGTTGCGTTTGCGGATCGTCTTTTCCCAATCTTTGATCCGGCGGACAAACACCGGGTCGTCCAGCGCTTTCCAGCCTTCATCGACCACGATGATCGCGGGGCTGCCGTCGAGCCGTTCTTCGACCCGGTGGAAGAAATAGAGCAGCGCCGGGGTCCGCGCGGTCGGATCGTCGAGGATCGCGGTCATGTCAAACCCGACCGTCGCCGCGCTCAGATCGGTCAGGTCTTCAGCATTGTCGAACAGCCAGGCGCGCTCACCCTCGCCCCACCACGGCCGCATCCGGGCATAAAGATCGCCGCCGCGCGGGCGCTGATGGCCGCGGAACAGTTCGACCAGATGGCGCAGGCGGCGATGGCTGCGCGCCTGGGCGAAATTCGCCGCAACCGCATCCTTGATCGTCTCGGTCTCGTCAGTCTCGGCCCCGCCTGCCAGCATGGTCAGCCAATCGAGCAGGAACTGGCGATTGGCCGGGGTATCGTCCAGTTGCAGCGGATTGAGCCCCGAAGCCGCGCCCGGCCGCAGCCGATCATACTGGCCGCCAATCGCGCGGATAAACAGCTCGGCTCCGCGATCCTTGTCAAAGAACACGATGCGAGGCGCAAACTTGCGCGCCTGCGCCAGCAGGAAGTTGAGCACCACGGTCTTGCCCGAACCCGA
>JANORN010000300.1:0-1502 GCA_031415355.1 Novosphingobium sp. | reverse complement strand
ACGAGCTATTTCGGCAATGTCATTTCGCCCTGGCGGCGCGGCGGAGGGGATAATGCTGCACTGGCCCCGGGCGGTTCATCGGGCGGCTCTGCTTCGGCGATTGCGGCGCGGTTGTGCCCAGCTGCGACCGGCACCGATACGGGCGGCTCGATCCGCCAGCCTGCGGCGTTTGTGGGTATAAGCGGTATCAAGCCGACCTATGGCCGCTGCTCGCGCTGGGGTGTCGTGGCGTTCGCCTCGTCGCTCGATCAAGCTGGACCAATGGCGCGCGACGTGCGCGACTGTGCGATCATGCTTGAGGCGATGGCTGGCTTCGATGCAAAGGATTCGACCTCGCTCGATTTGGCGGTTCCAGAGTGGGAAGCTGGCCTGAACAGCGACCTGCGTGGCAAAAAGATCGGCATCCCAAAAGAATACCGCCTCGATGGCATCGACGAAGACATAGCCGCGATGTGGGACAACGGCATCGCGTGGCTGAAGGATGCAGGCGCGGAGATCGTCGACATCAGCCTGCCGCATACCAAGTATGCGCTGCCTGCTTATTACATCATCGCGCCCGCCGAAGCATCGTCGAACCTCGCACGTTATGACGGCGTGCGTTACGGTCTGCGCGACTTGCCAGAAGGCGCGGGCCTGCAGGATATGTATGCCGCGACCCGCGCCGCCGGTTTCGGCGAGGAAGTCCGCCGCCGGATCATGATCGGCACGTACGTATTGTCGGCCGGTTTCTACGACGCCTATTACACACAGGCGCAAAAGGTCCGCGCATTGATCGCCCGCGATTTCGAAAATGCGTGGGGAGCCTGCGACCTGATCCTCGCGCCAACCGCCCCGAGCGCCGCCTTCGGCCTTGGCGAGAAAACCAGCGACCCGCTGTCGATGTATCTCAACGACGTGTTCGCCGTGCCCGCCTCGCTGGCCGGATTGCCTGCAATGTCTGTCCCCGGCGGCGTATCGAAGGACGGCTTGCCGCTGGGCCTCCAGATCATCGGCAAAGCGCTCGATGAGCAGGCAGTGCTGAATGCCGGGCTAGCCATTGAGCAGCGTTCAGGATTTGCGGCGGAAGCCGGAGAATGGTGGTGAGCCCTTATCGGCGCTCTCTGTACATCAGGCCGCTAACTTGGCTCGGTTTTGTTATGATACCCGTGTGCTTGTGGGTTGGGTTTTTCGATATTGGACCACAAGTGCTATTCTTGGTTCCATTTATTGTCGTTCCGGGGCTTGCCGCTTACTTTAATGTTTGTCCCAAATGTCGCGTTAGCGTCTTTCACGATAACCGCCATAAACTTTCATATGTCAAAGCCACGCCTCACAAAATATGTGAACGCTGTGGAACTGATCTAACCATACCGCACCACATTGTCGGTTCGGTTTGGCCGCTTCCGGAAACTGAAAAATGACTGAATCAACATACCGCATCCAGGGAAATACCGGCGAGTGGGAGGTCGTGATTGGCCTTGAGGTCCATGCGCAGGTGACCAGTGAGTCCAAACTCTTTTCAG
>JANORN010000299.1:0-10294 GCA_031415355.1 Novosphingobium sp. | reverse complement strand
CGCGGTCGCCCATCGTTTCGCGCAGCAGGTCCGCAAGCCGCAACCAGCGCCGCGTGGAATCCGCAGCGGGCGGGATCTCGGCCCCCTCCCCACCTTCCAATGGATCAAGCAGCGGCCCCAGCGTCTCGTCCAGATCAAGATCGCCGACCATCGCCATGCGTGGCAGCAACAGTCCGCCACCCGATAGCCGCACAAAGGCCTCGGTGATGATCCGCTCGGCGCGGCGGCTGGGCAATAACAGCGTCAGCCGGGCCAGGCCAAAATCCGGTTCGGCATAGCGCGGGATCAACCCCGCGACGAGCGCATCGGCAAAGCCGCGATGCGCGGCGATGGAGTAAACCTGCGGGCCGAGACGCTCAGCCATCTGCGATAGCGGCCTCGGTCAATCCGATCGCTTCCGGATAACCAACATCGAACCAGTCGCCCGAATGCACCAGTCCGAAGCAGCGCCCCGTTACAATTGCGCGGTCCCAGAACACGTTGGTCGAAAATACCTCAGCCGGAGCATCGGTCACCACGTGCCGCGCCAGCAGCTGGATCCCGGTCCACACATAGGGCCGCGCGCGCTTGGGGCCGTCGCGCGATAATCGCCCAGCCGCGTCGAGATCAAAATCGCCATGGCCCTGCGTATTGCCCGCGTGATCGAACGGCACGACCAGCATCAGCACGTCCATCGCCGCTGCGTCCCACGCCTCAGCCATCCGCATCAGCGCATTTTTGCCCTCGTTGACGAACCAGTTGTCGGCATTCACGCAGAAAAACGGATCATCGGGCAGCAGCGGCAAGGCCTGGATCAGCCCCCCGCCGGTATCGCGCAGCAGCTCGCGCTCGTCCGAGATGCTGACGCTGAAATCCTGCGCATGGGCGGCCAGATGTGCCTCGATCTGATCCGCCATGTAATGCACGTTGACCACGATCCGCCCGACCCCCGCATCACGCAACAGATCGAGCACGTGATCGAGCAACGTCGTCCCAGCGACTTCGATCAACGGCTTGGGGCGATTGGCGGTCAGCGGCAGCATCCGCGTGCCCAGCCCCGCCGCCATGATCATCGCGGTGTTTGGAACCGCGCTCATTCCGGCCATTCACCGCCGCCCGCCGTGCGCAGCTCCGCCGGGATATTGGCATCGAACCACGCCGCCACCGGAGCCAGCGCCGGGTGCCCCAGATCGCGTTCCAGCAGCGCCCAGACGCGCGGGATGAGATCGAGGTAGCGGCGTTTGCCATCGCGCTTCCACAACCGCACGAAAATGCCCACGATCTTGGCGTTGCGCTGCGCCCCCAGCCGCGCATAGTCGGCCAGGAAGTCTTCGCCCGCACCGGTCGCCGCTGCATAGTGATCAAACATCGCCGCTTCCAGCTGCGGCGAAACATCGCGCCGCGCATCCTGCAACAAGGATACCAGATCATAGGCCGAATGGCCGTTCAACGCGTCCTGAAAATCAAGCAGGCCCTGCTTCTGCAGCGACCCCAGCAGCATGATGTTTTCCGCGTGATAATCGCGCAGCACCACCACCCCCGGGCGCTGGCGCGGTAACAACTGGGTCAGCACCTGTTCCCACGCAGCGGCATAGCCCGGCCCGTCGACATATAGATTGCGCGCCGGGCAGTACCAATCGACCAGCAGGCGCGCCTCGCGCTGATACTCGCTCAACGAAAAGTCGAGGAACGGCCCTTGCGGCAACCGGTGCAGCTCCACCAGCGTATCGACTGCGGCGGTGTAGATCGTGGTTTCATCGCCCGGCCATTCATCCAGGTAATCGCGCATCCGCACGTCGCCGAAATCTTCCAGCAGGACCAGCCCGCGCGCCGGATCTTCGGCATGGATCAGCGGTGCGCGCAAGGCGTTGCCTTCCAGCCATTTCGCCGCGCGCAGGAAGGCGGCGGGGTCTTCGTGCGGCGGCGGCGCATCCATCAGCATCGCGGTCTTGTCACCCCGGCGCACCCGGAAATAGCGCCGGAACGAGGCGTCGCCTGGCAACGGCTCAACCGCCGCTTCGGCCCAGCCTGCGCCCGCCAGAAAGGCATCGAGGCCATCAGGAAAGTTTACGTCCATGGCTCTCGCCCTAGCCAATCCGGGCCTGCTTCGGCAATGGCGCTGCGCCCCGTTTCCGCAATTTCGAGCGTGATGTGCAGGCAGCCCGGCTCGTAACCGAACCCGCCCGCCTGATCCGGCCATTCCGCGATCAGCACCGCCCCGTCGCAGTACTCATCCAGACCCAGCTGCTCAACCTCTTCGGGGTGGTTCAGCCGGTAGAAATCGGCATGGACAACCGGCAACCGCAACTCCGGCGAATCGTAAGTTTCAATGATTGTGAAGCTGGGGCTCGGAACTTCGCCGGTATGGCCCAGCGCCAGCAGAATTGCCCGGGCCAGCGTGGTCTTGCCGGTTCCCAAACCGCCCGACAGCGCGATCACGTCACCCGGTCGCAGCACCGCCGCAATGCGCTGCCCCAGCGCGCTCATCGCCGCCAGATCGGGCAGGTCCAGCCTCACGGCAGTTCGATAATCGCAGCGGTGCCCTGGCCCGGTTCCGACAGCAATTGCAGCGTGCCGCCGTGCGCCTCGATCAGTTGCCGGGCGAGCGGCAGGCCCAGCCCCTGCCGTCTTTCCGCAATTTTGCCATCGGCGCTGACCTTGATCCCGTCGAGTGCGCGCGCGAGTGTGGCGGCGTCCATTCCAGAACCATTGTCCGACACCACGATCCGCGCGACCTTGCGGTGGTGCGCCAGCTCGACCAATATCCGTCCGCCCTTGGGCGTCGCGGCGATCGCATTGTCCAGCACATGGCCCAGCGCCCGCGCCAATCGCCGGGCATCACCTGAAACGCGCCCCACGCTCTTGTCGCCGCGCAGATCGAGCGTGAGCCCGGCCTCCTTGATCCGCGCGCTGCGCTCTTCCACGATCCGGGTGACGAACGGCAGGACATCGATGTCTTCGCGCGCCAGCGGCAGCATCCCGGCCTCGCTTTGCGAGAGATCAAGCACGCTTTCGATCTGTTCGCCCAGCCGCGCGACCGAGGTCAGGATCGCGTTGACATAGTCCTGCCCCTGCGCGCTCAATTCGCCGCCAATTCCGGACTGGAGCAATTCGGCGAACCCGCCAATCGAGGTCAGCGGCGTGCGGAATTCGTAACTCATATTAGCGAGGAACCGGGTTTTGAGCGCGTCCGCTTCGGTCAGGGCAGCATTGCGTTCGCGCAGCGCATCTTCGGCCTTCTGCGAATCGGTGATGTCCAGCACGGTCAGCAAGCCATTGCCATCGGGCAGCGGTACCCCCGCGAACTCCAGCGTGCGCCCATCAGCCAGCACCGCCCGGCCGCTGGTCTGCTTGCGGTCCAGCGTAGCGGCGCGGATGACTTCGCCGATGGCCTTCGCCCGCGCCGGGCGTTTCAGCCGTGCACCGATCCGTTGCAGCAGTGCGTCGGCCTTGGGGTGCGTATCCAGAAATTCGCTTTCCAGCCCCCAGTCCGCCGCAAACCGCCGGTTCCACAGCTGCATCCGCCCATCGGGCGCAAACACCGCAATGGATTCAAACAGACTGTCAAAAGTGGCCGTGCGCGTGCGCAGCAGCGTGTCGCGCGTGGCCGACAGTTTCAGCTGTTCGGTGCGATCTTCCGCGATCAGCAGCAGCCCGCCGTCGGGCATCGGCTGCGCCACTACGCGCAAGTGCGTGCCATCGGTCAGGCTCCAGGCCTCATCCTGCGCCGCATCGGCCAGGAACCAACCCGCGCGTTCGCGTCGCCAAGCTGGGAAATCACGCGCTTCGGGCACTTTCCCGGCATCGCGCGCCAGATCAAGCAGCCGCTCAAACGGCGGCGGATCGAGCATGAGCGCCGGTTTGAGCGCAAACATCCGCTGGAACGGCTGGTTGGCGAAAGTCAGCTGCCGCTTGGCATCGAACTGCGCCACCCCGGCGGAGAGCTGATCGAGCATCGAACGCTGCGCATCGCGGAACGCCTTGAAGCTGCGGCCCAGCTCTTCCATGTCTTCCACGTCAATCGCGTAACCCGCGATACCGTCTTTGCCGAGCGGCAGATCGCTGACCCGCAAGGCCCGGCGCTGGCCGTTGATCGTCGCGCTGACCAGCCGTTCGATTGGCAAGGCCTTGGCCGAGGCTTGCTGCGCGATCTGCCGCGCGGTCAGGCCGTCGACGCTTTCGATCAGCTCGATCCCGTCGGAAACGACCTGATCTGCTGACTCGCCGGCAACCGCGACAACATAGGCAGTGTTGACCAGTTGTAACGCGCCGTCCGGGTCGCGGAACCACATCGGCATCGGCGCTGCCTCAATCAATCCGACCAGCGCGGTAAAGTCACTGCGCGCGCGGGCTGCCTCGCCGCGCAACTGCACCAGCTCGCTTTCGCTGTCGGAAAAGTCGAATACCCACACCAGCGCCGCGCCGCCGGGCGAGACTTGCGGATCAGCCAAGTGTCCGCGCAGCGCCAGACTGCGCGATGATCCGCGCGGGGTGGCCACCATCCGGAACGGCACGGCGGTCTTTTGCGTGCGGCGCACAGCTTCGGCCAAGTCAGCGACAAGCTCTGCCGCCAGCCCTTTGTCCCCGCCATCAAGCTCGGTTAGGTACTGCGGCACGGCGTCCAGCCCGAGCCAGTTCGCCAGCCGCTGCGGCGCCTCGATTCGGCCATCAGCGCGGACCAGCAGCGGCAGTGCCGGACTGTCATCGACCATCCGGGTCAAGCGCTTCGCCAGCCGCTGCGCCGCATCCGCCCGCCGCGCGCGTCCCCGCGCCCAGACCACCGCCCAACCCGCCGCCAGCGTCCAGGCCGCGAGCAACAGTCCGATCAGCGCCAGTACGGTTGGGGACAATGTCATCAGGGCTGCGCTATGCGCGAGCGGTGCAGATTACAATGGGCATTCCTGAGGTATGCGGATCAGCGCCGATCGATCCGTGACTACTTGTAGTCACACCTGTGCAATGCTAAATGAAGCCGCAGGAGCAAGACCCATGGAAATGTCCGTTCGTGAAGCCAAGGCAAAATTTTCCGAAGCCATTGCTGCCGCCGAACGCGGCGAGACCGTCAGTGTTACCAAATTCGGCAAAGTAGTTGCTGAGATCAACCCGCCACGCAAGAAGCGGGCGGGGTTGAACTTTGCCGCAGCCGATGCCTTGCTCCGCGAGAAGGGGTTGGACAAAGCCGAAGTTTGGCTGCCCGACTATTTCGACGATCCAGCGTATAGTCGCAAGATTTTGGGACTCGACGATTGAGGCTGCTACTCGATTCGCACTACTGCCTGTGGCTCGCCGTTGATCGGACTCGTTTGCGGACTGCTGAACAGAAACTGCTGTTCGATCCAGTTTACACGCTCGCCTTTTCAAGCGTGGCAATTTGGGAACTCAAAATCAAATGGGACCCCCGCTTTGTATCAGGCAGTCGCAAGGGGCAAGCCGATCCCGGCGACGTTCTGGACGTTTTACGCGCGCTCGATCTCGAAGAAATCGACCTTACTTCCAATCAAGCCGCCGCACTTCTCCGCAACCCGGTTTCGCACCGGGATCCCTTCGACGCACAGCTGCTGATAGTGGCCCAAGAAACCGATCGGATCCTGCTCACCCGCGACGAAAAACTGCGCGGCCACCCGCTGGCGTTCCACGCCAACTGACCGCGCAAAGAATCAATACCGGTAGTGATCCGGCTTGAACGGCCCGGCCTGCGGCACGCCGATGTAATCGGATTGCTGCTTGGTCAGCGTGGTCAGCTTCACCCCCAGCTTTTCCAGATGCAGCGCGGCGACCTTTTCGTCGAGGTGCTTGGGCAGCACATAGACTTCGTTCTGGTACTGCGCCGGGTTGGTGTAGAGTTCGATCTGGGCCAGCGTCTGGTTGGTGAAACTGGCGGACATGACGAAGCTGGGATGGCCAGTGGCGCAGCCCAGATTGACCAGACGGCCCTTGGCAAGGATGATGATCTGCTTGCCGTCGGGGAATTCGACCAGATCGGTGCCCGGCTTAACCTCGGTCCAGCCATAATTGTCGAGCGCGGCAATCTGGATTTCGCTGTCAAAGTGTCCGATGTTGCAGACGATGCTCATCGGCTTCATCGCCTTCATGTGTTCAGCGGTGATCACATCGGCGTTGCCGGTGGCGGTGACGAAGATGTCGCAGCGCTGCACTGCTTCTTCCATCGTCACGACTTCGAAGCCTTCCATCGCCGCCTGCAACGCGCAGATCGGATCGACTTCGGTGACCATTACCCGCGCGCCGCCATTACGGAGCGACTGGGCACTGCCCTTGCCAACATCGCCGAACCCGGCGACGCAGGCAACCTTGCCGGCCAGCATCACGTCAGTGGCGCGGCGGATCGCATCGACCAGCGATTCCTTGCAGCCATACAGGTTGTCAAACTTCGACTTGGTGACGCTGTCATTCACGTTGATCGCGGGGAACGGCAGCTTGCCCTCCTTGGCGATCTGATACAGCCGGTGAACGCCAGTGGTTGTTTCTTCGGACACGCCCTTGATCGCCTTGACGCTGGCGGTCAGATAGCCCGGCTTAGCCTTCAGATAAGCATTGAGCGCGCGGACGAATTCGATTTCTTCGGCGTTGCTGGGTTCAAACAGTGTTTCGCCCGCTTCCACCCGCGCCCCCCACAGCGCAAACATGGTCGCATCGCCGCCATCGTCCAGAATCAGGTTGGCGGTCTGCCCGTTGCCGTCCACGTCCCAATCAAAGATCGACCCGACGTAGTCCCAGTAATCCGCCAGGCTTTCCCCCTTGATCGCAAACACCGGCACGCCGCTGGCAGCGATGGCAGCGGCGGCGTGGTCTTGCGTGGAAAAGATGTTGCAGGTGGCCCAGCGCACTTCAGCGCCCAGCGCGGTGAGCGTTTCGATCAGCACCGCGGTTTGGATCGTCATGTGCAGCGAACCAGTAATCCGCGCGCCCTTCAACGGCTGCGCGGCGCCAAATTCCGAACGCAGCGCCATCAGGCCGGGCATTTCGGTTTCAGCGATCCGAATTTCCGCGCGGCCAAAGTCGGCGAGGCTGAGATCGGCGACAACAAAGTCCTGCTTAGCGGGGGCGAGAGTGGCCACGGGATGCTCCTGTAAAAATTGCGGGCATCACGCTGGGTGCAGGGCGACGCCGATTATTGCGCCGCCCATAGCTTTCTGACCTTCGGCTGGCAAATATAAAGATATCTTTATATGATTCTCATCGCGTGGTGTGGATCAGTGCTGCGCCCAGGCGAACTGCGCGGTGTTCTGATTGGAAAGCAGCTGATTGGCCGCTTCGATTAACGGCGCGCGGCCCTGCGCGGCGGCAAGATCGCGGGTCACCTGCTTCAATTGCCCGCAATCGAGCCAGGGATGGCCCTGACCATAGGAATTGGCCATGGTCACGCTCAGCGTGTCGAGCGCACGGTTGGCGCCCGCAGCGCCGTAGCGCAGTGACATATCCGACTTGAGCGTGGCCGCCGCACCGTTGAGCGTGGCGTAATGGACAGTGGTGAAGCGGGCATAGTCGGCCTGAAAGTCATCCGCCGTCGTGCGGCAGCGCAGCCCCGTAACCATCAGCATGATGTCCAGCCGGCGCAGCTTCTCCGCATCGTCCAGCGGGTCCGCTGTTGCAGGCACAGCCGCAAGCATCAAACAGGCCGCAAGTCCGGCGGCGGCGCCCTTTACAATCCCCATGGTTCGACTCCCGGCGAGCTGTTTCCCGCACGAGACAAACTGAACTGCCGGGTTTACCAGTTCTTAAAGGAGGCCGGTGAAGCGAAATTTACCATGCCCAGCCGTTGCCCTCGCGCCGCGCCGCCCTATATCCATCAGGCAATTCCAACCCACAGGAGAATAACCATGACCATCGCAGTTGGCGACAAGCTGCCCGACGTGAAGCTGGTGAAAGCGACCGATCAAGGCCCCGAAGCGGTGCAAAGCGCCGAATACTTCAAGGGCAAGCGCGTGGCATTGTTTTCGGTCCCCGGCGCGTTTACCCCGACCTGCTCGGCTAAGCACCTGCCCGGTTTCGTCGACAAGGCCGATGAACTCAAAGCCAAGGGCATCGACGAGATCGTCGGGACTGCGGTCAACGATCCGTTCGTAATGGGCGCATGGAACAAGGCTTCCGGTTCAGACGCAATCACCATGCTGGCCGATGGAAACGGCGATTTCGCCGAAGCCGTGGGCTTGACCATGGACGGTTCGGCGTTCGGCCTGGGCAAGCGCGGCCAGCGTTTTTCGATGGTCGTCAACGACGGCGTGGTCGAACAGCTCAACATCGAAGCGCCAGGCGATTTCAAGGTCAGCTCGGCCGAACACATGATCGCGCAGCTCTGAGGACCAGGCAAGTGTGGACGCAGCTGGTGATCAAGGCGCTCGTCTCGGGCGCTTTGATTGCCGCTGCTTCCGAATTCGCGCGGCGCAGCCCCGCCCTTGGCGGCTTGCTTGTCAGCTTGCCGCTGGCCTCGATCCTGACCATGTTGTGGTTGTGGCACGACACCGGTGACAGCCCGAAGATTGCCGATCTTGCGCTTTCTTCGACGCTTTATGTCAACGCCTCGCTGCCCGGCTTCATCGTGCTGATCGTGCTGCTACGGCGCGGTATAGCGTTTCCGCTGGCGATGACTGCGTTCGTGGCGGTGTCGTTTGCAGGTTACGCGTTACTGCTGTGGGCAGGAAGAAAATGGGGCCTGCCGGTATAAGGCGGCGTGCGGAAACGTTGGCGACGCAGCGCTGCCGTGCTTCGCTCACCTTTGCTCCTGGCCGAGTTGCGGGAGACCGACGCTTCGTGAAGCATACGGACTGTTCCCTAAGTCCGGATTTGCATGGTGTTCTGGCCTTGTTGGCCATAAACTGCGCATGTCCGGACTACGTTCCTTGCGGCAAATCCCCAGCCAGAGCGGGCGGCGACGCTGCTCGCGTTTGCGGCTGCGGCAACCGGCAGAACTGATCACGCTTGGCGGCCAGGTGCGTTGTACCCTGATCAATCTTTCCCAGACCGGTGCCCGGATCGACATCTCACCAGCGCCGCGTCCCGCTGCTTCAGCCTTTCTGCGGTTTTGCGGTCAGGAAGTCTTCGGCACAGTCGTCTGGAGCAGCCCGACCGCCTGCGGCCTGCGGTTTGACGAGCCCCTGGCGCCCAAGGCGATGCTCGCCGCGCGCGATTTTGCCGACGCCAACCCTCATCTCGTGCGCGAGCAATTTGAGGGTTCGGTTCGCGATTGGGTCAGCGGCAGGGGCCGACTGGTGTAGCGCCCAGCCCCGGCCCGGTCAGGGCAGAACCTCGATCTGCGTACCGATCCCCACGGCCTGCCACAGTGCCTCAATCTCGCGGTTGGAGACGGCGATGCAGCCATCGGTCCAGTCCCCCGGCAAGCGGCCGAAGCGCAGCCAGTTGGGCTGACCGTGGATATAGATCTCACCCCCCGGACTGCGCCCCTGGGCAGCGGCAGATTGCTGGGCGACCTGGTCGGGGTAAGATATCCGCAGCGACAAATGGTACGAACTCTGCGGGTTGCGCAGATCGATCTGGTATTTGCCTTCGGGTGTCTTTTCATCGCCTTCGAACTGCTTGTGCCCCACCGGCGCGTCGCCCAGCCCGACCCCGGTCATGGTATGCACCAGCTTGCCGCCAGAAAAGAGCGTCAGTTCGCGTGCGCTCTTGTCGACGACGATGCGGTCAATCGGCGGCAGGTCGGGCATCGCCGGATAGGCGCGATAGGCCAGAAATCCAGCCCCGATCAGCACGGCCGCAAGCAATCCCGCAATCCACCGCTTCATGCTCCCGCTCCCCAGCCAGCTTGCCTCAATCCATAAACGGATCGCGCACCAGAATCGTATCTTCGCGTTCGGGGCTGGTGGAGACCAGCGCCACCGGCGTTTCAATCAATTCCTGCACGCGCTGGATATATTTGATCGCCTGAGCCGGGAGATCGGCCCACGAACGCGCACCAGCGGTTGTGCCGC
Source organism: Novosphingobium sp. (assembly GCA_031415355.1). Lineage (GTDB taxonomy): Bacteria > Pseudomonadota > Alphaproteobacteria > Sphingomonadales > Sphingomonadaceae > Novosphingobium. The sequence goes on along the minus strand of JANORN010000299.1, from coordinate 368 downwards.
TCCAGCCGTCCATTTCCTCATAGATCGGCTCGACATTGGCCTGATCTGCCGCATGGCTGGGGAAATAATCGAGGATCTTGCCGTGCAGGCGATAACCGGTGCAGATCTTCACGGTGTCAAACCCGTCGAGCACATCGACCTTGGTCAGCGCAATCCCGGTTACGCCGCTGATCGCGCAGCTTTGCCGCACCAGCACCGCGTCAAACCAGCCGCAGCGGCGTTTGCGGCCGGTGACAGTGCCAAATTCATGCCCGCGCTCGCCCAGTTTCTGGCCGGTGGCATCCTCCAGCTCGGTCGGGAACGGCCCCGATCCAACGCGGGTGGTATAGGCCTTGACGATCCCCAGCACGAACCCGGTGCTGCCCGGC
>JANORN010000298.1:0-8818 GCA_031415355.1 Novosphingobium sp. | reverse complement strand
GTCAGGCGCTCGGGATCGCTTCGGCTTGCCTCGACATGGATGAGTGCGGATTCGACCACGCGGGTTCGGCTGCGCTCGGAACGGCCGCGCACGGTCCGGGCCAGATCACCCAGAGCGAGAAAACGCTGATCGTCGGGGCGCGAGAACCATTTCGACGAGACCCGGCCGATGCGCTCGCCGCGCGTGACATCGACCTTGTAGCCACCGCTCACATCGCGACGGGCACCTGTAACCTGCATATTCATGGGAAAACCTTCACAACGGGCGGGCGGGAGCCTCTCTCTCGACCCTCAACCCGTCACGGCGAAGCCCGCATGGCTTTCACTCTCACCTGCTCATGCTTTCCGTCGAGCGAGCGGCCAGCGTGATAACCCAAACAAAGGCCCGCACCCTGAAAAGAGGCGGAATTGCATGCATGGCAAGTGCAGGCGGAAAGCCGGGGGTTGTCGGCTTTCCTCGCCTGCACATGCCTGATGCCGCCTCGTTCAGAGTGCGCACGGGGCCAAAGACAGGAGAAACGCCGCGCCCTCAGGAGCACGCCGTCAGGCGGGTGGGACAGAGCACGTCAACAGCCCCGCTCCGCTTCCTCGGGCGTTGCGGGGCGGAGTCCAGCAGAAGGGGTAGACGGAGACAGCCCCGCGGGCTCTGGCTCAGGGGAAGGCCTTCTCCTTCCAGACCCGCTTGTCCGAAATTCAGCCACATTTTCCAGACACGTCGAATAGCATCTGGCGTGCTTGAAAATTGTCCGTTACAAAACCTCTGACAAAAGTCGATTTAGTTATCGGATTTGTAACATGCCTGAAAAGGCAGTCAGCCAACGCGAGCAACTCCGTTCCATCGTCGCACAGCGGTCGATTATACGAGCTCAGGACCTCCGCAATGCCGGGATCGCCGGCTCGACAATCCAGCGCGCGCTCAAGGATGGCGACCTCATGCGCATTGGCCGCGGCCTCTACCAGGATCCGGGCAGTGACATCGAAGGCGACCTGACCCTTGCCGAAGTCTCGAAACGCATTCCAAAGGGTATCATCGCAATGGTATCCGCGCTGGCCTATCACGGTCTAACCAACCAAATGCCGCGCAAGATTTGGGTGGCGATCGGCACCAGCGACTGGTCGCCCGTACCCAGCTACCCGCCGGTCCGGATTGTGCGATTCGCAGACAAATATCTCCAGCAAGGTGTCGAGCAGCACAAGATTTCAGGTGTCGATGTTCCCATCTTCTCGGTAATAAAGACCCTCACCGACCTGTTCCGCAACGGTCGGCTAGTCGATCGGTCGGTTGCCGTGGAAGGACTGCGGGCCGCACTTGACCAGCGCAAGGCGACCCCGGCCCAGATCGCCGATGCCGCCCGCGCAGGTGGCGCATGGCGCGTGATGCGGCCTTATTTTGAGGCCCTGACATTCAATGGCTGATGCTCCAAAAAACCTCGCAGCATCGGTCAAGCAGCGCCTGCTCAATATCGCTCGGGAACAGAGTCGCGCCTTCGGATCCTGCTCGTGCGCTTCGCGCTCGAACGGCTGCTCTTCAGACTCTCACTGTCGGCCCATCGCGAGAACTACATCCTGAAAGGCGGGATGCTTGTCACGCAATGGCTCGACCACGACAATCGAGCAACCCGCGATGCCGATTTCCTCAGTTTTGGCGAAGCCGATGCCGAAGCCATCAAGGCCATTTTTGCCGAGATCATGATGATCGCCGGTAACGACGGCCTCGAATTCGACACGGGCGCTCTCGTGGCGACGGCCATTCGCGAGGAGATGGAATATGGCGGCATCCGCTTGCGGACCACCGCCTATCTCGAACGCACGCGCATCCCGGTGACGCTCGACATCGGCTTTGGCGACGCGCTGGCGGCTATCGGCTGTGGGAGCCGTTGATGCGGATATATACGTCCAATGAGGTCCACGCCGAAATCCGGAAGCGTTGTCTTGATATTATCGACGGTCTCATCGCAAACGACATCGGCGGCAGCGATAAGCTGCAAGAGGCAACCCGATAGCGGCCGATCGCCCGATCAGGCATCGTGGCAAGATGGCAGACAAGGCGCGCCTGAGCCTCGTCCAATTTCCGTCTGTGAGGCTGGGCGCGGTCCGTCTTGAAGACGTAGCCTTGTCCACCAGCACTGCGCGACGCTACGCGACTCTGCGAGCATTCTTGATTACGTGGCGATTACGTGGCTCTCGACAGGCACCCCGGAAGGGGTTATGGTCACTGCTAAGTCCTTGAAAAATATGGTGCCGGCTAGAGGATTCGAACCCCTGGCCCCCTGATTACAAATCAGGTGCTCTACCAACTGAGCTAAGCCGGCCCGCGGTGCGGAACGTCCCTTTGCGTCAGACTGCGCCGAAGGTCCAGCCCTCGGTTGCAGCAATTTTGGCGGAGGGCGGGGCGGACCATAGCGCGGGCAGGTCATGGATACTCCGCAACCAGGCCGCGGTGATCAGCGCGTCACTGGCGTGATCGTCGATTGCGGCATTGATGAGGCAGGGCGCGCTGCCCAGCATTGCCAGCGCTGCATCCAGTTCGGCTCCCGTGCGAATTTTGGAGCGGGCGGCGCTGCGGCCTGCGGCAATCGCGGCCAAGGTGGTGTAGATCTCGACCAGCACCGAGCCTTCGGCGGGCAGCGGGTCAAACGGCCAGATCGCGATTTCGCCGGACAAGCGGTGGAGGAGGCGCATTCCCGCCAAGCTGCCTTTGCCGACCTGCGCCGCGCCGACCAGGTTGAAATTGCTGTAGGGCCTGCACCCGGCGCGGGCCTGGGCGTGCTCGGTCTGGCGGAACCGGCCGCGTCCGCCCGGCTGGCCATTGACCCCAAAGGCCGCACCCTCGCGGCCACCATGTCGGCGGAAGTATGGAGCGAGATCGACGTGATCGGCTACGGTGGTCGCGCCAAGATGCGGTTCATCAGCGCTGAGGACTTCCACCAATTGCCACAGCGCGCGGGCATCGCGCGGGCTGTTGGCGAGCCCGGGGAAGTACGCACCGTGATCGGCGTGCGACAGCGCCATCGACAGATCGAACCCGCACAGCGTTCCGTGCGGCAGCTCACCGCGGAGCCAGTCGAGCACCTCGGGCCGCGACCAGCGGTGGCCCGGGCGAACGAGCTGCGGTGCGGCATCGCCCAGCTGGCACAGCGCTACGGCTATTCCCCGGTGCCGCTCGCCGCGCGCGCCGGACCAGTCAATCGCGGCAAAGTGATTGAAGCGCGGCTTCACCCCTGGTGTCACACTGGCGGACAGGCGGCTTTGAACAGCGCCCAGGCGGCACCCTTGGGCCGGACCGAATACTTCACGCGCGGGTTGCCAGCGGGAGCGGAGCCATCGCTTTGCGTCATTGCGGCGAAGGGCAGGGCGGAAATGTCGAAACAGGTGTTGCCGCGCCAGCGATCAAACCGCCAGTCGGCAAGGCCCACCGGCATGTCCCCGATCCGCGCGGCTTGGCGCAGGGATCCCGGCAGCACGTCCAGCACCAGTACGCCGTTCAGCGAACCGAACCCGCTTTCGGACCATTCCAGCGCTGCCAGCCGGCGCTGGCTGGGCGAGGGCACGGGCCGCGCCCCGGTATCGATCTTCGCGCCCTTGCCCGCGCGATCCACGAAGATGTAGCCGCCCGCTTCATTGCCATGCCACGCAAAGCCCAGATAGCGCCCATCAGGCGAGAGCACCGCGGGTTCGATCTCTTCCCATTCGCGCGCGAACAGGCAGAATGTTGCGCCGGTCAGCGTCCGCACCGCCATGAAATCACGGTTGGCGGCCATCACCCGGCGCAGCGTAGCGGGAACCCGCAGCGCGCCTTTGCGCTCCAGTTCGGGATCGCCTTCCTGCGGTTTGTAGGTGCCGCATTGCTTGAGCGATGGTCCCGCCGCCGGGGCGGGCTTCGCCAGCGCAACGCTGCTGACCAGCACCGCCAGCCCGGCAAGCAATGTGATCGCATGGCTAGTCTTCATTGCGGCGTTCCTTGCGTTGTTTGTCCCACCAGTCCAGCCGCTTGCGCACTTCGCGCTCGAACCCCCGTTCCACCGGCTGGTAATAGGTCTGCGGGGTCATGTCCTCCGGCCAGTAATCCGCGCCAGAGAAACCGTCCTCAGCCTCGTGATCATAGGCATAGTCCTTGCCATAGCCGATGTCTTTCATCAGCTTGGTTGGCGCGTTGAGGATATTGGTGGGCGGGCTGAGGCTGCCGGTTTCCTTCGCGCTTTTCCAAGCGGCTTTCTGCGCCACATAGGCCGCGTTCGATTTGGGTGCGGTGGCAAGGTAGAGGCAGGCTTGGACAATCGCCAGCTCGCCTTCCGGACTGCCGAGGAACTGATAGGCGTCCTTGGCGGCGAGGCATTGGATCAGCGCTTGCGGATCGGCCAGGCCAATATCTTCGCTGGCGAAGCGCACTAGCCGCCGCAGCACATACAGCGGCTCCTCCCCCGCTGTCAGCATCCGCGCCATGTAGTACAGACTGGCCTGCGGGTCTGACCCGCGCAGCGCCTTGTGCAGCGCTGAAATCAGGTTGTAATGTCCATCGCGGTCCTTGTCATAGACCGCCACCCGGCGTTGCAGGAACGCCCCCAGCGCGGCGGGATCGAGCGGCTCGGTCAATGCCGCGTTATACAGCGTTTCGGCCTGATTGAGCAGAAACCGTCCGTCACCATCGGCGGAGGCCACCAGCGCCTCGCGAGCCTCGGCAGTCAGCGGCAATGGCCCTTCCAGCGCCTCGGCCCGGCTCAGCAGCTCGGCCAGCGCGGGCGCGTCCAGCCGCCGCAGGATCAGCACTTGGGCGCGGGAGAGCAGCGCGGCGTTGAGCGCGAAGCTGGGGTTCTCGGTGGTCGCGCCCACCAGCGTGACCGTGCCCTTTTCCACGAACGGCAGGAACCCGTCCTGCTGCGCGCGGTTGAAGCGGTGGATTTCGTCCACGAACAGCAGGCTGCGCTGGCCCATTTTCGCGGCCGTGTCGGCCTCGGCAAAGGCCTTCTTCAGATCGGCGACGCCCGAGAACACCGCGCTGATCGGCATGAAGCGCATGCCGACGGCAGCGGCGAGCAGCCGCGCGATGGTGGTCTTGCCGGTGCCCGGCGGCCCCCACAAGATCATGCTGGAGAGCTTGCCCGCCGCCACCATCCGCCCGATCGCGCCTTCGGGTCCGGTCAGGTGCTCCTGCCCGATCACGTCGCTCAGCACGGCAGGGCGCAGCCGGTCTGCCAGTGGCGCATCTTCGTGCGCCGCGACTGGCCGGACGGGCAGGGAATCGGTCGGAAACAGGTCAGCCATCGCAGTGGTCTAGGCGGTTTAGCCGACGATTGCATCCACCTGCAAACCGGCCTAGCCTTCGCCGTCGCTTATGGAAGGGGAGAGCCATGACCACTAGCCTTACACCGCCGAAGGTGCCCGTCACCTACTGGATTGTCGCGCTGCTCAGCCTGGCCTGGAACAGCTTTGGCGCGGTTGACTATCTGATGACCAAGCTGCGCAATATGGACTATCTGACCAGCGCGGTCGGCACGCCCGAACTGGCGCAGGAAATGCTCGCCCTCGTCGAAGCGATGCCGCTCTGGGCCCATGCGCTGTGGGGGCTGGGGGTCTGGTCCTCGATCCTGGGTTCGCTGCTGTTGCTGGGCCGGTCGCGCCACGCGCCGCTGGTGTTCCTGATCTCGCTGGTCAGCGCCGCGCTCAGCTTTGCCTATCAGGCGACGCTGACCATGCCGGCCGCGCTGGATACCCCGATGATGAAGGCGATGCCGCTGGTGATCGTGGGGGCGATTGTCCTCCAATGGTGGTGAGCGCGGCGCAAGACGGCGGACGGAACTTTACGATAAGATATTGTTAAGCTGAAATTTTCTGCCGGATCAACCGCAAATAGGTGTCCGCCACCGCCTGGTTGATCCGGTCCCAGCTGAATTCCAGGCTGCGCGCTTCCCCAGCTGCGCCGTGGGCGGTGCGCAGGGCTGGCTGTTCGATATACAGCCGCAGCGCTTCGGCGAATTGGTGGATCGCGCCGGGGCGGATCAAACGGCCGGATACCCCGTCATCGACCAGCCCGTCGCTGCCGGTTGCCGCCGCCGCCACCACCGGCAAGCCGCAGGCCATCGCCTCCAGTGTCACATTTCCGAAAGTCTCCGTGACCGAGGGGTTGAACAGCACGTCCATCCCCGCCACCGCGCGGCCCAGATCGCGTCCGCCCTGAAAGCCCGCAAACACCGCTTGCGGCAAGCGCCCTTCCAGCCAGCGCCGCGCCGGGCCTTCGCCCACCACCAGCACCCGGTGCGGCACCCCGCGCGCGCGCAGTTCGTCGATCGTGTCTGAAAACACGTCGAGCCCCTTTTCCATCACCAGCCGTCCGAGGAAGCCGACCGCGACCTCGTCGTCCGCGATCCCAAGAGCGCGGCGCCAGTCCAGCTCGCGCCGCTGCGGATTGAATACGGTGCGGTCCACCCCGCGTGACCAGATCCCGATGTCAAAGTTCATCCGCTGATCGCGCAGCACCTGCGCCATCGATTCACTGGGTGTGACCAGCGCATCGCAGCGCCGATAAAACCGCCGCAGCATGGCGGTCAGCGGCGGTTCGGCCCAGGCCATGTTGTAATAGCGCGGGTAGGTGTCGAACCGGGTGTGGACCGATCCCAGTACCGGCAGCCCGCGCCGCCGCGCCCAGCTGACCGCGCGGTGCGCCGCCAGATCGGGGGAGGAAACATGCACCACAGTGGGTGCAAACGCCGCTAGATCGCGCCGCACCCGCGGGCTGAGCGCCACCGGCATCCGGTATTCGCTGCGCCCCGGGATCGCCAGCGAGGGCAAGCTGACCAGCTCCCCCGCCGGAGCGAACGCTGGCTCGGCATTGGTCGGTGAGTAAACCCGCACCTGCGCGCCTTGATTCAGCATGTGCGTCATCAAGCGATTCAGCGCCCGGTTCGCGCCATCGGTGGTCATGTTGTAATTGCCCGAAAACAAGGCAATCCGCAGGTCAGCAAAATTCATCGCAATGCCTTAGCCGATCCACATGACGGGCGCGAGTCGGCCGCCTGAGCCACAAAGACGGACGTTCCGACAGAATAATCAACCGTTGTTTTACAGCGCTCTAGCTTGAATTCCAGATCGGCGCACGGAACCTCGTGCGGCGTGCCGCGTCTTAGCGCGCGACTGCTGCGTAATTCCTGCGGCATTACAAGGAACCAATTTATGCGTCTCACTACCCTGATGATCCCCTTGCTGGCGACCACCGCCTTCGCCGCGCCAACCCTGGCGCAGGACCGCGAAACGCATTTTGACGGCCCGTACATCGGCGGCACGATCGGGACGGCGGCACAAAGCAACAGCAGCGGCAACGCAGTGGAATTTGATACCAACCGCGATGGCACGTTTGGCGAAACCGTGACCACGGTGGCCGGGGCCAATGCCTTCAGCCCGGGCTTCTGCAACAGCGCAACTTCGACCGCCACGGTCGAATGCCACGGCCAGGACGATGGCCTGGAATATGCAGTCCGGCTCGGTTACGATTCGCGGATGGGCAATATCGTGCTGGGCGGCCTGATCGAAGCCAGCAAGTCTGAGTCGATCGATGGCGCGTCCGCTTTCAGCACCACCCCGGCGGGCTACAGCTTTGCCCGCGAACTGGACTATGCCGTCTCGGCTCGCGCCCGGCTTGGCTATACCCCCAATGGCGGCGCGTTGTTCTATGTCACCGGCGGCGTCAGCTATGCCAAGCTTGACCACACCTTCACCACCACCAACACCGTCAACGCCTTCACTGCCAACAATGACGATGAAATGGTCTGGGGCTGGCAGGCTGGCGGCGGGGCAGAGGTGATGCTCGGCAACAATCTGTCGCTCGGGCTGGAATACCTCTACAACCGCTACGATGATGACAACTATTCGGTTTCCGTAACCCGGGGTTCGGCGGGGGCAACCAATCCGTTCCTGCTGAATGGCGGCGGCACCAACATGCGCCCGTCCGACACGCGCTACGATTTCCACTCGCTGCGCGCGACGGTGAGCCTCCAGTTCTGACCTGACCGGCACCGCCAAACCCGAATCGGGCCGCAGCACTCGCTGCGGCCCGTTTTGCTGTGCGATCATCATGCCGCGATGGCGCGAAGCGTCGGCCATTCTGTTAATAGTAGAGCCACTTGTACTGAATAACCTGACGAAGTTGACAGGGTCCTTGGGGGGCAAAGGCAGGCGCCCACCGCCACCTGTGCGTGCACTTTGCGTAAGTCCGCCTCGAGGCCGTTTGGTGCGGCGTTTGCCGGGCAGCAGTAAAGGCGGAAGCGAGCGTCACAGGGGCCTGCCTAAACAATCGCGGCGATGTAGGAAAGCGGGTGTGGGTTAAGCGGCTTTCAGCAAGCGCTCAAGCTCGGCGGCGAATTCGAAACACAACTGGTCTCGCTCGTCGTCGGGTAGCCATTTGGACATGTTGGGAAACACCGTCTGCCACATGCGGCGCTCTTTTTCCGGCCATGGAATGGCAGGCGCGGCGCGGGCGGCTTCGAGCGCAGCAAGCAGCCGCCTCCGGATGCGCGGAATGTCGGGGACGAACTCCTGCGCCTTGGGGTGCGGAATGCGATCTTCTCCGTCGCCAAACAGGCTTATTTGTGCACCCAGTGCCGAGGTACCAAACAGATCAGTCATCGCCGCTATCCATCTCCTCCGGTTCCGGCGCATGGAAACCGAGCCCCTTGCGCGGAATAGTATCGGCGAGCGTCGCTTCCAAGACAAGATCGGCCTGAGCAAACCAATGGATAAGTTCGTGGATACGTGCGGCGACATCGCGCAATTCGGACTTGAGCGCATCGCTGAACGGCAGGCCCTTTCTCCCATCAATCCAGCGCGGC
>JANORN010000297.1:0-3461 GCA_031415355.1 Novosphingobium sp. | reverse complement strand
TTTGTGCCCTTTGTGGCTTTGTGCGAAAATTCCTTCTTTTTCTCAGCGCGCTCTGCGTCTCTGCGCGCGTAAAACCTTATTTGAAGTTATCCGGATCGAGATCGAGTCCAGCCCGGCCATCCGCTGCCGTATGCGCGGGGGCGTGCGGGTGCTCGACAAACTCCGGCTCTTCCGCTTCCAGCATCCCCTCCCACTTGGTGATCACCGAAGTGGCAACTGCGTTTCCGACAACATTGGTGGCGGTGCGGCCCATGTCGAGGAACTGGTCGATCGCCAGGATGATCGCCACGCCTTCCACGGGCAGTCCGAACATCGCCAGCGTGCCGGTAATGACGACCAGGCTGGCGCGCGGCACGGCGGCCACGCCTTTGGAACTGATCATCAAGGTCAGCAGGATCGCGATCTGAGTGCTGATGCTCAGGTCAATCCCGTAAGCCTGCGCGATGAAGATCGTTGCAAAGCTCATGTACATCATCGAACCGTCAAGGTTGAAGCTGTAGCCCAGTGGCAGCATGAAGCCCGAAATCCGCCGCGGTACGCCAAACCGGTCAAGCTGTTCGAACAGCTTGGGCAGCGCGGCTTCCGAGCTGGCGGTCGAGAAGGCGATCATCATCGGTTCGCGGATATAGCGGATCAGCGTCCAGATGCGCCGCCCCAGGAACAGCCCGCCAATCGTCAGCAGGATCACCCACAGGATGCCCAGCGAGAAATAAAACTGCGACACCAGCCGCCCAAACACCCATAGAATGTCGAGCCCGCTGGTGGCGACGACTTTGGCCAGCGCGGCAAACACCGCCACCGGCGCATAGCGCATGACATAGCCAGTCACTTGCAGCATCATTTCCGCCAGCGCATCGGCCCCGCGCACCAGCGGCGCACCCTTTTCACCAATGGCGGACAGCGCGACCCCAGCGAACAGCGAGAACACCAGAATTTGCAGGATGTTGTTCGTCGCCAGCGCCTCAATCGCGTTTTTGGGGAAGACTGAGAGAATGAACTCGGTCGCTTTCAGCTCTTTGACCTCGCCTACTGCCGCCGCGCTGGCGGTGCCGACATCGACGCCCACCCCTGGTTGAAACAGGTTGACCATCAGCAGGCCCAGGCCAATCGAAATCAGACTGGCGGTGATGAACCAGGCGATTGCGCGGAACCCGATCCGGCCCAGCGCCGCGCTATCACCCATGTGCGCGATCCCGACCACAATCGTGGACAGCACCAGCGGCGCGACCAGCATCTTGATCAGGTTGAGGAAAATGTCCGACAGCAGCTTCAGCCACGGAACGACCTGATCCTTGACCACAGCCGCGTCGACCTGCGTGAACAGCAGTTGCCCCACCACGACGCCCAGCGCCATGCCAATCAGGATATAAAGTGTCAGGCGCCGATCCATGGCTTGCGTCCCCCGCTTTGGAATATTGTTGCGGCAAGCCTAACAGGGTGCGCGCCTGAGGCAAGCCGTGTGTCTTTGGCAAATCGCGAAACGATCCTTTCCATTTTCCCCTGAGCTTGTCGAAGGGGCAAATGGGAAGGTGGCAGCGCGTAGCGCTGACGGATGGGGTATTGCGACACGGCAGAGACCCATCCGTCTCGCCCTAACGGGCGATCCACCTTCCCATTTGTGACATTCGTCAAAAATGGGAAGGATCGAACCGTCGTTTATTCGCGTGCCAGCGCCGCCTTGGCAATCCGGGCATAAATCTGCGCGAGGGCCTCCAGGTCTGCAATGGCCACGGCCTCGTCGCGCTTGTGCATTGTGGCGTTGCAGAGGCCGAATTCGATTACTGGGCACAGGTCCTTCAGGAACCGCGCGTCGGAGGTGCCGCCAGTGGTGGAGGCTTCGGGCGCAACCCCGGTCTCGGCCGCCACCGCGCGCGCGACCAGCGCGGAGAAGTCTCCCGGCGGGGTGAGGAACGCCTCGCCCGAAATCACCGCCCGCGCAGTGCCGCCGTGCTTCGCCGCAATCGCGCTGACCCGCTCGGCCAGGCCTTGCCCGCTATGCAAATCGTTGAACCGGATCGACAGCCGCGCCGCGGCGCGCGCCGGGATCACATTAGTTGCGGGGTTGCCCACGGTGATATCGGTGATTTCCAGATTGGAGGCCTGAAACCAGCCGGTCCCGTCATCGAGCACCAGCGCGTTGAGCTCTGCCAGCAAATTCACCAGCGGCCCGATCGGGTTGTTGGCGAGGTGCGGGTAAGCAACGTGGCCTTCGCCGCCGACCACTTCCAGCCAGATGTTGACCGAGCCGCGCCGCCCGATCTTCATCATGTCCCCCAGCCGCTGCACTGACGTGGGCTCGCCCACCAGGCACAGATCAGGGATCGCGCCCACCGAGCGCATGTGTTCAATCAAGGCGACGGTGCCGTGCCGCGCGGGGCCTTCCTCGTCACCGGTGATGATGAAGCTGAGCGTTCCCGCAGCGGCAGGCACGTCTGCAACGGCGGCGATCATCGCGGCAATCGCGCCCTTCATGTCGACCGCGCCGCGTCCATAGAGCAGGTCGCCGCGCACTTCGGGGGCAAACGGAGCGCTGGTCCAGCCTTCGCCCGGCGGGACCACATCAAGGTGCCCGGCAAAGGCAAAATGGCGGCTGCCGGGCGGGCCTTGGCGGACCGCCAGCAGGTTCTCCACCGGGCCGTCGGGGGCCGCGCCAGACAGCGCGCGGTGCACCGCAAAGCCCAGCGGCACCAGCATCGCTTCCAGCACGTCAAACACCAGCCCGGTTGCCGGCGTCACGCTGGGTGCGGCGATCAGCGCTTCGGCAAGATCAAGGACGGAGCGGGTGGCGGTTTCGGTCATGGTTGCGCTATGACATATGGACAATGCGCGCCGCGCACAAGCCGGAGAACCCCGTGCCCAAACTTGATCTGGAAGCCATCCCGCAGACCAACGCTACTGGTTATCCCGCGCCGTTTGACGAACCGGTGCAAGGCCGGTGGTGGCGGCGGCTGGCTCCGGCGGGCGGATTGACCGAGCTGGGGGCGAGCCAGGTGGTACTGAAACCGGGGGCCTGGTCCAGCCAGCGGCACTGGCACGATGATGAAGACGAACTGCTGATCATGTTGAGCGGAGAAGCGGTGCTGGTTGAGGATCAGGGCCGGACGTTGTTGCGCGCAGGCGACGTCTGCGCCTGGCCCAAGGGGGTGCAGAACGGCCATCACCTGGTCAACGAAAGCCCGGCTGACTGCTGTTTCATTGCCATCGGCGCGGGCAACCAGCAGGGCGGCGGAGCCTATTCGGATATCGACATGACGTTTGATGGGGACGGGTATTTTCACAAAGACGGCTCGCCCTATCCAGCCAAGCGGATGCGTTGACCGGGCGTTGCAAACTCAGCCGGTCGTGAACTGCGCCTGATAGAGCCCCGGAAACTGCCGCTTGAGCGCGTTCACTTTCGCCACGTCCCAAGCCTGAATATAGGGGTGCTTCGGGTTCTTGTGCATGAAATCCTGATGATAGCG
>JANORN010000296.1:0-22648 GCA_031415355.1 Novosphingobium sp. | reverse complement strand
CCCGGCTCCAGCGCCGCAACCGCGTCCAGATCGTGCTGCAATTGTGCTGCGGTCAGCCCCATGTTTAGTCACCTTGCCAAATATCGGTCCAGCCGTTAGCAGCCCCGCCAAAGCGCGAACAGGCGCGCAGCGCAAAAAAGGACAAGGCAGCATGCCCCAGCTGGTAATCGTGGATCGCGCCGGAACGGAAAAGTCGGTGGATGTCGGTGCGGGCCTAACCGTGATGGAGGCAATCCGCGACAGCGGGTTTGATGAACTACTGGCGCTGTGCGGCGGGTGCTGTTCCTGCGCGACTTGCCATATTCACGTCGATGCGGCCTGGGCAGACAAGTTGCCCGCGCTGAGCGAGGACGAGAACGACCTGCTCGACAGCACCGATCACCGCAACGAAACCTCGCGGCTCTCTTGCCAGATTGCCCTGACCGACGAACTCGACGGGCTGAAGGTCAGCATTGCGCCGGAAGACTGAGGCGAAGGCTTTAGCGAAGGCTGGGGTTTAGCGCGGCCAAGCCATCCTGCATTGCAAGGATGGCCCGTGCGCCTTACCTCAACAATGATGAACACTCCTGCTGTCGCCCGAGATACCCTGTCGCTGATCGGCAATACGCCGCTGGTGCTGCTGAAAGGCCCCAGCGAGGCGGCTGGCTGTGAAATCTGGGGCAAGTGCGAATTCGCCAACCCCGGCGCCTCGGTCAAGGATCGCGCGGCGCTGTGGATCGTGCGTGATGCCGAGGCGCGCGGCGCGCTGCTGCCGGGCGGGACGATTGTTGAGGGCACTGCCGGAAATACCGGAATCGGACTGGCATTGGTGGCCAATGCGCTGGGCTATCAGACGATCATCGTGATGCCGGAAACGCAGAGCCGCGAGAAGATGGACACCCTGCGCGCATTGGGGGCAGAGCTGGTGCTGGTGCCAGCCGCGCCGTTCTCCAACCCCGGCCATTTCGTGCACACCTCGAGGCGTTTGGCGGAGGAAACGCCGGGCGCAGTCTGGGCGAACCAGTTTGACAACTGCGCCAACCGCAAGGCGCATATCGAAAGCACCGCAGCAGAGCTATGGACGCAAATGGACGGCCGGATTGATGGCTTCACTTGTGCTGCGGGTACCGGCGGGACGATTGCGGGGGTCGGGCTGGGGCTGAAGGCGTTTGACGAAAAAGTGACCATCGCGCTGACCGACCCGCACGGCGCGGCGCTGTATAACTATTACGCGCACGGCGAATTGCTGGCCGAAGGCAATTCGGTGGCCGAAGGGATCGGGCAGGGGCGGATCACCGCCAACCTGGAGGGCGCACCGATCGACACCCAGTTCCGCATTTCGGACGAAGAAGGGCTGGAATGGGTCGCGCGGCTGCTGCGCGAAGAAGGACTGTGCCTGGGGTTGTCTTCGGGCATCAACGTTGCCGGAGCCGTCGCACTGGGACGGCAGTTGGGCAAGGGATCACGCGTCGCTACGATCTTGTGCGATACCGGCTTCCGGTACCTGTCCTCGCTCTACAACGCGGACTGGCTGCGGGCCAAGGGGCTTCCGGTCTTCCCCTGGCTGGCATGATGCGCTAGGCTCTGGCTTATGGCAACACAACCGCTACGACAGGGCGTATTCCTGACTGCAGATCGGCAGTCTTCAGCGCCGCAGCACTATGTTGCGCCCAGCCCTCGCGATCTGCGCGCGCAAAGCGTTCACCGTTTGCAGGTCGGACTGTTTGGGCTGGCGGCGATGCTGCTGCTGGTCGGCCTTGCCAACATCATCATGGACCGCGCCCGGCTGGTGGATGCGGCTTCGGGCAGCAGCGTGGCTGCGGGCAGTGCCCGTGCAACTGCGGCACCACAGTCCGATCCGCTGGCTGACATCGGCGTGATTCCGGCAGCTTCGCCAGCGGAATCAGCCGCGCCGGCCGCCACCGGAACTCCCGGCAATTAGCACGCGTTGGCAGCGCTTGTGCGCCGTAGGTACGCTGCTACTGGCGGTCTGCGCGGGTGCCTGGCACTGGCACACCGGGCGCAACAACCCAGTGGCCGCGCCCACTGGGTTGTTCACCACCCTGCCGATCCTGTGGAATGAAACCGGCTCGATTGCCGAGCAACTCGGCGGCGCCGACCAGCCGCATTGGGCGCGTGCTGTAATTGCAAGCACGGGTGCAATTGTGCCGCTGGATGTGCTGGCGGCTCCAGGCGGCCAAGGCCCTTTGACTGGGCTAAAGCGGCTGATCATCGCCCAGCCCCGGCCCTTGTCTGGCGAGGAGAATGTGGCGCTGGACCAATGGGTGCGCGGCGGCGGGCAGGTTCTGCTGTTCGCCGATCCGGCGCTGACCGAAGGCTCGGCTTTTGCGATCGGCGACCGGCGGCGGCCACAGTCAACCGTGCTGCTTTCCCCGATCCTGCGGCGGTGGGGGCTGGACCTGCTGTTTGATGAGACCCAGCCGCTCGACGGGCAATCGGTCAGACTTGGCCAAACCGCATTGCCGATTGCGCTGGCTGGACGGTTCGCGCTCCTGCCTGGCGCAGCCTGCCAGCTCAGCGCGGCGCAGGTGGTCGCGGTTTGCACCGCCGGACGCGGGCGGGTGACAGTGGTGGCCGATGCCGCGCTGCTGGAGCGCGACGACCCCGCTGGTCTGGGCCAGTCAGCGCTGGAAACGCTTCTTTCCCACGCCTTTACGACCCGTTGATCCCGGCGCGCGGGAAATTGCGGGACCGATTCCGAGTCGCACCTAAGAGTCGCTCATAACCTGTTGATTTTACAATAGAACAAAACGTGAATTAACGAGTCACTACCTGCAAGCGGCAGGAATCAAATCTCAATAAATCATTTATTTACCGTCTATACCCGTGAAATCCCGCAATTTTCCCTTTCATCCGCGAAATCGTGTCGCTAAGGAGTCTGTTCATCGACATGGTTTGTTTCGCCGCACCCCCAAGGGGTGAGCTGGCCGCGAGGGCGCGCGGCTGGGCGAGGGAGCTGTACTTACGGGCCGTTTGGCCAAGGCGCGGGGGTTTGAGACGGGGACGTGGAGGGTGCGGGGGTCATCAGTTACAGCGGCCAAGGCTTTTCGCTTCGCGGCGAAAAGAGCCGCTTCGTACTGCCGCCGCAGTTCCGCAAGACCGTGCGCGAAAGCTCTGACGGCGCGCGGATGCTGTGTCTGGCCAAGCATGAGCGCTGGAACTGCCTGACCGGCTTCGGCCTGTCCCGGCGCGAGGCCTTTGCGTCCCAGCTTGACCGTGAGGAGACCATTGCGCTGCAAGCCGGGCGCGAATTCGACCGCGATCTGCGTGCGGTGCAGCTCTATGGCTTTTCCGAAGTGCCGTTCGATGATTCCGGCCGGTTCATCATGCCCGACCACCTGGTCGACCTTGGCAATCTGGGGGTCGATGCCAGCAAAGGGCTGTTCTTCTCAGGCGCGGGCGCATTCTTCACGATCTGGAACCCGGCGGAACTGGCGCGGATGGGTGCCGGCTGGGAAGGTGCGCAGGCGGCCTGCACCATGCTGGCGGTCGAAGCTGCCGGGAAGGGCCGCAAATGAGCGCGCCCGCTCACATTCCGGTCCTGCTGGACGAGGTCATCGCGGCGCTGGCACCGGGACCAGGCGCGGTCATCGTCGATGGCACCTTCGGCGCGGGCGGCTATACCCGCCGCCTGCTCGATGCCGGGGCGACGGTCCACGCCTTTGATCGCGACCCGGATGCAATTGCGGCCGGCTCGGTTTGGCCCGAAACGCGCGAAACTCCACCACGGCTGGTGCTGCACCCGCGCCGCTTTTCCGAAATGGCCGCCGCTTTGGCCGAGGCCGGGATCGCGCAGGTTGATGCGATTACGCTGGATATCGGCGTATCATCGATGCAGCTTGACCAGGCGGAGCGCGGCTTCGCGTTTTCAAACGACGGACCGCTTGACATGCGGATGGCGCAGGACGGGCCCAGCGCTGCGGATTTCCTGAATTCGGCAGACGAAGCCGCGATCGCTGATGTGCTGTTTCAGTATGGCGAAGAACGCCAATCGCGCCGGGTGGCGCGCGCGATTGTGGCGGCGCGACCGCTGGAAACCACCGGGCAATTGGCGCAGGTAATCCGCAAGGCGCTGAATTACCGCCCGCATTCGAACAAGGGCCCCGCACCCAAAGATCCTGCGACACGGTCATTCCAGGCCATCCGTATCCATGTGAACGCCGAACTCGATGAACTGCACGCCGCACTCGGGGTGGCAGAAGTGCTGCTGCGCGATGGCGGACGGCTGGCCGTGGTCAGTTTTCACAGTCTGGAAGACCGGATCGTGAAACAGTTTCTGCGCGAGGCCAGCGGTGCGGTGGCAAGCGGCTCGCGCCATTTGCCGCAGACCCGGGTCAGCGCAGCCGCAGTGTTTCGCGATGTTTCCAAGGCGGTGCGCCCCGGCGCGGCGGAACTGGCGCGCAATCCGCGCGCACGCTCGGCCACCCTGCGCAGCGCCGTGCGCAGCGACGCGCAAGCAAGGAGGGCGGCATGAACCTGACCCGCGACCGGCTCCGTTCAATCGGCTGGGCCGCCGTGCTGCTGACCTGCGCCGCGCTCACTCTGGCGCTGACCTTCCGCGTCAATGCGGTGAAAAGCCAGGTCAGGTTGGCCGAGCGCCAGATCGTAGCGCTGAAGCAGGACAAGCTGCTGCTCGAAACCGAATTCGAGACCCGCGCCAACCAGCAGCAGTTGCGCACACTCAATGAAGTGGAATTCGGCTATCAAGCGCCGACCGCTGGGCAGTACATGGAAAACGAGCGGCAACTCGCCAGCCTGGCCAAACCGCGCGCCGCCAATGCACCGACGCCGCTGCGGGTCGCCAGCGCCGATCCGCTGAGCGATGATGACGGCGGTCTGCCAGCGATGGTTTCGCCATTGACTGGCCAGGCGATGGCGGCAGAGACGGGCACGGAGCCGCGCGCCAAGCCGGTCACTGCGGCAACGCTGGGCGACCGTCTGGGGCGGATCGAGCGCAACGCGACCCGCACCGACGTGCGCGCAGAATGAGCGCGCTGGCGATCTCTACCGCCGTCTCCAGTGGGCGGATCGAGCTCGCTAATGTGCGCCAGCGCTCGCTGCTGCTGGCGCGCTGGCGGATGCTGTGGATCGTTGCACTGTTCAGCATGGTTGCGGTGATCGTGGTGCTGCGGATCGGCTTCGTCGGATTGGTCAAGGCTGCGCCAGTGCGGCAGGATCTGGCGTCTGCCTTGCTGCCTGAGCGCGGGGACATCGTTGATCGCAACGGTCAACCGCTGGCCCGCGCGTTTCCGGCCTATGCGCTGTGGTACAACCCGGCCGCACTGGGCGGCGATGGCCCGCCGCTGGTGCGCTCGCCCAAAGATGTCGCTGCGGCGCTGGGGCGGATTTTCCCCAACGAAGATCAGGCCCGGCTGACCGTGCGGCTCGCGGCGGGCAAGCCCGGTTATCTGCGCCGGCGCATTCTGCCTGAAGACGCCAACCGGATCCACGCGCTGGGCGAACCGGCGCTGGAATTCCCGCGTGAGATTGAACGGTTCTATCCGCAAGGCTCAATGGCCTCACACGTGCTCGGTTATGTCGGCGCAGATGGTGTCGGCCGGGTCGGGATGGAGCAGGTGTTCAACCGGCAGTTGACGGATCCGTCGACACGCGGCCAGCCTGCGATGCTCTCGCTCGATACCCGCGTGCAAGGCGCGCTGGAGGACGAACTGCTGCGCGGCATGCGCGAAAGCAACGCCAAGGGCGGCGCAGGGATCGTGCTGGATGTTGATACTGGCGAAGTGGTCGCGCTGGCATCGTTGCCATCGTTCAACCCCAACCTGATTGATCAGATCGGCGCGGGCAACATCTTCAATCGGATGACCAACCAGGTCTATGAGCTGGGCTCCACCTTTAAGCCGATCACCGTGGCTGCCGCGCTTGATGCCGGCACAGTAACGAACCTCAGCCGCCGCTATCAGGCGGCGCGGCCAATCGCGATCGGGGGCTTCCAGATTCGCGACAGCCACGCGCTCGGCGCTTCACTAAACGTGCCCGAATCGCTGATCCATTCGTCCAACATCGTTACCGCGCAGATCGGTGATGAATTGGGCGGTGCCCGGCTGAATGCGACGATGCGCGCCCTCGGCATGAACGAGCGGCCTTCAATCGAATTGCCCGCGAAGGGCTTTCCGCTGTGGCCGAAGGGCGAATGGTCGCAGATCACGACGATGACGGTGTCCTATGGCCACGGGATTGCGGTTACGCCGTTACACTTGGCCAGTGCTTATGCCGCGCTGGTCAATGGCGGGATCTGGCGGCCTGCGACGTTAAAGCGGGTGCAGCCAGGCACCTATGTGCCCGGCCGCCGGGTGTTCAAGGCATCGACCAGCGCGCGGATGCGGCAACTGCTGCGGATGATTGTCAGCATCGGCACCGGCAAGAACGCCAACGCCGCGGGCTACCGGGTTGGCGGCAAGACTGGCTCGGCGGAAAAGCCCGGTGCGGGCGGATATCGGCGCACCTCACTGGTGGCGACGTTCGCCGCAGCCTTTCCGATGGACCGTCCGCGCTATGTAATCATCGCCATGCTGGACGAACCGCAGGGCACCGCCGCTACGTCTGGCCAGCGGACCGCAGCCTGGAATGTCGCGCCGGTGGTTGGCCGGGTCGTGCCCCGGATCGGACCACTGCTGGGGATCATGCCGGACGATACCCGCGACGTGGATATTTCTGACCTTGCCCCGCTGGTTGGCCGGAGTGGCAGCGAATGATCCTCGGCGACCGACAAGTCACCGGCTTCGCCATCGATCACCGCAAAGTCGCGCCCGGCACGGTGTTCGGCGCGTTTCGCGGGGCCGCCTTCAACGGTGAAGACTTTATTCCCGCAGCGGTCTCCGCCGGGGCGATTGCGGTGGTGGCGCTGCCAGACGCCAAGGTGGCGGGTGCGCTGCATCTGGCCGAGGCCAATCCGCGTCAGGCCTTCGCCCGGCTCGCGGCGCAGTTCTTCACCCCCGTCCCTGAAACCGTGGTCGCGGTAACCGGGACCAACGGCAAGACTTCAACCGCCGAAATGACGCGGCAGATCTGGCGGATGCTGGGGCACCGTGCTGCGTCGATCGGCACGCTGGGGGTCACCACGGCGGATGAGAGTATCTCCACCGGGTTGACCACGCCGGACATCGTCACCTTTCTCGCCAACGCCAGCGGACTAGCGCGTGAAGGGGTGACGCATCTGGCCTATGAAGCGTCCAGCCACGGTCTCTCGCAATATCGCAACGAAGGCGTGCGGGTGGCGGCGGCTGGGTTCACCAATCTCAGTCAGGATCACCTTGATTACCACGCTGATATGGATGCTTACTTCGCGGCCAAGATGCGGCTGTTTGACGAAGTGATCGACCCAGCTGGGACGGCAGTGATCTGGACCGATGATGCCTGGTCGGACCGCGCGATCGGCCATGCGCAGCGGCGCGGGTTGACGATTATGACGGTTGGTCAGGCTGGCACCGCGCTGCGGCTGGTCTCGGCCATGCCCGGGCAACTGGGCCAGGCGCTGGAAATTGAACACGCCGGCGTAGTCCACAAACTTAAACTTCCGCTGATCGGCGCTTATCAGACCGCCAATGCGCTGGTTTCGGCCGGGCTGGTGCTCGCCACCGGCGGCCAGCCCGCGCAAGTGTTCGATGCGCTCGCCCGGTTACAACCAGTGCGCGGGCGGCTGGAACGCGCTGCGCTCACCCGCGCCGGGGCACCCGTTTATGTTGATTACGCACACACTCCAGACGCACTCGAAGCCGCGATCTCCGCACTGCGTCCGCATACCAGCGGGCGTTTGATCGTGGTGTTCGGTGCGGGCGGCGATCGTGACCAGGGCAAACGCCCGCACATGGGCAGGATCGCCGCCCAACACGCCGATCTGGGCATTGTCACCGATGACAATCCACGCGGCGAGGATCCCGCTGCGATCCGCGCGATGGTGCTGGCGGGCAGCAGCGGGCTGCGTGAGATCGGCGACCGTCGGAGTGCAATTGCAGCGGCAATCGCCAAAGCGGGGAAGGACGACATCGTCCTGATCGCGGGCAAGGGGCACGAACAGGGCCAGATCATCGGCGCTGGCGCTGACCAGCGGGTGCTGCCGTTCGACGACGTGGCGGTGGTGCGCGAATGCGCTGGCTCCGCACTGGAGGAAAAGTAGATGGGCGCGGTGCGCAAGCTCCTCGAATGGCCTGCCGATACCCGCGACGAGCTGGCGCTGGCACTGTGGACCGCACGGACTATCGCGGCGGCCACCGGCGGCAAGCCCAGCGGCGATTTTCAAGTTGCCGGGGTGGAAATCGACAGCCGTGATGTGGTGGAGGGCGATCTGTTCTTCGCGCTGAAGGGCGAAGCGATGGACGGGCACCGGTTTGTGGAGGCCGCCTTTGCCAAAGGCGCGGCGGCGGTGGTGGTCGACCGAGCGGTTGCGGGGCCGCACGTGCTGGTTGAAGACACTTCGCAGGCGCTGGAATTCATGGCCCGCGCCGCACGTGCGCGGACTTCGGCGCGGATCATCGGAGTGACCGGCTCGGTCGGCAAGACCGGCGTTAAAGAAGCGATTTACGCGGCGCTGGAGCGGTCTTCGCGCGGCGCGGCGCATCGGTCGGTTAAAAGCTACAACAACCACGTTGGCGTCCCGCTCAGCCTGGCGCGGATGCCGGCGCGGGCGCGCTATGGCGTGTTTGAAATGGGGATGAACCACGCGGGCGAGATCGCGGCGCTGACCGTGCAAGTCCGCCCGCACGTGGCAGTGATCACCACGATTGCTCCCGCGCATATCGAAAATCTGGGCAGCGAGGAAGCGATTGCCGATGCCAAGGCGGAAATCTTCGCCGGGCTGGAACCGGGCGGGATTGCGGTGATCCCGGCGGATAGCCCGCATTACGCACGACTGTTGGCGGCGGCGCAAAGCTGCGCAAGTGCAGTGGTCTCGTTCGGGCGGTCGGCCCATGCCGATGTCCGCTTGCTGGACGCCGTCGCTGCACCGGGCGGTGGCTCGCTGGTTACGGCGGAACTGGGCGACCGGCGGCTATGCTACACGATCAGCGCGCCGGGCGATCACTGGGTGATCAATTCGCTCGCGGTGATGGCAGCAGTGCGTGCGGCGGGCGGAGATCTGGGTGCGGCAGGGCTGGCGCTGGCCGAAATGGAAGGGCTGAATGGTCGCGGCGCGCGGTTTGAGATTGCCGTTCCGCAGGGCGATGGCACCGCATTGCTGATCGACGAAAGTTATAACGCCAACCCGGCCTCGATGCGCGCCACGCTCAGCCAGTTGGGTCAGACCCCGGCAAGCCGCCGGATCGCGGTGCTCGGGGCGATGAAGGAACTGGGCCCGCACGGCCCCGCCTTTCACGCGCAGTTGAGCGAGCCGCTGCTGGCGGCAAAGGTCGATTTTGTCGTGCTGGTTGGCTCAGAGATGCAGCCCTTGGCCGACGAACTGGGGAAACTGCGCAGTTCAGCGCTTGGCAGCACGATTCGCTTCGCGCATTGCACAGATGCGAATGCAGCGCTGGTCGCTCTGCGTCAGCACGGCTGGGAGCGCGGCGACGCGGTGCTGGTCAAAGGGTCGAATTCGGTCGGTCTCGGTGCGATAGTCACCGCGCTGACCCAGCATAAGGAATAAGATCAGGCATGCTTTACCTGATCGCGGAGTATTTCCAGTTCGAAGGACTGGCCAACCTGATCCGGTATCAGACGTTTCGCGCGGGTGCGGCGTTGATGACGGCGCTGCTGATCGGGCTGGTGATCGGTCCGCGCTTTATCAACATGCTGCGGCTGCGCCAGGGCAAGGGCCAGCCGATCCGCGAAGACGGCCCGCAAAGCCACTTTGCCAAGCGCGGCACGCCGACCATGGGCGGGCTGATGATCCTGACTGCGCTAGGCGCTTCGGTGCTGCTGTGGATGGACTTGGGCAGCCCGCTGGTCTGGGCCTGTCTGGCCGTGACCGCAGGCTTCGGCCTGATCGGGTTCCTCGACGATTATGACAAGGTCAAGAAACGCAGCGCGGCGGGGGTTTCCAGCCGGGCGCGGCTGATCGGCGAATTCCTGATTGCCGGGGTCGCGGCGTGGATCATGGTCGAACAGGTCGGTTCGACCCGGCTCTATATCCCGTTCCTGTCGGGCTACTACATCCCGCTGGGGCCGTTCTATTTTGCCTTTTCCGCGTTCATCATGGTCGGGTTTGGCAATGCCGTGAACCTGACCGACGGGCTGGACGGGCTGGCGGCGATGCCGGTTGTGATCGCGGCGGGCACCTTTGCAATCATCGCCTACCTGGTCGGACGGGCGGATTTTTCGGCCTATCTGGGTATCCCGCATGTGCCGCGCGCGGGCGAACTGGCGATCCTGTGTGCTGGGATCATGGGGGCGTGCCTGGCCTTCCTGTGGTTCAACGCGCCCCCGGCGGCGGTGTTCATGGGCGATACCGGCAGCCTCGCGCTGGGCGGCGCGTTGGGCTCGATCGCGGTGGCCGCACATCACGAGATCGTGCTGCTGATCGTGGGCGGGCTGTTTGTGATGGAGACCGCTTCGGTGATTATCCAGGTCGCGGTTTATAAACGCACCGGCAAACGCGTGTTCAAGATGGCTCCGATTCACCACCATTTCGAACAGAAGGGCTGGGCGGAAGCGACTGTCGTCATCCGGTTCTGGATCGTTTCGATCGTGCTCGCGCTGATCGGCTTGTCCACGCTGAAGCTGCGGTGAGCGCCCGGTGATCACCTCGCCCGCCTTTGCTGGAAAGCGTTATGCGGTGCTGGGCTTGGCCCGGTCCGGCATGACGGCGGCGGAAACGTTGCTGGCGAGCGGGGCGCAGGTGACCGCGTGGGATAGCCGCGAAGAACCGCGCAAAGCGTTCGACGGGCGTTGCGAGCTGGCCGATCCGCTGTCGATTGATCTGGCAGGCTTTGCCGGAGTAGTTGTGTCGCCCGGAGTGCCGCTGAACAGCCATCCGATAGTCGGCCATGCCAGCGCCGCCGGGGTGCCGGTGATCGGCGATATCGAATTGTTCGCCATGGCCCGGCCTGATCTGCCTGCGCACCGCGTGGTCGGGATCACCGGAACCAACGGCAAATCGACCACCACCGCGCTGGTCCATCACCTGCTGAAAAGCGCGGCGTTGCCCGTGCGGATGGGCGGCAATATCGGCCTGCCGGTGCTGGGCCAGGCCCCGCTGCCCGCAGGCGGCGTCTACGTGCTGGAACTGTCGAGTTATCAGATCGACCTGACCCGCAGCCTCGATTGCGATGTGGCGGTTTTGCTCAACATCACCCCCGATCATCTTGACCGCTATGACGGGTTCGAAGCCTATGCCGCGTCCAAGGCGCGGTTGCTGGCGATGCAGAGCGCGGGCCATCATGCGGTGTTCGGGCTGGGCGATCCGCAGACCGCCGCGATTGCTGCGCAAGCCAGCGCGCGCCACCTGCCCGGCACGGTGCATGTGGTCGACGGCGCTAAGCTGCTGCCGTTCCAACCCGATTGGCCAACCTTACAAGGTCCGCACAATATCCAGAACGCCGCCGCTGCAGTGGCGATTGCGAGGGCACTGGGGCTGACCCCGGCGCAGTGGCAACCCGCGCTGGCCACCTTTCGCGGCCTGCCGCACCGGATGGAGCGCGCCGCCGAAGCGGGCGGGGTGTTGTTTATCAATGACAGCAAGGCGACCAATCCAGCCTCGACCGCGCCAGCCCTGGCAGCGTTCCCACCCCGGCCAAACCGGCGGATCCATTGGATCGTCGGCGGCTTGCCCAAGGGTGACAATCTGGATGAATGCGCGCCGTGGTTCGGCAATGTCGCGGCGGCCTATACCATTGGTGAGGCCGGGCCGCGCTTTGCCGAGCTGCTCAGCCCGCATATGCCGGTACAACGTAGCGAGATGATGTGTGATGCAATCCGCCAAGCGATGGATGCGGCGCGGCCGGGTGATGTGGTGCTGCTGTCCCCGGCCTGCGCTAGCTTCGATCAGTTCCGTGACTACGAAGTGCGCGGCGACAACTTTCGCCAGATCGTCCACGCGCTGATCGCAGATGCTGGGGCGGACCCCTGCGGCGTGACGGGCGGAGCGAAGCCGGGCTGATGGCCAGCCACCCACCCTTTGTCCCACGTTCGGGCCAGCCGTCCACCAGGCGCGCGCTGCAACCGCGTTCGCGCCGCAGCGAATTCGCGATCTGGTGGCGCGAGATTGATCGGGTGCTGCTGGGCATGGTGCTGCTGTTAATGGCAATTGGCACGGCGGCAGTCGCGGCAGCTTCACCCGCCAGCGCGCGGCGGCTGTCGACGATGGCGATCAAGCTGGATGATCTGCACTTTTTCTACATCCACGTGCGCTGGCAAGTGCTGGGGCTGATCGCGATGTTTTTCGCGTCACTGCTGGCGCGCGATCAGGCGCGGCGGCTGGGGATCGTGCTGGGCGCGATGATGCTGGCGGCGCTGCTGCTGGTGCCGGTGCTGGGCTTCACCATCAACGGCGCGCGGCGGTGGATCAACCTGGGGGTATCATTCCAGCCCTCCGAATTCCTGAAACCGGCCTTCGCAATTTGCCTTGCCTGGATCCTCTCGTGGCGAGTGCGCGATCCGAACCTGCCGACTGTGGAGATCGCCACAGGCCTGATGGGGCTGATCGCGCTGTTGCTGATGCTGCAACCCGATTTCGGATCGACGATCCTGTTCCTGGGAGTCTGGTTCGTACTCGTCCTGCTGTCAGGCATTGCGGTCAAGAAGATGCTGATGGCGGCCGGGGCTGGGGTAGCGATGGTTGTCGGGGCTTACCTGTTCTATGATAATGCGCGTCACCGGATCGATGCCTTTCTGGGCGGCGGCACCGCGTTCGATCAAGTCGATCTGGCGCAGAAGACACTGCTGGCGGGCGGCTGGACTGGCTCTGGTCTGTGGCTGGGGCTGCGCAAGCTGGGACTGCCTGAGGCGCACACCGACTATATCTTCTCGGTCATCGGCGAAGAGTTTGGGCTGGTGATCTGCGCCGTAATCGTGGTGCTTTATCTGGCGGTGATCGTGCGGGTACTGCTGCGACTGGTGGATGAGGAAGACCTGTTCACCGTGCTCGCCGCTGCGGGTCTGGTGACGCAACTGGGCGGGCAGGCGTTCATCAACATTCTGGTTAACCTGCAACTGTTTCCGTCCAAAGGGATGACCCTGCCATTGATCAGTTACGGCGGTTCCTCCACTATCGCGCTGTGCTTGGGGATTGGTCTGCTGCTGGCGATCACCCGCCGCAATCCCTATTTGCAGCGCGGCCCGTTCCAGCGCAAACGAGCAGGCAGAACCACGGGAGCTGGTCGATGAGCGCGGTCAACCGCCACTATGTATTGGCCGCAGGTGGCACCGGTGGGCACCTTCTGCCGGCATTCGCGCTGGCGACCGAGCTGGAACGGCGCGGACATCATGTGGCGCTGATTACGGACGCACGCGGGGCGAAGCTGCCCGGTCGCCCGGAATCGCTCGTCACCCATGTGCTGCCGGCCGGGCGGATCGGTAAAAACCCGTTGAAGTGGCCGGCCGGGATCAGCGCAATTCTGGAAGGGCGGCGGATGGCACTGCGGCTATTTGAAAGCTTTGAGCCGGCGGCGGTGGTCGGGTTTGGCGGCTATCCGGCCTTTCCGGCGCTGCTGGCGGCATCGAGCGCGGGGGTGCCTGCGGTGATTCACGAACAGAACGCGGTGCTGGGCCGGGTCAACCGCTTGCTGGCCAGCCGGGTCCAGGCCATCGCCACCGCCTATCGCGAAGTGGGCCGGTTGAAGCCGAAGCATGCCGGGAAGGTCCACTTGGTCGGCAACCCGATCCGGCCCGCAGTGCGTGAGCTGCGCGATCTGCCGTTCCCACCGTTCAGCGAGGAAGGCTTGCTGCGGATTCTGGTGACCGGGGGCAGCCAGGGGGCGGGGATTCTATCGCAGATCGTGCCCGATGGCCTAGCCATGCTGCAACCCTCGCTGCGCAGCCGCTTGCAAGTGACCCAGCAATGCCGCGCCGAAGATATCGAAGCCGTGCGCCAGCGCTATGCCAGCCACGGCATCCCGGCGGAACTGGGGACGTATTTTGAAAACATGGCCGAGCGGCTGGCGGATTCGCACCTGTTCATCGGCCGGGCCGGGGCATCGACCATTGCCGAGCTGACTGCGGTTGGCCGCCCGGCGATCCTGGTGCCGCTGCCGATTGCCACCGACGATCACCAGACCGCCAACACCCGCGATATCTGCGCGGCGGGGGGCGCGCGGATGATTGCGCAGCCGCCCGAAACCGTGGTCGATCCGCACCAGTACGGCGGGGAAAAGCGCAACCGCATCCTCAGCCAGCAGAGCGAACATTACCAGCGGCTGGCGAAAGCGATCAGCAAACAGATTCAAGCGATTGCGCAAAGCCCGGAAACGCTCGCCAATGCGGCACATGCGGCGTGGAATTGCGGCTTCCCCAATGCGGTCGAAGACCTCGCTGATCTGGTGGAGAGCTTTGGCGGGGCACCGCTGATGGATGTGATCCGGGTGGCGAAAAGCGGCAGCGTCACCGGGCAGGAGCAGGTAGCGTGATGACGCGAACCACGGCTGGCATGCTTCGAAAGGCTCAGCATGAGCGGGTCTTGGTTATGATCCAACTCCCAACCCCGCTCAGGTTGAGCTTGTCGAAGCCCGTCCGCAAACTGGGAGCCACGCTGTGAAAGGCGTGGGCACAGAAATCGGCACGATCCACTTCGTCGGGATCGGCGGGATCGGCATGTCCGGGATTGCCGAGGTAATGGCCAACCTGGGCTATAGCGTTCAGGGCAGCGATATCGCCGAAGGCTATGTCGTCGAAGGCCTGCGCAAACGCGGGATCAAGGTGATGATCGGCCACGCGGCGGAAAACGTCGGCGATGCGGCGGTCGTCGTCACCTCAACGGCGGTGAAGCGCGACAATCCCGAAGTCGTCGAAGCGCTGGAGCACCGCATTCCGGTGGTCCGCCGCGCGGAAATGCTGGCCGAACTGATGCGGTTGAAACGCACCGTGGCAGTGGCGGGCACGCATGGCAAAACCACCACGACCTCGATGATCGCGGCGCTGCTGGATGCGGGCGGGGTCGATCCGACCGTCATCAATGGCGGGATCATCAATTCCTCCGGCTCCAACGCGCGACTGGGCGAAAGCGACTGGATGGTGGTCGAGGCTGATGAGAGCGATGGCAGCTTCCTGCGGCTCGACGGAACCATCGCGGTGGTGACCAATATCGATCCCGAGCACCTGGAGCACTACGGCAGCTTTGACGCGATCAAGGATGCTTTCGTCGAATTCATTGAAAACGTGCCGTTCTATGGCTGCGCGGTGCTGTGCATCGATCATCCCGAAGTCCAGGCCGTGATCCCCAAGGTCCGCGACCGCCGCGTGGTGACCTATGGCTTTTCCGCGCAGGCCGATGTCCGCGGGGAGAATGTCACGCCGATCCCCGGCGGCAACCGGTTCGACGTGGTGATCCGCCAGCGCGATGGCGAACAGCGCCGGATCGAAGCGATCGAACTGCCGATGCCGGGGCGGCACAACGTCCAGAACGCGCTCGCCGCCGTGGCTGTGGCGGTGGAAATGGGCGTGGAAGACGTGTTGATCCAAACCGGCTTTGCCAAGTTCACCGGGGTCAAGCGGCGCTTTACCAAGGTTGGTGAGGTGACCATTGGTTCTGGGGTAATCACCGTGATCGACGACTATGGTCATCACCCGGTCGAAATCCGCGCGGTCCTCAGCGCAGCGCGCGAAGGCGTGCAGAACCGCGTGATCGCCGTGGTCCAGCCGCACCGCTTCACCCGACTGCGCGATCACATGGAAGATTTTCAAGCCGCGTTCAACGATGCCGATATGGTCTATGCCGCGCCGGTCTATGCGGCGGGTGAGGTGCCGATTGCGGGCGTTGATTCGGCCGTGCTGGTCGAGGGCATCAAGGCGCGCGGGCACCGTTCGGCGCATGTGATCGGCAGTGCGGATGAACTGGCCGAGGCGTTGGCCGATGTAGCGCAACCGGGCGACATGGTGGTCTGCCTGGGCGCGGGCGATATCACCAAGTGGGCGGCCGGGCTGGCTGATGCGATTACGGCGAGGCGGGGGGCGTGAGCACGATCACGCTCCCGCAGGTTACAGGCAAACTGACCCCCAACGCCCCGCTCGCCCCGCTGGTCTGGTTCAAGTCCGGCGGCGCGGCGGAGTGGTTGTTTGAACCCAAAGACCTGGCCGATTTGCAAGCCTTCCTGCGCGATCTGGACCCTGCCGTGCCGGTGATGGCGCTGGGGCTCGGTTCCAACCTGATCGTGCGCGATGGCGGCTGGCCCGGCGTGGTGGTGCGGCTGGGCAAGGCCTTTGCCAAAGTCTCCAAGACCGACGATCTGACGCTCGATTGCGGCGGCGGCGCTTCGGGCATTCTGGTGTCCTCAACCGCGCGCGATGCCGGGATTGCTGGGCTGGAATTCCTGCGCTCGATCCCCGGCACGGTCGGCGGGTTCGTGCGGATGAACGGCGGGGCCTATGGCGTGGAGGTCAAGGACGTACTGATCGACTGCGACGTGGTGCTCCGCGATGGCACCTTGCGCACGCTCGGCACAAAGTTGCTCAACTATACCTACCGGCACTCAGACCTGCCTGAAGGCGGCATAGTCGTCGCAGCGCGGTTCAAGGGACGGGCTGGGAATTCTGCCGACATTCAAGCCGAGATGGACCGCATCTCCGCCAGCCGCGAAGCCAGCCAGCCGCTGCGTTCGAAGACTGGCGGCAGCACCTTCAAAAATCCCGATGGCTACAAGGCGTGGCAACTGGTCGATGCCGCCGGCTGCCGCGGCCTGACCATCGGCGGCGCGCAGGTGAGCGAAAAGCACACCAACTTCCTGATCAACACCGGCCACGCCGCCAGCGCCGATATCGAAGCGCTGGGTGATGAAGTGCGGCGGCGGGTGAAGGCACATTCGGGCGTTGCGCTGGAGTGGGAGATTCAAAGGGTGGGTGTGAAGTGACAACATCCCTTCATCTTGATCCTTCACAAATTTGCGCAGCACATTTGGGGAAGGGGACCACCGCCGCAGGCGGTGGTGGAGGGGTAATCGCACCGCCGGAGCCGCTTAGTGGCACCCCTCCGTCAGTCGCTTCGCGCCTGCCACCTCCCCGTTTGTGCTTCGCAAAAACGGGAAGGATCGATTTTACCGTGGACCGCGCAGCATGACCCTCCCCAAACTCCATATCGCCGTTCTGCTGGGCGGCTGGTCCAGCGAGCGGCCGGTGTCGCTGATGAGCGGCGCGGGGATTGCCACGGCGCTGGAGGAGCGCGGCCACCGCGTTACCCGGATCGATATGGACCGCGATGTCGCGGCCAAACTCGCGGCCACCAAGCCCGATGTGGTGTTCAATGCGCTGCACGGCACCCCGGGGGAGGATGGCTCGGTCCAGGGTATGATGGACTTGATGGGGCTGACCTATACGCATTCCGGCATGGCCACATCGGTGATCGCGATCGACAAACAGCTGACCAAGCAGGCGCTGGTGCCGCATGGCATTCCGATGCCCGGCGGGCGGATCGTGCCGGTAGCGGAGATCCACGAGCAAGACCCGCTCGAACGACCTTATGTGCTCAAGCCGGTCAACGAAGGCTCGTCGGTCGGCGTCGCGATTGTCACCGCTGAAGGCAATTACGGCAACCCGATCAGCCGCGAGGCCAAAGGACCATGGCAGGAATTCGATCATTTGCTGGCCGAACCGTTCATTCGCGGGCGTGAATTGACCACCGCAGTGCTCGGTGATCGCGCGCTGATGGTCACTGAACTGAAGCCCAAGTCCGGCTTCTATGATTTCGATGCCAAATACACCGACGGTCTGACCGACCACATTTGCCCTGCCGAAATTCCCGATGAAATTACCCGCGCCTGCCTCGACATCGCCTTGCGTTGTCATAAGCTGCTGGGCTGCAAGGGGTGCAGCCGCACCGACTTCCGCTGGGATGACAGCCAGGGGCTGGCCGGGCTGTTTGTGCTGGAAACCAACACCCAGCCGGGGATGACCCCGCTCAGCACAGTGCCCGAGCAAGCAAAGCATCTGGGCATTAGTTATGGCGAGTTGGTGGAACAAATTGTCGCCGAAGCGTTGGCGGATGCCGCTGCAAAGAAAGTCCGGACATGACCCGCACCGTCACCCGCAAGCCGACCACTGCGCGCAAGGCCGCTGCGGCGCAGGGCCGGGCGCGCTCGGTCCGCACCGCGCGGGCGCGCACCGGATCGGCGTTTGATGCGTTCATGGCGTGGATCCCACTCAGCGATGAGCAATTGCACCGGCTGTTCCTGGCGGTGATCCTGGGGGCGGCAGTCGCGCTGGCCTGGATCGTCGCAGTGTTCGCAGGCGTCCCGGCGATGGCCGAGGCGCAAGTGGCGCGGCTGGCGGTCGATGCCGGGTTCCAGGTCCGCAAAATCGAAGTGCGCGGGGTGGATAACCTCAACGAGCTCAAAGTCTATGAACGCGCGCTGGCGGAAAACAACCGGGCGATGCCGATGGTCGATATCGCAGGGCTGCGGACGCAGTTGCTCGACCTGTCATGGGTGCAGGAAGCGCGGGTTTCGCGGCAATTGCCCGACCGGCTGGTGATCGACATTGTCGAGCGTAAGCCGCATGCGGTGCTGCGCAAGGCCGACCGGCTGGTGCTGATCGATGCCACCGGGCATGAGCTTGAACCGATCTCACCCACCCGTGCCAAGGGCAAACTGGTGCTGGCGGGCCCGGGCGCGGGCAAGCAAGTGGCGGCGCTGGCGCGGCTGCTGGAAGCGGCCCCGGCGCTGAAGCCGCAAGTGCGTGAGGCCGAATGGATTGGCAATCGGCGCTGGAACCTGACGTTTCGCACCGGCCAGATTCTGGCCCTGCCCGAAGGACGCCAGGTTTCGGCCAAGGCACTGATGAGCTTTGCGCGGCTGGACGGCACCAATCGTCTGCTGGGCGGCAAGGTCGCCGCGTTTGATATGCGCGCGCCGGGCCGGGTCTATCTGCGAGTACCGGGGCGGACCGATCCGATTGAGGCTAAGGCGCTGGTGGTCCCCAAACCTGCTGCTGCGGGGAAGCCCAAGCCAAGCGTCAAGCCCGAGCCTGCCAAAAAGCCGGCTGCCAAGGAGACCGAGTAATGGCCGCGCCCCGGATCACCCGCGTGTTCGGCGCGGTTAACATCGGCTCGTTCCGCGTCTCCGCGATGATTGCGGGGGTTTCGGAAACCGGCGAACTGATCATTTTGGGTTCGGGACACCGCGCCGCGCAGGGGATCAAGCGCGGTTATATCACCGATATGCAAGCCGCGACCTATGCGATCCGCGACGCAGTGGAGCGTGCGGAAAAGATCGCCGATGCGGCAATCGGCAGCGTTTATGTTGGTTGTTCCGGTGCAGGACTGGCCAGCCAGATTGCGCAGGTTGAGGTCGATATCGGCGGCCGCCGGATCGAACAGGACGATATCGAACACTTGCTGGTGGCCGGGCGCGACGTGATCCAGCCCGATGGCCGAATGGTGCTGCACGCGCAGCCCGCGCACTATACGCTCGACGGGGCCGATGGCGTTGCCGATCCCAAAGGCTTGCACGCCGAGCGGCTGGGCGTCGATATTCACGTGATGCTGGCGGACGGTGCGCCGATCCGCAATATTACCGAGGCCGTGCAAAACGCGCATCTGGATGTCGAAGCCGTAATTGCCTCACCAATTGCGGCTGGCCACGCCTGCCTCAGCCAGGAAGAGCGCGAGCTGGGGGTCGCGCTGGTCGAGTTTGGCGCGGAAGTGACGAATGTTTCAGTCTATGCCGGGGGGATGTTGCTGGGGCTGGCGGCGATCCCGATGGGGTCAGGCGATATCACCGATGCCGTCGCCGCCGCGTTCGGCATCCGCCGCTATCAGGCCGAGCGGCTGATATGCGTCCATGGCTCGGCGATTGCCAGCCCGGCGGATCACCGCGAGATGATTCCGGTCAATGCCCCGGGCGAAGAAGGCACCGGGCCATTGGCGCGCCACGCCGATGACAAGAACCGGATCCCGCGCGCTGAACTGGTTTCGGTGATCACCGCGCAATTGGGCAACCTGACCGAAGAGATCGGCAAGGCACTGAAATCACTGGGCTTTACCGGAGCCCGCGGGCAGCAGGTGGTCATATCTGGCGGCGGGGCAGAGCTGGCGGGGCTGGCTGACTATGCCCAGGCGGCGCTGGGCAAGCCGGTGCGGATTGGCCGTCCGCCGCAGCTGAAAGGGCTGGCCGAAGCCCATGCGGTGCCCGGATTTTCGACGCTGGCGGGGCTGGTGCTGTATGCCATGGCCGATCCGGTGGACATCCGTTCGATTGGTCCGGCGCATCAAACCACGCTGCGCTATTCCGGGTTCGGACTGGTCAACCGGGTTTTCCGGGCGATGAAGGAATATTTTTGAGCCCGGGGTTTGCCATGGCGGCTGTGGACAACGGCGAAAATTGCTTTGATTCGGCGATTCGAACGGTGCAAGACCTGCGCCAATATACTGTTTACACTCGCGTGCCTGTTTGGAGAGCGCCATGAGCATCAATATCGGACCGCCAGCAGTGGAAGAACTCCGCCCCCGGATCACCGTGATCGGCGTCGGCGGGGCTGGCGGGAATGCCATTGCCAACATGATCGCGGCGGAGATTGAAGGCGTCGATTTCGTCGTCGCCAATACCGATGCCCAGGCGCTGAACAATTCGGTTGCCGAACACCGCATCCAGCTGGGCACGGATATTACCCAGGGGCTGGGCGCGGGCGCACGGCCGGAAGTGGGCCGGGCTGCGGCCGAAGAAAGCCTGGACCAGATCGACCGCGCGCTGGAAGGCGTGCACATGTGCTTCATCGCGGCGGGCATGGGCGGCGGCACCGGCACCGGTGCGGCCCCGGTGATCGCCAAGGCGGCGCGCGACAAGGGCGTGCTGACGGTGGGCGTAGTCACGAAGCCGTTCCTGTTTGAAGGCACCCGCCGGATGCGCTCTGCCGATGCCGGGATCGAAGAACTGCAAAAGCATGTCGATACCCTGATCGTCATCCCCAACCAGAACCTGTTCCTGGTCGCCAAGGCGGAAACGACCTTCAAGGAAGCCTTCCAGCTTGCCGACGAGGTGCTGCAACAAGGCGTCCGTTCGATCACCGACCTGATGGTGATGCCGGGCCTGATCAACCTCGACTTTGCCGACGTGCGCTCGGTGATGGGCGAAATGGGCAAGGCGATGATGGGCACCGGCGAAGGCCACGGTGAAAACCGCGCGCTTGAAGCGGCCGAACGCGCCATCGCCAACCCGCTGCTCGATGGCGTGTCGATGCAGGGCGCGAAGGGCGTGATCATTTCGATCATCGGCGGCGACGATATGAAGCTGCTTGAGGTCGACGAGGCCGCGAACCACATCCGCGAGCTGGTCGATCCCAACGCCAACATCATCTGGGGCAGCGCGTTCAATCCCGACCTGCAAGGCAAGATCCGCGTTTCAGTGGTCGCCACCGGGATTGAGCAGACCTCCGAAATGGCTGAGGAAGCCAGCCGCCCGTTCAACATGTCATCTTCGCGCGGGCCGGTGCGGCCTGCGGCGGCACCTGCTGCGGTCAAGCCGCTGTTCGATCGCGAAGCCGCTGAGCCCGTTGCGGCAGAGCCGGAACCAGCGCCACTCGCCGAATCTGAACCAGTCAGCGCCGAAGAACCGCTCGACCTGGCCGAATCCGGCGCAATTGACGATGACTGGAGCGAGTTCGACCCTCTGCCTGAAGGCGAGGAAGCCGCTGCCGAACCGTTCGAGCTGAAGCTGGAAGCGCCCGAAGGAACAGACGCGCCTGGGGGCGATGATGGCCTGCTCGGCGATGCCTCACGCCTGGTCGATGAAGACGCGCCGGTGGCCGATGCCGATGCACACCCGGCGCGGCGGCGCGGGCTGGTTGCTTCGGGCAGCGAGGCTCGCGACAGCGGCGTAGCTGGCGGCACCGGCGGCGGCGACGCCCCGGCCAAGGGCCCACGGATCGCTGGCGCTGGCTCAACCTTGTTCGAACGCATGGCCAACCTTTCGCGCGGTGGTCGGACCACCGATGATGAAGACGAGGACGGCGACGGAGACGACGATGGCGGCTCGATCAGCATTCCCCGGTTCCTCGGGCGTCAGAACAACCAGTAATCCGGCAACGGGCGCGCCGGGAACTAGCCGGGGCGCGCCCGTTGTTCTTGCGGGGTTCAGCTCGCAGCGGCTATCGCAGCGGTATTAAAGAACATGACCAGCCGCGCTCCCATTTTTGTCGCTGCTGCTGCCTTGCTCTGGGCGGTGGGGGGCACTGTGCCTGCCGCCGCGCAAGATGATGACGGCCCGGATTCGGTCTCGATCCCGGTCGTGCAAGCGCTTCCCGGCGGGGATAGCGACCGGCTGAACGACGCGCTGGGGCGGCTGGGCCGCAACCCGCGCGATTTCACCGCGCTGGTCGATGCCGGGTATGCCGCGCTGGGCATGGGCGACAGCGATGCGGCCATCGGCTTTTTCCAGCGCGCGGAGATGCTTGGCCCCGGCAATGGCCGGGTCAAGGCCGGGATCGCCAGCGCGCATGTGCGCAAGGAAGACCCGTTCACCGCGATCCCGCTGTTCGCTGATGCCGAAAAGATCACGCCGCTGGAAGCGCGCGCGCAGATGGACCGCGCGCTGGCTTATGACATGGTGGGTGACAATGGCAC
>JANORN010000295.1:0-3841 GCA_031415355.1 Novosphingobium sp. | reverse complement strand
AAACCTCCAGCTCGCGCTTGCCCACCGCACTCCAGTCAACTTTTCGCGTGGCATACATCACCCCGGCGAGCGCCACGAACAGCAGCACCGAACCGATCAGCAGCGACCAGGCTTCCAGGTTGAGCAAGACGAACAGCAAGGCATAGAGTCCCAGCAGCAGCACCCCGATAAACTGCCCGCGTTTCCAGCTTTTCAACACGGCGGCGCTGTAGGCGCTGATCAGGCCGATGATCGCGGCGGAGGCCAGCATATAGGCCCAGAGAAACCCGATCACTTCGGCGAAGGCCAGCAACAGCACGAAGAACAGCACCAGCCCGGCCCCGGTCATCAGATATTCCGCCGCCGCCACCCGCGCGCCGCCGACGATTTCAAACAGCAGGAACGCCAGGAAGGTGAAGCCGATGAACAGGAAGCCGTACTTCACCGCGCGGTCGACCTTCGAATAGAGATTGACCGGTTCAACCAGATTAACCGTCAGCGCGCGGCTTTGGCCAGAAATCACGTCAGTGGCCCCGCCCGATGCGGGATTGGCAGCGCCATCCGCAGCAGCAGCCTCAACAGCGATATCGCGCGAATAATCGGTGCCGCTGGGGCTGGCGATATCCGGCTGGCCATAGTCGTTCATTGACACCGGCGGTTGGCCGAGTGCGAGCTTGTCCACCGTGTAGTTGGCGGTAAATCCAGCGTCCGTCACGCTGCGTTGTTCGGGCAGGAACGATCCGTCGAAACTGGGGCTGGCCCAGCTGGACTTGACCGCCCAGGTGCTTGACCCGCCGCGCGGCACCAGGCTGAGCGAGCGCGAGCCGCGCACCGTCATCGCATAGTCAATCGCCAGTTCGCCTTCGCCATTCCACGGCAGGAACGCAAAGAAGCCCTCGCCCCCGGTCGCGCCCGGTCCCTTGCCGGGTTGCAGGATCAGCGGCTGGCCGCCAGCCTTGAGCGTACCGCCCGAGGTGAGCCCGCGCGCGTCGGACACGCCCATTCGTACTTCGGCGCGGTCCCATAACAGCCGTTCGCGGGTAACGCCAAAGCGCGGCAGATCGAGCGGCAGCGCAAACTTGGCCGCGCCCGAAATCGCCGCATCATACAGCACTGAACGATAGATTGATTTGGCGCGCTCCTGCGGATTGACTGTGGTCTGCACCTTGTTTTCGGTCGGCGAGATATAGAGGAATTTCTCCACCTCGACATTGCGGGTCACGGTCTTGCCGCCGACCTCCTCGTTAATCGTCTGGGTAGTGCGGAACGGCACCACGATCACCGGCCCGGCCACTACCTGCGCGCCGCCCCAGCCCGAGTTGATCGAGGCCTGCGCGGTCTGTGATTGATCCTGCCGGTCATAGACCAGCGCGTAGACCAGCATCAGCGGGATCGTCAGCACGATCGCGATCAGCGCCACGAACAGCAGCTTCATCCCCGGTGAGCGTTCGCGCTGCGGTGCATCAATCATGGCTGGTGGTCCCCCGAATCAATTGATTGCCGCACCTTAACCTAACGCTGCATAAGCTCAATTCGTCATTGCGAGCGGAGTGCGGATAAAACGAGCCGCCGTCTATTCTGGCAGACTACCCGTCTGCCGCTGCGCTTCGCCCAGCACGAGCGCGGCCGACATGGCCAGGTTCATCGAGCGCACCGCAGGCCGCATCGGGATCCGCAGCCGCGCCGCGCAGGCCGCCGCAACCGCAGCAGGCACCCCGGCGCTCTCCTTGCCGAACAGCAGCACGTCGTCCGGCTGATAAGCGAAGTCATAGGCCGATTGCACCGCCTTGGTGGTCAACAACACCAGCCGACTTGCGCCGATGGTCGCCTGAAACGCGGCGAAGCTGGCATGGCGCGCCACCTCCACATGATCGATATAGTCCATCGCCGACCGCCGCACACGTTTGTCATCCCAGGCAAATCCCAGTGGCTCAATCAAATCCACCGCCGCCCCCAGGCACGCCCCCAGCCGCAGCACCGCGCCGACGTTTCCAGCGATTTCGGGTTCGTAGAGGGCGATGCGCATGGGCGCTGCTTGGCGTGGGTTGGAGTGGGGCGCAAGGGGGGGTGTGGCGGAAGGGTCCGGATCGGAGCAAGTCCGGCTTGGCGGAAGTACCAATATTTGGTAACGCTTCCGGATGGCCAGCAAGAACACCTCGATCGCCCTCGGCACCCCCTACACCGACTTCGCCAAGCGCAAGGTCGAATCCGGCGAATTCGGCTCGACCAGCGAAGTCGTGCGCGAAGCGATGCGGCGTTACATTGTCGAGGACGCCGAAGTTGAAGCCTTGCATCGCTTGATCCGCGAGGGCGAGGAAAGCGGCCCACCCGAACCCTTTGATTTCGCCGAGTTCATCGCCGAGATGAAGGCCCAGTCCCTGGATTCGGCGTGAATCGCTGGCACTTTTCGCCGAAGGCACGACGGGAAATGGCGGCGATCTGGCACTACACCGCAGATCGCTGGGGGATCGAACAGGCCGAGCGCTACATCAATCAGATCGAACACGATTTGTCTGCGGCGGCGGCAGGTTCGCCTTTGCTCCGCCCATTCGGGCAATATCTGCGGATCAGCTCCGGCCGACACGTTTGCGTGATCCGGCGAGAGCCTGACGGTGGCTTGGTTGTGGTCCGGGTCCTGCATCAATCGCAGGATGTTGCGGCACGGCTCAACGATTGAGCGCTTACTTTGCGTGCTGCTGCCTAGATACGATCCTATCAGCGCATCACATTCGGCACCCGGTTCACGCAGCAACCTTGCGCACCCGCGTCTGATCGCCCCGGCCTGCGATCAGGCCTGCAACAGAAATGTCCTCGTCGAGTTCGTCCCAATGGAGGCCGCTGGGGCTGATGCTGACTTTGGCGCGCAGTTCGGGCGAGCCGTGCAGCAATCGCGGAAACCAGGCGAGCGGGATGCCAAGGGTGCGGCCGTCTTCAAGGTCCACCCAGAAACTGTCTTCATCGAAACGGACGGCGGTAGCTCTAGGTGAAGTGCTCATTCCATGCCCTTTCGATCTCAGTCCGGTGCGCTTCAACCACCCCAGTCAATTGCTTGATGATGCGAGCGTTGAAGCCATGGTTATAGGCGAGCCTGATTTCAGGATAAAGCCAGAACTTGCAGTCAGCGTCGTCACGCTCGACATGGATATGCATCGGCTCGCGCGGATTGCCCTCATCCGATTAGAAGTGAAAGCGGTAACCGTTCCAGCTGAAGACCTTGGGCATGGGTGGGATGGTTGCCGATTGGGCGTGTGGACG
Organism: Novosphingobium sp.; assembly: GCA_031415355.1. Classification (GTDB taxonomy): domain Bacteria; phylum Pseudomonadota; class Alphaproteobacteria; order Sphingomonadales; family Sphingomonadaceae; genus Novosphingobium. The sequence continues at coordinate 607 of JANORN010000295.1, read as the reverse complement.
CAAGTAGAGAATGGGCGATATTGGGTTGAATTAGTCCGTCACCGCAAACCGGGTAGGGTGCATTGAGCCTAGGCGAAATGCACCCTCGCGGAATAGAACCAATGTCGCTCGCGCCACGCGGTGCATTTCGGCGAAGCCTTAATGCACCCTACTTGCTAAACGAACGGTGGATGGATTACACCCGCGCCCAAGTTGCGGCGGGCGAATTTGACTCGACCAGCGAGGTGATCCGCGACGCACTGCGGCTGCATGAAGAGCGCGCGGTGTTTAAATCGAAGTTGCTCGAAGCGATTGACGAAGGGCTGGCGAGTCCGCTGGTTGAGTTCGATATGCGAAGCTGGATCGACGCGAACTACCCCGATCAATGAAGCGCAAATTGTGGTATCACGCAGTGGCGCAACGTGATTTCGTGGGCGCAGCGGCATGGTCGCAGGCGCAATGGGGTGCGAAGATGACCCGGCGTTATCTCGATACGATTGAGGCGCAAGTGCAGCGGATCGTGGAAAACCCGATGCTCGGATCGGACGCTGAACTCCCTCGCCCCGGCTTGCGCAGGATCACAGCGGGGCGGCATACGATCTTCTACATGGCCGATGAGCGTGAGGTC
>JANORN010000294.1:0-3205 GCA_031415355.1 Novosphingobium sp. | reverse complement strand
AAAGCACACCGCCGAATTGGCCGCAGAGCCGCGCCCCTGGCACAGAATCGGCGGCTGGCGGCTGCGCGCGAAATCGACGATGTCCTTGATCGTCAGGAAATACTGCGCCAGCTCCTTCTTGCCGATCAGCGCCAGTTCCTTATGCAAGGTTTCCACCACCGTTTCGGGCACGCCGCCGGGATATTTCGCGGGCGGGTAGTGCTCCGCCGCGCCCGCCCAGGTCAGCCGCGCCAGATAGCCCTGCGCATCCAGCCCGTCGGGATAAAGCGCCTGCGGATACTCATAGCGCAATTCGTCCAGGCTGAACGCGCAGGCATCCGCGACCGCCCGCGCCGCCGCGATCGCCTGCGGCCAGCGCGCGAACAGCCGCTGCATCTGCTCAGGCGATTTGAGGTGGCGTTCGGCATTGGGCTGCAGCAGGTGGCCAGCCGCGGCGACGGTGGTCTTGTGCCGGATCGCGGTCATCACATCGTGCAGCGGACGGCGCTGCGGCGCGTGGTACAGCACCTGATTGGTGGCGAGGATAGTCAGGCCGCTGGCGCACGCCAGCTGGTCCAGCGCGGCAATCCGGGCGAGGTCGTCACCAGTGTAAAGATAGCTCGCCGCAAGATGGCGCAGCGTGGGGAGCTGCTGAGTCAGGTGCAGGAGAATTGCACTGAACGGCGCGGTTAGCAGGCTTGTTTCACGCAGAGGCGCGGAGACGGGAGGAAGGAAAGAAGAAGCAAGAGATTTATCACGCAAAGACGCCAAGACGCAAAGAGGTTCCGCTTGGGGCAAAGCCCCTTCAAAATTCGACGTTCCGGTAAGCGGAAATGTGGAATTGGAAGACCATGCCTGCGGCGCAGAGCGGCCTCTTTGCGCCTTTGCGTCTTTGCGTGAAACATCTTCGTCTCTTTTCCTTCTCCGCGTCTCCGCACCGCCGCGTGAATCAAACAGCGGGACGACATTGCTGGCCACCGCAAGTGTAAACTCCGCCGCCAAGTCCGCCGGGGGGACCAGCACCAGTTGCACGCCTTCCGAATGCTCAGCCAGCATCGCGAGGGAAATGTCGCAGGCACCTTTGTCCTGCCATTCCCCTGCCAGCGTCCGCATTCGTCCGGCGGAGATCAGCTGACACAGGCGGCCATAGGCGGCGCGGTTGGTGGGATAGGCCAGGAAGGCCAGCCCCTCGGTCGTCTCAATCCGGCAGCCGATTAGGGGCCGCAGATGCAGCGCCTTGGCCTCGGCATGAATCCGCACCACCCCGGCCATGCTATTGGCATCGGCAATCCCGACCGCATCATAGCCCAGCACGCGCGCGGTGGTGACCAGATCGACCGGGTCCGACGCCCCGCGCAGGAACGAAAAACAGCTGGCGAGGCCCAGCTCGACAAACGCTGCGCGCGGCGGAGCGCCAAGCCCGTGACCGGGATCGACCCGGCGGCGATCAGGGGTGAGCGGAGCCTCTGGCATGGCTCATGCCGCCAGCCCGGCCAGCCGCGCCGCGACCGCGCGCAGGTCCGCCGCAAAGCGCGCCTCCTCCGCCGTGCGCGCCGCATCATCCAGCCGCAGCAGGTAAGACGGGTGCGTGGTGATCCACAGTTCGGAGCCGTCTTCCAGCGGCCCATCCTCCAACGGCAAGGCCTGCCCGCGCACCGCTTGCACGCTGACGGTTCTGCCCAGCACCGCCCGCGCCGCGCTGGCCCCCAGCGCCAGCACCAGGCGCGGCTGCACCAAAGCCCGCTCACTTTCCACCCACCAGCGGCAGGTATCGATCTCCTTCGCAGTCGGGTTCTGGTGCAGGCGGCGTTTGCCTTTTGGTGTGAACTTGAAGTGCTTGACCGCATTGGTCAGCCAGGCCTGCCGCAGATCAATCCCGGCATCGCCCAGATGCGCGCGCAGCAATTGTCCGGCGGGGCCCACGAACGGCCGCCCGGCCAGTTCCTCGCTATCGCCGGGCTGTTCGCCCACGATCATCAGCGCGGCATCTGCCCGCCCCTCGCCCGCCACCGCGCGGGTGCCGTTGCAGCCGATGGCGCAGCGCTGACACACTGCAATCTCCGCCGTGATCGCCGCTAGCGAGGCCGGGCGTTCCGCATTAAACAGCGTTGCCCCGGCATCGACCATCGCCGCCTCACGCGCCTGCGCCCCCGCGATCAGCGCGGGGATCAGCGCGGCTTCGGGCATGTTTTTCCAATAGCGGCGCGGCATTTCCTTCAACATCGCCCCCACTTTCAGCCGCGCGGGGTTGAAGATCGCGGCGTAGTATTTGCGCCACAAGTCCTCTGCCGGATCGCCCGCCGGGGCATCTTCGCGCTGCGCGGGCGGACCTTCGCGCAGCACCTGCCCGTCCCAGTGCAGCGAGCCCGCCGGGGTCAGAATCGACCAGTGCATCGCGGTGAAGCGGTTCACGAAAAACGCTGCATTGGCGCGCAGGATGTGGTGCGATGGTTCAAACCAGGCGACGTAGTGCTCGCTGCCATCCTCCGCCTCCACCACGCGGAACCGCACGAAAGCACGCATCTTGTGGATATCGCGCCGCACCGTGCGGGCCAGATCACCGAGTTTGCGCACATCGTTGTCGGCCGCATCCTCCAGCAAGCCGGGTTTGGTCTGAAGCCGCCACAGCAAGCGGTACAGCAGCGCAAACCGGGTGGGATCAGCATGCAACGCGGCCTTGCCCGCCAGCGCCAGGAACGCGCGCGGCACGCGCGGCGGCGGGGCATCGGCAGGCGGCGCGGGTGGCGTTGAAGCAAGCGCGAACAGATCGCCACCGCCCTCATACTCATTCGCACCCTGCACTTGCCACAGCACCCGGTCCGGCGGAACCTGCGCCAGCAACAACCGCCGTGCCTGCTCGCGCCAGCCCGCAAAATCATCCGGCCCGGCGAGCGGCACGGTGCAGATATCGGCAACGCGGGCATTGCAGAGCGCAGTCATTGCGACGCGCCCAGGCTGGATGATTCACGCAGCGGCGCGGTGACGCGAAGGGAGGAAGATTCTTTCGCGCGCAGAGGCGCGGAGAGCGCAGAGGAAGAAGCAAGAAGGGATGCATCACGCAAAGCCGCAAAGACGCAAAGAGGTTCCGTTTGGGGCAAAGCCCCTTCAAAATCTGGCGTTCCGGTAAGCCAAAACGTCGAATTGGAAGACCATGCCTGCGGCGCAGAACGGCCTCTTAGCGTCTTTGCGGCTTTGCGTGAAAAATCTCTTCCTTTCCTGCTTCGTG
>JANORN010000293.1:0-3610 GCA_031415355.1 Novosphingobium sp. | reverse complement strand
TGCCTCGCCGCTGGTGCGCCAGTGGGCGCGCACTGGATCGCCGATCGGCAAAGCGGGCCGAGCGTGCTGAAATTCGGCACCGAGGCGCAGCGGCAGTTCTTCCTGCCACGCATCGCGGCGGGAGAGTTCAGCTTCGGGATCGGGATGAGCGAGCCGGACTCCGGTTCGGACCTTGCAGCGACCCGGACCAAGGCGATCCGCGATGGCGACGTTTACCGAGTCACCGGGACCAAGGTCTGGACCAGCTTCGCCCATGAGGCAGACTATGTGATTCTGTTCTGCCGCACCAGCGGCACCCCGGCGGACCGGCAGCAGGGCACCAGCCAGTTGTTGGTCGATCTAAAGAAGACTTCGGGCCTATCGATCAAGCCCATCATTGACCTGGCCGGGCAACACCACTTCAACGAAATGCACTTCGAAGACGCGCTGGTCCCCGCCGACATGCTGCTCGGCGAAGAAGGCCAGGGCTGGGACCAGGTGATGAGCGAGCTGGCGTTCGAACGCTCCGGCCCCGAACGATTCCTCTCGTCAATCGAACTGCTGGTGCAATTGCTCGAAGTGTTGAAAGGCCACACCAGTGACGCCGCCTTGATCACCATTGGCCGGGTCACCGCGCGGCTGGCGGTGCTGCGGCGGCTATCGCGCTCGGTCGCGGGGATGCTGCAAGAGCACCAGGACGCCAGCCTGCAAGCCGCCATCGTCAAGGATGTCGGCGCGCTGTTTGAACAAAGCCTGCCTGATATTGCGCGCGAACTGTTCGATTGCGAGCCCGATCCGCGGTCAGCCCAGGCCTATGCCGGCGTGCTCGCCAATATCGTCCACAATGCCCCCAGTTGGAGCCTGCGCGGCGGCACGCGCGAAATCCTGCGCGGGATCATCGCGCGTGGCTTGGGGACGCGCTGACGTTTTTCGATTTGCCAGGTTCGGTCTTGGCTTGAAAAATCAAACGGGCGCCGATCTTTCGACCGGCGCCCGTTGTTTTTCCAGCTGAGCCGCCAACGATCAGAACTTGACCGAGGCTTCCACCCCGAACACGCGGGGTTCGTTGACCATCGCCGTCAGGTTGTTGAAATCGATGCCAGAAACGGCAGAGACATCGTTGGTGATATTGCGCGCGAAGGCAGCGATATCAAACCGGTCGGTACGGTACCCGATCCGCAGACCGCCCTCCAACATATTGTCATCGCTGAATTCAACCGACTCATAGAGGAAGAACTGCACCTTCGAACGATAGGCCCAGTCAGTATAGACGTAGAGTTCACCGTCCCCGATCGGCGCAGCATAACCGGCAGTCCAGTTGGCAATCCAGCGCGGGCTTTGTGGCAGCTGGTTACCATTGATCGAAAATATCCCGGGGCTGCCGACGCGGACCGGGTCGAGCACGGTGCACGGCGCACCGCAGCCTGCCACAAAGGCCGCCGGATCATCGATCTGGTTGTGGTTGTAGGACAGGCCAGCGGTCAGTGTCACACCAGCTGCGGGCTTGGCTTCAAATTCTGCTTCGAAGCCATAGCCATCGACATTGGCTGCGTTCAGCAAGGTAGTGAAGTTAGATGCACCGCCCACTGCCGTCAGTTGCAGGTTATCCGTGCTGAACGCAAAGCCGGTCAGATTGAACCGAACCTTGCCATCAGCCAAGGTCGATTTCAGACCAGCTTCATAGCTCATCGTGGTTTCGCTAGCGGCAACGGAGAGCGTGCGGCCAAACAGCAGGCGGCCCTGAATTGACGGCGCGCGATAACCCTTCGCCACGCGGGCGAACAGGTTAACGTCATCCGAGACCGGATAGGTCATCGCCAGGTCCCAAGTTACCACCTGGTCGCTCACACTCGCGCTTTGCGGAGCCACTGTGCCGCCAAATCCCAGAAACCCGGGCCGAGTATCCAGAGTGCGGGCAGCCACCAGATCCCGCTTGTCATCGTTATAGCGCATGCCGCCTTGGAGCTTCATGCCAGAATCGAATTCGTAGCTCAGCGATCCGAACAGGCCCCATCCAGTGCTGTCCTGGCGCTGGCTAGCGACCGCCGCAGCTGTCGTACTGATGGGTGCACCAAAATCGAAACTGGTGATGTCCAACTTTTCATTGAAATAGAACACCCCGAGCTGATAACCGAGGCCACCCGTATTGTTCGACGCAAACCGCAGTTCCTGCGTGAACTGGTCCAGACTGGGCACATTATCCTGCGATTGCGCGGAAAACGGAATGAAGCCGGGGCCCATGGTGGGGGCAAACTGGTTGCCGAACCCGCCATCGATGTCGCCGCGGCTGTAGAGATTGCCGTTCCAGTAGCTGCTGACCGAGGTAATCGTGACCGGACCCGCGTCATATTCCGCGGTAAAGCCGACGTTGTAGTTGTCGAGCGTCTGGAAATTCAGTCCATCGGCGCGGGTCTGATCGCGGCGGAATTCACTGGTGAGCCCGGTGAGGCCGATCAGCTGGTTGCTGCCTTTGGCAAAGGCATTGGCGCGGAACACCCGCGCGGTGCCATCAAACGCGCGGATCTGGCCAACCAGCCGCAGCGTAAGCGCCTCGCTCGGCTCGACCTGCAATTGCAGGCGCGCGGCGAAGTCTTCAAACCCTTCCAGATTGTCCTCGCCTGCGGCGTCAAGGTTATCAACCCAGTCTTCCCGGCGCTGATACAGGCCAGAGATACGAGCCGAAATACCGCCACCCAACTCGCCACCGATCCCGGCTTCGGCGTTGACGGTGCCCAGGCTGCCATAGCTGGCGCGCACATAGTTGCGGCCAGTCGCATCGGGCTTGACCGTATCGAACTTCACGATTCCTGCTGGAGTGTTGCGGCCAAACAGCGTGCCCTGCGGACCCCGCAGCACTTCCACCCGGTCCAGATCGAACACCGGAAAGCCCTTCAGGATCGGGCTTTCCAGCACGACATCGTCATAGACCAGGCTGACCGGCTGCGAGGCATTGAGATCAAAATCGGTATTGCCCAGCCCGCGGATGTAAAAGCGCGGAAAGGTGCGGCCAAACGAGCTTTCGATGGTGAGGCTGGGAACGCGGCCAGACAGCGCGCGAACATCGGCGCCCGCCCCGCTCGCGACCTGTAAGGCCTCACCACTGATCGCCGCGACCGACACCGGGACATCCTGGAGGTTCTCCGAACGCCGCTGTGCGGTGACGATGATTTCATCAAGCCGGGCGTCCGCGGCGTCCTGCGCCATGACCGGTGCCGAAATAGCCAGCGCTGCCAGCAGAGCGGCGGCCCCAACGGTGGACTTGAAGTGAATTGAGCGAACCATGCCTGGGTACCCCTGTCGGTGCAAAACGGGAAACGGAGACCGCGCCGCTAATTCAGGCTGAACGGGCGCGAAAGCCCGATTGCGATGTGACAGAAATTTTACAACAGACCTGTGGCAGTTTAGCCGCGCCCGCGATATCCAGCCACGCCTTGATCGGGCACCCAGAGGCCTTCGGGCGGCGCGCTGCTTTGCCAGAAAACGTCGATCGGGATGCCACCGCGCGGGTACCAATAGCCCCCGATCCGCAGCCAGCGCGGCTCCATTTCTGCCATCAGCCGTTGCCCGATGCCAACGGTGACGTCTTCATGGAAGCCCGCGTGATTGCGGAAGCTGCCAAGAAACAGCTTCA
>JANORN010000292.1:0-1624 GCA_031415355.1 Novosphingobium sp. | reverse complement strand
GCTGGACCCAAGACGCACGACCACGGCTGCGAGCTTGACGAGGCGCTCGACTTTCTGAACACCAGGGAGCTCGTTTCGGGTTCCTTGGTTGACCATCTCGAGACGCCCGCCCACGCCTTCGACTGGTTGTTGGACAGCAATGGCGAGTGGATTACCGTCTCCCCGCCGGAGGGCGCTCTGGTGGTCAACACCGGCGACATGTTGCAACGCCTGACCAACCACAAGCTGCCATCCACCACCCACCGCGTGCGCAATCCCGGCGCGGTGCGCGCCGCGCACAGCCGCTATTCGATGCCCTTCTTCCTGCATCCGCGCGGCGATTTTTCGATTGCCACCCTGCCGCAATGCATCTCCGCCGATATGCCAGACCGCTACCCAGTGCCGATTCTGGCGGACGATTACTTGCAGGAACGGCTGCGCGAGATTGGACTGAAAGCCTGACTTAACCATTTCTTTGCCCGGACTGCGTATTGCCCACTGCAAGACGTGCGGGGGCCTTTGTCTTGAACTGGTCAAGTGAATCAACGACTGAAATATGCAGCGGGCATCTGGAACCGCCGGGCGAAGCCATGCGCGAGCGGGATGCTATCTCGCTGGGCATAGCGATTGCCGCTATCATCCTGTTCATCGGCACCGGCGGCGCGGCGATGGGGCTGGTGGTTGGCGCAATGAACGGCCGTGGACCCGGGCCCGACACCATCCAGCTTTGCGCGCTGCTGCTCAATATCGCGCTGCTGTTGTTCGGCTGGCACCGCTACCGCATGCTTTCGGTGGAAGTGACCGACCGGCAGGCGGGCGAGGCCAAGGCGTTGCAACTGGCGCAATACGATGCCCTGACTGGATTTCTCAATCGGCGCGGCCTTGGCGAAACCGCCGGCCCACTGATCGCGCAGAGCGCCGAACGCGGCGAGGCAACCGCCCTGATCATGGCCGATCTCGACGGCTTCAAGCAGGTCAACGATTTCTACGGCCACGGCGCGGGTGATCAGGTGCTGAAAGACTGCGCCCGGCGCATTTCCGCCATCCTGCCCCCGCGTGCGCTGCTGGCCCGCGTCGGCGGCGATGAATTCGTTTGTCTGGTGCCGTTTGACCCTGCCCAGCCGAGCCGGATAGACGAAATTGTCGCCAATCTGATTAGCGCGATCGCCACGCCCAGCACCGAAGGCGAAGCCGAAGCCATGGAGGCAGTAACAGTCTCGATGGGCATCGCGCGCAGCGATGGCAATTATGCGCCCGGCGGCGCGCCGATGACCGTCAAGCAACTGCTCAACGCCGCCGACGTCGCCATGTATCAGGCCAAGCGCCAGGGGCGGAACCGCCATTTCTGGTATGAGCCGGGCATGGAAAGCGAACTGCGCATCCGCCGCGAGCTGGAAACCGGGATCAGGCGCGGTATCCCCCTGGGTGAATTTGTGCCCTATTATGAACAACAGATCGATCTGGCGAGCGGCAAACTGACCGGCTTTGAAATGCTGGCGCGCTGGAACTCGCCGATCTTCGGCCTTGTCGGACCCCAGGTTTTCATCCCGATTGCCGAGGAAATCGGCATGATCGACCTGCTGTCGCAGAGCCTGATCGCCCAGGCCTTGTGCGATGCCAGGGAATGGGACGCGGGCCTGACGCT
>JANORN010000291.1:0-10340 GCA_031415355.1 Novosphingobium sp. | reverse complement strand
GCGGCGGGCTGGCAGTGGCGAATTCCGCTGCAACACCGCACCGGGAACGGCTATGTCTATTGCAGCCAATTCATTTCTGACGATGACGCGGCGGCAACGCTGCTCGCCAATCTGGACGGCGAGGCGCTGGCCGATCCGCGTCCGCTGCGCTTCACCACCGGGCGGCGCAACCTGTTCTGGAACAAGAATGTGATCGCGATCGGGCTATCGAGCGGGTTCATGGAACCGCTCGAATCGACCTCGATCCATCTGATTCAAGCGGGGATTGCGAAGCTGCTGGCGCTGTTCCCGGATCGCCGCTTCGATCCGCTGGTGATTGATGAATACAACCGCATCGCGATCAACGAATATGAGCGGATTCGCGATTTCATCATCCTGCATTACAAGCTGACGGCGCGCGATGATGCCGAACTGTGGCGCTATTGCCGCGATATGGCTGTGCCCGAAACGGTCGAGTGGAAAATCGAACATTTTCGCCGCCATGGCCGTCTGGTCCAGCGTGACGCCGATCTGTTTGGCCCGCCCAGCTGGCTCGCGGTGCATATTGGTCAGGGCAACATTCCCGAAGGCATCGATCCGCTGCTGGCGCTGCGCCCCAGCGATGGGCGTGACGTGCTGACCAAGCTGGAAGCGGCACTGGCACGCGCTGCGGACGCCATGCCCAGTCATCAGGCGTGGATTGACCGCCATTGCGCAGCGTCGCCGCTCTGAAACGCAAAAGCCCCGCCAGAGGGCAGGGCTTTCAGCAGAATAGTGGCTCCCCGAGTAGGATTCGAACCTACGACCAAGTGATTAACAGTCACCTACTCTACCGCTGAGCTATCGGGGAGCAGTCCGATCTCTCGGACAGGGGTGCGCCTATAACAGCAGCACGTGATTTGGCAAGCGCTGGACGCGGAAATTTACACCTGGAACTGTTCGGAGAAGATGCGCTCTTCCAGCGTCCGGCCTGGATCGAACAGCAAGGTCAACTGATGCTCGCGCGCAATCTTGACCCGCACGGCCTCGATATCGCGCAGTTCCTTCTGATCGGCCACTGCTGCAACTGGGCGCTTGACCGGATCAAGCACCCGAAACCCGACCTCGTAATGATCGGGCAGGATCGCCCCGCGCCAGCGGCGGGGCCGGAACGGGCTGATCGGGGTCAGCGCCAGCACGTTTGAACCTAGCGGCAGAATCGGACCGTTGGCGGACAGGTTGTACGCGGTCGATCCGGCGGGGGTCGCGACCAGCACCCCGTCGCAGGACAATTCCGCCACGCGGACCTTGCCGTTGACCGAGACTTCCAGCTTGGCCGTCTGGCGGGTTTCGCGCAGCAGCGATACTTCGTTGATCGCAAAAAAAGTCTGTTCGGCGCCGCTGCCGGTGGTGGCGGTCATCGCCAGCGGGGCCACCGCAATCGGCCGCGCGCGGGCGATCCGGTCAGTCAGCGGGCGGCTGCTCTTGTGCCGGTTCATCAGGAAGCCGACAGTGCCCAAATTCATCCCATAGGCCGGGATCACCCGCCCCGAATCGAGCATTTGATGCAGGACCTGCAACATGAACCCATCCCCGCCAAGCACGACGACTGCGCCCGCCTCCGCCAGCGGAACGAAAGCATGGCTACGCGCCAGTTCTTCCCCCGCCTCTTGCGCGCGCGGGGTGAGTGAAACGAGCAGAGCAAGATTGGTGGGGGCGGTCATGTTCGAGACGGGGAATAGGATGCCGGTTCGACCTTGGCAATCAGTGATCAAGGCAAGGCTTTGGTAGGCCTAGTGCGCTATGGCGCAATGATGGATTCATCCGATCCCGATTCTATCGCCGCAGCACGCGATCCGCTGACCGGTCTGCTGGGCCGCGAAACCGCGCAGGTGCGGCTGGAACAGTGGCTGGGCGAAGGGATGCAAATCCACGCGCTGCTGCTGGGGCTACGGCGGTTCGATGCCGTTAATCTGGCGTTCGGCACTGCGACCGGGGATGCCGCACTGGCGGCAGTCGCAGCTACGCTTAGGCACTTCGCCGCAGACGAACTGGAAGGCCCCTGGGTGCTCGCGCGGGTCAACGGCAGCCAGTTCATGCTGCTGGCAACCGAACCATGCAGCCGCGAGCGCTGGCAGTTCTTTGCCGCACAATTGCTGACCGCGCTGACCAAGCCGATCGTGACGCCGGGCGGGACGGTTCGCCTTTCGCCGCGCATGGCGATGTTGCGCGGGCTGACTGACGAAGCCCCGCCGGCGGTGTTCGAGCGGTTGGCGCATACCTTGTCGCTGTTGCTGGCCCATTCCGGCAAGCGCCTGCTCTGGGCCGATGGCGAAGCCGCGCGGGGCGGACGCAGTCCGTTGCAACTCGATGCAGACCTGCTCGGCGCGATTGATCGCGACGAGATCGAAGTGGTCTATCAGCCGCAATATTACTGCGCCAGTGACCGGCTGGCCGGGGCAGAGGCCCTGGCGCGCTGGAACCACCCCAAGCTGGGCCGGATCGGGGCCGGGGTGCTGTTCGCAGCCGCCGAACGGTCAGACCATATGGCACAGCTATCGCGGCACATCGCGCGGATTGCGCTGGAGGCGGCGGAGCGCTGGCCGATGGATCTGCGGCTGTCGCTGAATGTCACCGCCAGCGATCTGAGCGCGCCGGACTTTGCAGGCGAGTTTTCCGCATTGCTGGACAGCACCAGCTATTCGGCCTGGCGGTTGACGCTCGAAGTGACCGAACAGGTCTTGCTCGGCGACATTGCTCACGCCGCCCAGGGGTTGGAGCAGCTCTCGCGCCAAGGCGTGCAAGTGGCGCTGGACGATTTCGGAGCGGGATTCTGCAACTTCAATTATCTGAAAACTTTGCCGCTGGATTTTCTGAAACTAGACCGCTCAATGCTCGACGGCGTGGTCGGCGATCCGCGCGATCTGGCCGTATTGCGCGGGATCATCGCGATGGCCCGCGCGCTCGACATCAAGGTGATCGCCGAGGGAATTGAAACTGAAGCCCAGCGGCTGGTTGCGGTCAGCGAAGGCTGCGACAAATGGCAAGGCTTCTTGCGTGCCCCGCCGCTCAGCGCCGCCGAATTCCTGGCGCTTGCGCGCGGTTAGCCCGCCTTCTTCGCCTTCAGCGCAATCGTGCTCAGCCCTTTGGTCAGTTGCAACAGCCCGTTCAGCCGCGCCTGCGGATCGCCCCAGGCACGCTGGACCGCGATCTTGTTGTCGGGCCGCAGCTTGATCGTGCCCGCTAACCGCGCCGCATAGGCCACCAACCCGAGCGGATCGGGGAACTGGTCTTTGTGGAACGACACCAGCGTGCCCTTCGCGCCGACATCGATTCGGGAGATATTGGCCGTGATCGCTTGACGCTTGATCGCGATCAGCTTGATCAGGTTTTCGGTGGGGCCGGGCAGGGGGCCGAACCGGTCAATCATTTCGGCTGACAGCGCTTCGATCTCCGCCTGGTTTTCGGCATCGTTGAGGCGGCGATACAGCGCCATCCGCACGGTGAGATCGGGCACGTAATCGTCCGGGATCATGATCGGCGCATCGACCGTAATTTGCGGATTAAGGCTGTGGCGTTCTTTCGCCAGCCCGATCTCACCCGCCTTGGCCGCTAGGATCGCGTCTTCCAGCATCGCCTGATACAGCTCAAACCCGACTTCGCGGATATGGCCGGACTGTTCATCGCCGAGCAGATTGCCCGCCCCGCGAATGTCCAGATCGTGGCTAGCAAGCTGGAACCCCGCGCCCAGGCTGTCGAGATCGCCCAGCACCTTCAGCCGCTTTTGCGCGACTTCGGACAAGGCCGTATCGGCGAGGGTGGTCAGATAGGCATAGGCGCGCAACTTTGACCGCCCGACCCGCCCGCGCAGCTGATACAGCTGTGCCAGGCCAAACCGGTCCGCGCGGTGGATGATGATCGTGTTGGCGCTGGGAATATCGAGCCCGGATTCGATGATCGTGGTGGAAACCAGCACATCATAACGCTTCTCGTAAAATGCACTCATCCGTTCTTCGACTTCGGTGGGGGCCATCTGGCCGTGCGCGGCGACGAACCGAACCTCGGGCACGGTCTGCCGCAGCCAGGTTTCGACCGCTTCCATATCGGCAATCCGGGGGACGACGATAAAGCTCTGCCCGCCGCGATGGTGTTCGCGCAGCAAGGCTTCGCGCATCACCATATCGTCCCATTCCATCACATAGGTCCGCACCGCCAGCCGGTCGACCGGCGGGGTCTGGATCGTGGACAGCTCGCGCAGGCCGCTCATCGCCATCTGCAAGGTTCGGGGGATCGGGGTAGCGGTGAGGGTGAGGACGTGGACATCGGTGCGAAGCTGCTTGAGCGCCTCTTTGTGGTTCACGCCAAAGCGCTGCTCCTCGTCAACAATCACCAGGCCCAGCCGCTTGAACTGGACGCTCTTCGCCAGAATCGCATGCGTGCCGATCACGATATCGAGCGTACCGTCGCTCAGGTGTTCGCGTGCGGCGGCGGCTTCCTTGGCCGGAACCAGTCGCGAGAGCCGCCCGACATTGAGCGGGAACCCGGCGAAACGCTCGACGAAACTGCTGTAGTGCTGGCGCGCGAGCAGGGTGGTGGGGGCGACGACTGCCACTTGCTGTCCGCCCAGCGCCGCGACAAACGCCGCGCGCAAGGCCACTTCGGTCTTGCCGAACCCGACATCGCCGCAGACCAGCCGGTCCATCGGCTTGCCTTGCGCCAGATCGCCCAGCACTTCTTCAATTGCGCGTTCCTGATCGTCGGTTTCGGTCCAGGGAAAGCGCTCGGCGAACTGGTCATAGCCCGATTGATCGGGCAACAGCACCGGGGCCTGGCGCAGGGCCCGCGCGGCTGCCGTCTTGAGCAATTCGTGGGCAATTGCCCGGATCCGTTCCTTCAGGCGGCTCTTGCGCCGCTGCCAGGCTTCCCCGCCCAACCGGTCCAGCGGCACCAGATCGCTGTCGCTGCCGTAGCGGCTGAGCACGTCGATATTCTCAACCGGGATGTACAGCTTGTCGCCGCCGGCATAGGTCAGCATCACGCAATCATGCGGTGATTGCCCGACCGGAATGGACTGCAATCCTTCATAGCGCCCGATGCCGTGGTCCATATGCACCACCAGATCACCGGGCGTCAGCGCCGCCAGCTCGGCCAGGAATGCATCGGCGCTTTTGCGGCGTTTCTTGCGGCGGACCAGTCGATCACCCAGAATGTCCTGCTCGGTGACCAGTTCCAGATCGTCGGTCGCAAAGCCATTATCGAGCGGCAGCACGATCGCCACTGGCGTGCCCTTGGCGGCAAGACCCAGCGCGGTGTGCCAGTCGTCCGCCAGTTCGGGCACCGGCTTGACCGCTTCGCCTAAAATGGCGGCAATCCGGGCGCGACTGCCGTTGGAATAGCACGCAATTACCGTCTTGCGGCCGCGTTTGGCTTGCCCGGTCAGATAGGTCGCGGCGACTTCATAGACGTTCTCTCCGCGCGCACGCTCGGGCGCGAAATCACGGGCAGAGCCAAAGCCGAAATCCAGCGTGGTCGCGCCGTCTGGCTGGCTGAAAATTTCGGTCATGTGGACCGGCTGCTGTTGCTGCGCGGCGGCGAGCTCAGCCGCGGACAGGTAGAGCGCATCCGGCGCGAGCGGGCGATAGCTGCCGGCGGCCTTGCCTGAGGTATCAGTCCGCGCGGTGTGATAATCGGCGATGTCCTTCAGTCGCTCATCGGCAGCCGTGCGCGCAGCGCTGTCGATCAGGATCAAATCGTCGCCCGTCAGATGATCGAACAGCGTGACCATCCGGTCCTCAAACAGCGGCAGCCAATGCTCCATCCCGGCCAGGCGGCGGCCATCGCTGATCGCCTGATACAACGGATCGCCGGTCGCGGTCGCGCCGAACAGATCGAGATAACGGCTGCGAAAGCGCTTGATGCTGGCATCGTCGAGCAAGGCCTCGCTGGCGGGCAGCAACAGGTGCTGATCGAGCGTGCCGGTCGAGCGCTGGGTCGCCGGATCGAACAGGCGCAACGTTTCCAGCTCATCACCAAAGAAGTCCAGTCGCAGCCCGGCCTCAAGCCCGGAGGGGCACAGGTCGAAAATCGCCCCGCGCACGGCATATTCACCGGCATCGATCACCGTATCGGTGCGGGTATAGCCCTGCCGCTGGAGCAGCGCGATCAGGCTTTCGCGGCCGATCTCCATGCCCGGGGTGATCAGCCGCACCGATTCGCGGATTCGGAACGGGGTCTGCACCCGCTGCAACACGGCATTGGCGGTGGTGACCAGCAATTGCGGGCCGTGCCGGGGCGCTTGCAGCCGGTGGAGCGTTGCCAGTCGCCGCGCACTGACCGACAGCGCCGGGCTGGCCCGGTCGTAGGGCAGGCAATCCCACGCGGGGAACGTCACCACGTCCAGTTCGGGCGCGAAGAACGTTGCGCAGTCAGCAATCGCCTGCATCGCCGCATCATCCGCCGCGATGAACACCGCGCGGGCCCCAAGGCTTTGTACGGCGGCGCGCGCCAGGTCAGCCAGCACCAGCGGCTGCGCTCCGCGTGCCAGGCCTGCCAGGGTCAGCGGAGCGGTGGCGGAGAGGATTTTGGTCAGGTCAGGCATGGCTCTCGCAACGGCAAGTGCCTCGCGAGCCAGATTGCGGCCAGCGAGGGGGAGGGATTCGCCACCGCCCTAGCCGGTTACGCGCAGCCTGTCAGCGCGGGATTTCAACGTAGTCGAGCTGGCACAGCAGGGCCATCTGCGGCCCGGCGAACGCCGCTGGAATGGTGATTGTGCCCAACGCCCAGCCCAGGATATCGACATCCTGTTCATCCAGCAGCGCTTCAAACCATTGGCAGTCCGCCTCGCCCCAAGTGGCGTGATAGGTGTCGAAAAATCCCCCGACCACATAGTCTGCCTCACGCGTGCCGCGATGCCAGGCGCGAAATTGCATGCGGCGGAGGCGGTGTTCCTGCGAGGGATTGGGATCGCTCATCGTCCCCGCCGCTATGCCGCAACTGCCGCCAATACAAGCGTTCAATAGGGTCGCTTAGGTTTTCTCGCGCAGGGCCGCGATGATCTCGTCCGCGGCGCGGCCGGTGTAATCCTTGTTCACTTCCTTCAGCACGGCCTGCTGGGTCAGCTTGTGGTAATGCTTGCGCAGCTCACCCAAGGCGCGCGGCGGGGCAAACACCACCAGTTGCTGGATGTGGTGGCCCAGCACTTGTTCGTTCAACCAGCCCGCAGCAGCGACGGCATGGCCATCTTCAGTCACCATGTTGCCTTCGTGGTTGCCGGCGCTGGAATGATGGCTGCCCGCCGAATGATTGCTGGAATCAAGCTTTGGATCGTCGAGCGCAATCAGGCTCGGTTCGCTTTCGGTCCCGTCATTGCGGTACAATTCAAACTTTTGGCCATCAAGCAGCGCGACAACGGTTCCGTGGGGCAGCAACATGGCAATCTCCTAGGCGCGGCGATCACGCCACAATTTCAACGCATAACGTCAGCACTGCAAAGCAAGTTCCATGCGCCGCATCAAATTGTGGCAAAATCTGCTGCGGCCCGGCTATGGAAGGCGATGCGTCCCGAACGGCTCAATCCCCTGTTCGTCTCTGCTGACAGCCTGAAAGGCGTCGGGCCGGGCCTGGCGCGCCCGCTGGAGCGGCTGGGGCTGACCCGGATCAAGGATTTCCTGTACCACTTGCCCGAACGGTTTGTGCAGCGGCGCTCGGTGGCCAATCTGGACGAAGCGAGCGTCGGCGAACAGATCATCGTCGCGCTGACGGCGGTTGAGCATCGCGCGTCGTCCGGCCGCGGACCATTCCGGGTGCTGGCAAGCGATGCGCTGGGCAATATCTGCACGCTGACGTGGTTCGGTCGCGCCAGCTATACCGCGAAGAAGCAGTTGCCCGTCGGCGAATTGCGCTGGGTGGCGGGACGGCTGGAGCAATATGGCCAGATGCTGCAAATCGTTCATCCCGATCATATCGAAGCCAGCAGTTCAGCCTTACTGGGCCAGCTGACCGAGCCGGTTTACCCGCTGTCTGACGGGCTGACCCAGCACCGGCTTGCGTTGTTGATTGAGCAAGCGCTGGGAACCGCACCGGATCTGCCCGAGTGGACCGAGCCGACGCTGCTTGACCAGCAGAAGTGGCCAGCCTGGCGCGATGCGCTGGCCCTGGCGCACAAGCATGAACATCCGGCGGCGCGCGACCGGCTTGCTTATGACGAACTGCTGGCCAACAGTCTGGCGCTGATGCTGGTCAAGGAAAGCAACCGCTCGCGTCAAGGTACGCCGCTCGCGGGGGATGGGCGCTTGCGGGCAAAGCTCAATCTGCCGTTCCCGCTGACTGGCGCGCAGCAGCGCTCGATTGGCGAGATCGAGGGTGATCTGGCGCAAGTCGCGCCGATGCTGCGGTTGCTGCAAGGCGATGTTGGATCGGGCAAGACCGTGGTGGCCCTGGAAGCCATGCTGATCGCGGTTGAAGCCGGTGCGCAGGCGGCGCTGCTGGCTCCGACGGAGATTTTGGCGCGTCAGCATTATGCCACGCTGACCCGGCTGCTAGCGGGCACCGGGGTAGAGATCGCGATCCTGACCGGGCGCGACAAGGGCCGCGCGCGCGAATCGATCCTGATGGGGCTGCTCGATGGGTCGATCCAGATGCTGATCGGCACCCACGCGATCTTTCAGGATACCGTGGCGTACAAGAATCTGGCGCTGGTGGTGATCGACGAACAGCATCGGTTTGGCGTGGGGCAGCGCTTGCTGCTGACGCAAAAAGGCAAACGGACCCCGCATTGTCTCGCCATGACCGCCACCCCGATCCCGCGTACGTTGACGCTGGCGCAGTACGGCGAGATGGAGGTCAGCCAGCTGGACGAGCTGCCGCCGGGGCGCCAGGCCATCGATACCCGGGTGGTGGCGATCGAGCGCCTGAGCGATGTAATCGGCGCGGTCGGGCGGCACTTGGAGGGCGGGCAGCAAGCCTATTGGGTCTGCCCGATGGTGCGTGAAAACGAAAACGCCGATCTCGCTGCCGCCGAAGCCCGCCATGCGGTGCTGCGTGAACGCTTTGGCGATTCGGTTGTGCTGGTCCACGGCCAGCTGCGCCCAGAAGCCAAAGACGCCGCGATGGAGCGATTTGTTTCCGGGGAGGCGCGGCTGCTGGTCGCGACCACGGTGATCGAGGTCGGGGTCGATGTTCCCAATGCCACGCTGATGGTGATTGAACAGGCCGAACGCTTTGGCCTCGCGCAATTGCACCAGCTGCGCGGGCGGGTCGGGCGGGGCGCGGACAAGAGCACCTGCTTGTTGCTGCGCGGTGAGGCGCTGTCCGAAGCGGGGCGCGAGCGGCTGGCGCTGATGCGCGAAACGCAAGACGGCTTCCGGCTCGCCGAAGAAGACTTGCGGCTGCGCGGCGGCGGCGAACTGCTCGGCACGCGGCAGTCAGGTGATACGCCGTTCCGGGTCGCGAGCCTGGAGCAGATCCAACGCCTGTTGCCGCTGGCCCACGCTGACGCCCGGCTGCTGATGGAGCGCGACGGCGGCCTGGCCTCTCCACGCGGCGCGGCGGCGCGGATCCTGCTCTATCTGTTTGAGCGCGATTGGGGCGTGCAATTGTTGCGGGGGGGTTAGGTGGGCTTAAGCCCGCACCGGGATCGCTACTTCTTGAGAGTGCCCCGTCGCTGTCGCTCGGGAATTTTCGGGGGGATGTCCCCCGGACTCAGTTTGGCCCGGGACCGGGATCGTATGGTGGAGAGCGTGCCCCTTCGCTGTCGCTCGGGAGTTTTCGGGAAGATGTCCCCCGGACATCTTCTGATTCCGAAAACTGGTCGGGATGACAGGATTCCAGTAAATAACTGGAATAACCTAATAAAATATGGCATAATCCCCTATACAGCACCTGCACAGTTATGGATTTCCGCGCGCTTTCGCCGCTAACCTGCACGGTATCTGCACAGTGGAGCGTGGCATGGCGTTTATCACCGACAAAGAGGAGCTGAAATCCGGCCTGATCATCTTCCGGCGCGGCGATGTGGCTCACCGCAATTTCTATTGCCGCATCAAGCTCCCCAAAGAGGATCGCTACAAAACGATTTCACTCCACACGGCAGATCGGGAATCCGCGCGCGACCGTGCGTTCGATCAGGATGCCGACATTCGGTTTCGCGTGAAGCATGACGTAGCAGTGTTCAATCGTCCGTTTCGGCAAGTGGCGGAAGAGTATCTCCAGACGCAGCAGCGTCGCGCCGATACGGGCGAGATTTCGGCACATCGGGTGAAGACCCTCGGAAACGCCTTCAAGAAGGCGCTCGAAGATTATGTCGGCAGCGCCCAGATTCACCTGATCGGTCAAGACCGTTGGGCGGGGTATCCGACTTGGCGGCGGGAAAATGGCAAGGGTCG
>JANORN010000290.1:0-2467 GCA_031415355.1 Novosphingobium sp. | reverse complement strand
CCGGATCACTGACAGCCAGTTCGTGCCGACGCATTTCGTGCGGATGCTCAAGTTGCCAGCGGAAACGCGCGCGCGCTATGATGTTTCCAGCCTCAAATGCGCAATCCACGCCGCCGCGCCGATCCCGGTGCCGGTCAAGCGTGCGATGATCGAGTGGTGGGGGCCGGTGCTGTACGAATACTACGCCGGAACCGAGGGCAATGGCTCCACCTTCATCAGCAGCGCGGAATGGCTGACCAAGCCCGGCTCGGTCGGCAAGGCGCTGTCGGGCATTTTGCACATCTGCAACGAGGACGGGGACGAAGTGCCGCGCGGCAGCGAAGGGCAGGTGTTCTTCGAACCGTCCGATCCCAGCCAGCCGGTATTTGAATACCACAACGATCCGGTAAAAACCGCCGAAAGCCGCAACCGGCACGGCTGGTCCAGCCTGGGCGACGTCGGCTATCAGGACGAAGACGGTTATCTGTTCCTGACCGACCGCAAGAGCTTCATGATCATTTCGGGCGGGGTGAATATCTATCCGCAAGAGATCGAAAACCTGCTGGTGGTCCACCCCAAAGTTGTGGACGCGGCGGTGATTGGCGCGCCCGACGCCGATATGGGCGAACGCGTGGTGGCGGTGATCCAGCCGGTCGATATGGCCGATGCTGGCCCCGCGCTGGCTGATGAGCTGCAAGCGTACCTGTCCAAGGAGCTGAGCCGCGTAAAAATGCCGCGCCAGATTGATTTTCGCGAACAGCTACCGCGCGAACTGACTGGCAAGCTTTATAAGCGGCTGCTGCGCGATGAATACAAAGCCGCCTATGACGCCGCTGAAGGTGGAGTTTAGTCCCATGAACGCCCCGATTGCCACCCCCGAAATCGCCCGCGCCGTGCTCGATCCGCAAAGCTATGCCGATTGGACCCCGCTGCTCGATCTGTTCGACCGCCTACGGGCCGAAAGCCCGCTGACCCGGATCGAATCGCCCAGCGATGACCACGATCCGTTCTGGCTGGTCACTGGCTATGACGAGGTGATGCGGGTCAGCAAAGACAACGTCGGGTTCCTCAACGCCCCGCGCGCGACCGTGTTCACCAACAAGCAAGGCGAGGCCTTCGCGCGCCAGATCACCGCGCAGCAGGGCGAGGAGAGCCCGAACCTCGTCTCCTCGCTGGTGTCGCTGGATGCGCCCAAGCATCCCAAGCTGCGTCGGCTGACGCAGGACTGGTTTATGCCCAAGAACCTGCGCACCATCGAAGCCGCAATCCGCGAACTGGCGGTGAAGACGGTCGATAAGTTTGTCGCCGCAGGGCAGGCTGCGGACGGCATGGCAGACTTTGTTCCGCTGGTCGCCGCGCCTTACCCGCTGCACGTGGTGATGCAGATCCTGGGCGTGCCGGAGGAAGACGAGCCGCGGATGCTGTTCCTGACTCAGCAGATGTTCGGCGGGCAGGATGAAGAGCTGAACAAATCGGGCATGGCCAATCTGACGCCCGAGCAGATATTCCAGATCGTGCAAGGCGCAGTCGCTGATTTTGAAAGCTATTTTGAAGGACTGGCAGCGCAGCGCCGCGCTCATCCGACCAGCGATGTCGCGACCATCCTCGCCACGGCACAGATCGACGGCGAACCGATTTCGGCGCGCGACCGGGCCGGCTATTACATCATCATCGCCGCCGCCGGACACGACACCACCAGCGCCTCCACGGCAGGCGCGATGCTGGCGCTGGCGCAGGACCCGGAGCAGTTCGCGCGCGTCAAAGCCGATCGCAGCCTGGTGCCGGGGATTGTTGAGGAAGCGATCCGCTGGACCACGCCGGTGCAGCATTTCATGCGCACGGCGGCGGAAGACACCGAGTTGGGCGGGGTGCAGATCGCCAAGGGTGATTGGCTGATGCTCAACTATGTGGCCGCCAACCACGATCCGGCGCAGTTTGCCAACCCGCGCAAATTTGATGCCGCGCGCGCGCACAACCGCCATCTCGCGTTTGGCGGCGGGGCGCATCAGTGCCTGGGGTTGCATCTGGCGCGGCTGGAAATGCGGCTGCTGTTCGAGGCCCTGCTCGACCGGATCGACAGCGTGGAACTGGCGGGCGAACCCAAGCGCGCGAAGAGTACGTTTGTCGGCGGACTGAAGACCCTGCCGCTGCGGTTCGTCGCCTCCAGCGGAGTGTGAAAAGCGACGCGACTTGGGGCCGTGATCGCAGAAATGGCTTGAATTTTCGCGCTTTTCAACAATAAATCCTCGATCCGGCAGCCAATTGCAGCCGCAGCTGGGGAGCAGACCGTGCCGACATTCACCGGAACCACTGGATCTGACACGCTGACCGGAACCGTCGATGCTGATACGCTGATCTCCCATGGCGGTAATGACACGATCACTGCGGGCGACGGGGACGATACCGTGATCGTGGTGTCGCAGGTGACCGCCTATGGTACGCTCAGCGGCGGCAACGGCATCGATACCTTGCAGATTGATCGCGCGCT
>JANORN010000289.1:0-2480 GCA_031415355.1 Novosphingobium sp. | reverse complement strand
ACTGGCAGGGGTGTGCGGACTCGAACCGCAGGCCCTCGGTTTTGGAGACCGATGCTCTACCAACTGAGCTACACCCCTGCAGGCAGTGGCGGCCTTTAAGGCGGGGAGGCAGGATTGGCAAGATGTTTGGGCCGCCTTCTGCGCGCGGAATTATTTTCACGCTGATTGAACCACCTTGCTGCGTGACCCGACCGTTGCATGTTCCCGCTCCCTTTTTGTGGGTTCGAACAATTAAGATCGGAGCACCGAAATGGTCAAATTTACCCGCAAAGCACTTGCCAGCCTTGGCACCCTCGTAGCAATTTCCACGATGACTCCTGCAACTGCTGGTCCGCTGATCATCGCCACCAACGTGTCGTCGATCTGCAGAGTGGAAGCAAACGGGATGGTGTCAACGGTGTCCATTGCGTTGGACAATGTTACTGCGAATTTTTATGGTAGTGGCCTCAATTACCACTTTGTTCCGGCGAGCGGATCAACCCTCTCGTTTCCAAGTCCATCAGTCGCCCCGGGACGGTTTGCAGTGCCAGCTGGAACGTATCAGTTGATTCTGACAACCAGCGCCACCTACCCCAATCCCGGCGCATCAACTTCGCCATTTTATTCATTAACGGTTGCCGCACCACGAATCGCGACTTTGCGCGGAGGAAGGAAGTTCTGCGTTGCGGTTAGGAGGATCGACGGCGTGAGAACTGATGCGATAAAGCGGATGTAGATGGGGTGCCGAGGGGCAAGGATTGGCCTGTCCCTCAACGGCGCTGAATGCTAACCTTGCCCCGATGCACGCCCCTGCTACCCCCGCTGTGATTGATCCGGCCATGCTGCTGCTGGCCTATCGCAGCGGGATATTCCCAATGGCGGACAGCCGCGATGATGACGAGCTGTTCTGGGTGGAGCCGCGCAAACGGGCGATCCTGCCGCTGGATGGCTTCCGGCTGTCGGGCTCCTTGGCGCGCACGCTGCGGCGCGGGCGTTTCAACGTGACCTGCAACGCCGCATTTCACCAGGTGCTGCTGGCCTGCGCCGCGCCGCGCCGCGATCCCGGCGGCACCTGGATCAGCGGGCGAATCGAGGCGAGCTATCTGCAACTGCACCAGCTGGGCCACGCCCATTCGGTCGAATGCTGGCAGGATGACCAGCTGGTCGGCGGGCTTTACGGGGTGGGGTTTGACGGCGCGTTTTGCGGCGAATCGATGTTCAGCCGGGTGCCCGACGCGTCAAAAGTCGCGCTGGCCTGGCTGGTCGCAGCGCTGCGGCGGGCGGGAGCGGGCTTGCTCGATTGTCAGTTCATGACCGACCACCTCGCGTCATTGGGCGCGGTGGAGATTGACCAGTCCGTCTATCTTCAGCGGCTGCGCGCGGTTCAAAGCCCGATCGAGGGCGACGGTATAGCGGATGGCCTTGGCGCGGGCGGCTTTGGCGCAGCAGCAGGCGCGGCGACCGCCCCGGTTCCGCTGCTGGTGCCATTGCCCGCAGGCTTCGCCGCACTGCTCGCCGATGCGGCGGGCGCTGGGCTGTCTTCCTCGCCCGGGAACTTCATCGCGTAGTCCTTGACCCAGACGTCATAGACCGGGTGCTCCACCACATTGAGCGACGGCGATTCCTTGAACAGCCAGCCCGAAAAGCTTTTGCGCCAGACCAGCGGCTGATCGGCGGCGGCGCGTTCTTCCACGAACACCTGCACGAAGGCCCCGGTTTCCTGCGGCTTTTCCCACGGCAAGGTGCGCTCGCAACTGGCGAGCTTGACGATCAGGTTGCCCACTCGGCGCGCTTCGCCCGGCTTCAGCACCAGATCCTGGCTCAGATTGTTGCGCTTGTTGAGCAGGCCGATGGTGGCCACGCGGTCCTTCACCGGAGTGCCATATTCGCTCTCAACCACGCCGGTTTGGACCGGCTGCGCGGCAACCGCCTTGGGAATGTCCGTCGCGGCAGCCTTAGGATCAGGCTCGCCCTTGCACGCCCCCAGCGCCAGCAACGCCAGTCCCACCAATCTACCCAAGCGCAGCATCATCAGGCGTCCGGCGACGCAGCCAAAATGTCGCCATCCGGCGACGCAGCCAGAATATCGCCGTCCGGCGACCAGGACTCGTAGTCCCCCGTCGCCGCCGCACGCTTGCCGCCGCGCTCCAGCGCGCCCGCCGGGCGATAGGCCGCCGCCGTGCCGGTGGCATTGGGGGAATAGTCCACTTCCCAGATCCGCGCGGGCGGCAGGTTGCTTTCGGGCACGCCCGCCAGATTGCCGTGCAGCCAGCCGTGCCATTCGGCGGGCACGTTGCTGGCATCGTTGCTGCCCGCATAGATCACCCAGCGGCGCTCGGTTCCGGCAAACGGATGGCCCGCGCCATAGGGCTTGCGCGCGCGAAAATAGCCATTGCCCTGCACGTCGGTGCCCATTTTTTCGCCAGTCAGCGCAGAATTGAGCAACGTGCCAAGCGTCGCGCCGTCCCACCAGGTGAAGATCTTGCCGAGAATTCCCATGG
>JANORN010000288.1:0-2912 GCA_031415355.1 Novosphingobium sp. | reverse complement strand
CGCGACTGCTACGTTGCCGCCATATTCGCGCGTTGGCCTGATCGGCCGCAATGGCGCTGGCAAATCGACGCTGATGAAGGTGATGATCGGCGAGCTTGAGGCCGATGACGGCGTCATCGACATGCCGAAGAACACGCGCATTGGCTATATTGCGCAGGAAGCGCCGAGCGGCACTGCAACGCCGTTCGAAACCGTGCTCGCCGGCGATGTCGAACGCGCGGCGTTGATGGAAGAGGCCGAGCATTGCGCCGATCCAGACCGGCTGGGCGAACTTCATGAACGCCTGATCGCGATCGACGCCTATACTGCGCCAGCGCGGGCGGCCCGAATACTGGTGGGTCTTGGCTTCGACGAAGAAATGCAGGGGCGGCCGCTCGATAGCTATTCCGGCGGTTGGAAAATGCGCGTTGCCTTGGCGGCGTTGCTGTTTTCAGAGCCTACCTGCTGTTGCTCGATGAGCCTTCGAACCACTTGGATTTGGAAGCGACATTGTGGCTTGAAAACTTCCTTAAATCCTATCCATCGATGATGGTGGTGATCAGCCACGAGCGCGATTTGCTGAACAACGTCGTCGATAATATCCTGCATCTCGAGGGCGGAACAACGACGCTGTACTCGGGCGGTTACGACAGTTTTGAACGCCAGCGGGCGGAACGCGCGGCACAGCTGGCGGCGGCGAAGGCTTCGCAGGACGCGCAGCGCGCCAAGCTTCAGGATTATGTCGCGCGCAACTCGGCGCGCGCGTCGACTGCCAAGCAGGCGCAATCGCGGGCCAAGGCGCTGGCGAGGATGCAGCCGATTGCGGCAATGGCCGAAGACCCGACGCTGAGCTTCGAGTTTCCGAGCCCGGATGAGTTGAAGCCGCCATTGGTCACTCTTGACCTTGCGAGCGTCGGCTATGCGCCCGGCGAGCCGATACTTCAGCGCCTGAACCTGCGGATCGACCCCGATGACCGGATTGCGCTATTGGGGCGGAACGGCAACGGCAAGACCACGCTAGCGCGGCTGCTGGCGGCGCAGTTGACTCCGATGGACGGTGCAATGGCATCGTCAGCCAAGATGCGCGTCGGCTATTTCACGCAATATCAGGTCGAGGAACTCGACGGCGACGATACCCCGCTTGAGCATATGGCGCGGCTGATGAAGGGGGCTACCCCCGGGGCGGTGCGCGGGCAGCTGGGGCGCTTCGGCTTTTCAGGGGCAAAGGCGACGACCAAGGTCGGCAAGCTGTCGGGCGGCGAACGCGCGCGGCTGGCGCTGGCGCTGATCACGCGTGATGCGCCGCATATGCTAATCCTTGATGAGCCGACCAACCACCTTGACGTCGATGCGCGTGAGGCATTGGTGCAGGCGCTGAACGAATATGAAGGCACCGTGGTGTTGGTCAGTCATGACCGGCATATGCTTGAACTCACCGCTGACCGGCTGGTACTGGTTGATGGTGGCACCGCGACAGAGTTTTCAGGTACGATTGAGGATTACACCGATTTCATCCTTGGCAAGGGACCGGCCAAGGAGAAAATGTCAAAGGCCGACCGCAAGGAAGACAAGAAAGCCCAGGCGGCTGCGCGCGAGGCGCAGACAAAGCTGAAACGCGAAGTGAGCGATGCCGAAGCGGACCTTGCCAAGCTGGAAGTTGTGTTGTCGGCAATCGACCGCGCGATGTTCGATCCTGGCTCGGCGGCGAATGAATATAAGGACCTGACAATGGGCGAACTGTCGCAGCGGCGGGGCAAAATCGTTGCGGCGCAGGAGGCCGCGGAGGCACGCTGGGTCAGCGCGAGTGAGGCTTTGGAGAAGGCTGGCTAAGGCTTTAGCTGCTGCAGCCGTTCCGGCAATTTTTCCATTGTCGCGCGGCGTTCTTCGTCGCTCAGAGCAAGCCAATTCGCGATTTCGTCCATCGACCGTCCACAACCAATGCAATATTGACCCGTGCTATCGACATCGCAGACGTCGATACAGGGCGAGGCTATGTTGGCTAGGTCTGTCATTTTATTGCTGCCAGCGCGGCCTGAAAGCGCGCTTCGCCTTCGCCGCGGATTAGCGAATATCGCACACCGCGATTTTCTAGCTCGGCTTTGCACAGATTGAAAAAGCGGAGGCGCTGCTCTGCGGTTGCATATACCCGTAGCCCATCGTCGACAAAGGGCAGGTCGATGTCGAGTAACAAATAAAGGTCGGCATAGCCTATAAAGGTATCGAACCACGGATCGCGCGTGCCGAACATCATCTCGGCCCAGACGGCGGTGATGAGCGGATCGGTATCGAACAGCACCGTTTTACCTTCGCGTGCTGCAGCGGCGCGATTCATGCTGTCCTGTGTCTGTGCGATATGTACCAGCGCGGCCATGCCGATATCGGTGCCATACGCCTCGCAATAGGCGCGGCCATATTCAGGGACGACTTCGCACCCCAGATGCGCCGCCAGCCGCGTGCCCAGGGTGGATTTGCCAGTGCTTTCGGGGCCGTGCAGGCAGATGCGTCTCATATGCTCTGAGCCTTCCGCCATTCCACCAGTCCGGCAATCGCGAGTACGAGAAACACGCCGTATAACCCGGCAGTCAGGTACAATTCCTTGGTTACATAAAGCGGGATCGAGATCAGGTTGACGATAATCCAGTAATGCCAATTCTCGACAAAGCGCTGCGCCATCAATATCTGCCCAGCGACCGAAAGCATCGCCACTGAAGCATGCCAATAGGGGTAACTGGTTCCGGTGTAGGTGCCCATGAAAGCGCCCCAGCCCCAAATCGCGGCGACTGATCCGATGATCCATAGGCCGTAAGCAAAAGCGGGCAGGCGGCGGACGACGACTTCGCCAGCATCGGCCTTGTTGCGGTTCCAGCTCCACCAGCCATAAAGGTTCACGGCGGCAAAAAACACCTGAAGCCCGGCGTCGCTGTAAAGCTTCG
>JANORN010000287.1:0-11311 GCA_031415355.1 Novosphingobium sp. | reverse complement strand
AGGTCATGGTCACTGCTGACAACCGCGTGCTGTGGAACGCAGCGCCGGTGTCGCAAGCGCAGCTGGCCGGGCTGATCACCACCGCCGCGCGGCTGCCCGTCGAACCGGCGCTGCAATTCGAAGCAGAGGCCGCTGCACGTTATGATCTTGCCGCGCAAACCGTGCGCACGATCAAACTCGCCGGGGCGGCATCG
Source organism: Novosphingobium sp. (assembly GCA_031415355.1). GTDB lineage: Bacteria > Pseudomonadota > Alphaproteobacteria > Sphingomonadales > Sphingomonadaceae > Novosphingobium. The sequence goes on along the minus strand of JANORN010000287.1, from coordinate 11,117 downwards.
TTCGGGATGGTCGGTGGTGATCGTTATGCCGAATTTGGCAAACCAGAATAGGGCAGGCACCCAACGCTTTCCTACAGCTGCCCAATGTGGCAAGACAGTAGGCAATGATCAAAGGCCAGCCGCCCGAACCTGATCCTGCCGGTCAACTCGCTATAACATTGTTTATACGTGATAATATCTGGTTATCATGCTGGGGTGGAGCGCGCTGTAAGCTGGGCTTCGACGCCGCTTCAGCCACATTTGAACCCCGCCAAGCCACGTGGTGCCGCACCTGTGCCGCATCTTGCCGAGCCAACTTCAAACAGGTTCGCTTAACCCGGCCCCATCGCCGCCGCCGCCAGGCCCTCCGCTTCAAACAGCAGCTCGTCGTCCGCCGCTCCCTGCGGCATGGATTCGCGCCCGATCATCACCAGCACCGGCACCGCCAGCGGACTGACCCGGTCCAGCGTCACATGGACCAGCTCGCGCTGCGCCCGCTCCAGCAACTCGCTCACCCGGTCCAGATCGGTCAGCCGCGCCCGCGCATCGGCCCAAGCCGCTTCGATCAGCACATGGCCCGGCTCATATTTGCGCAACACGTCATAGATCAGGTCGGTCGAAAAGGTAACCTGCCGCCCTGACTTCCGCTGACCGGGCTGCTGGCGGTCGACCAGGCCCGCGATCACCGCAACCTCGCGGAAGGCGCGGCGCAGCAAGTAGGACTCCTGCACCCAGTCGTCGAACTCAGCCGCCAGAATATCGGGAGAAAGCAACGCCGCCGGATCGTCCACCACGCGCAGGCCCCAGATCGCCAGACTGTAATCATTGGCGACAAAGCCCAGCGGCCCAAGCCCCAGCGCCTCCATCCGCCGGGTGATCAGCATCCCCAGCGACTGGTTGGCCGGCCACCCGGCGAAGGTGTAATAAGCGGTGTAGTGCCGCCCGGCGTGCGGAAAACTCTCCACCAGCAGCTTGCCCGGTTCGGGCAGGACCGAGCGCCAGTCCTGCACCTCCAACCATTCGCGCACATCATCGGGGAACCGCGCCCAGCCCGCGCGGTCCGCCAGCAGCGCCTGGACCCGCTCGGCGAGATGCGTGGTCAGCGGCAGGCGTTGGCCCATGTAGCTCGGGATCGCGCCCGTACGTTTGGCCGCGCGGACCGTGATCTCGCTCTCACGCATCGCCTCGACCTCCAGATCGAGCCCGGCGAAACGAAAGGTATTGCCCGGCTTCAGGCTGGCGGCAAAGCTCTCCTCCACCCGGCCCAGCGCGCGGCCATTGCGGAACCGCACCTCGATCATTTCCGAATCGATGATGATCCCGGCATTCAGGCGGAACCGGGCGGCATGTTGCGGGTGCGTCAGCCGCCACAGCTCTTTGCCACTTTGCCCATCGCACCCGCGCACAATCCGCTGAAACCGGTCATAGGCCTTGAGCGCATAGCCGCCGTTGGCAACGAAGCTCAGCACCCGCTCCCAGGTTGCCGAATCCACCCAGACATAGGCGGCGGAGGAGCAAACCTCGCGCCGCAGCGCTTCGCCATCGAACGGCCCGGCACAGGCGCAGGCCAGCACGTGCTGCGCCAGCACGTCGAGCGCGCCGGGGCCAAACGTATCGCCATCGCGCTGCCCTTCCTGCACTGCCTGCTGCGCCGCAAAGGCCTCCAGAAACTCAAACCGGTTGCCCGGCGCGAGCAGCGCGCGGCTGGGGGCATCGAGCCGATGATTGGCGCGCCCAATTCGCTGGAGCAGCCGCGATGAACCCTTGGGCGCGCCCATCTGCACCACCAGATCAATATCGCCCCAGTCGATCCCCAGATCGAGGCTGGCGGTCGCAACCAGCGCGCGCAGTTCGCCGCGCGCCATCGCGCCTTCCACCTTGCGCCGGGCCTCCTTGGACAGCGAACCGTGGTGGATGCCGATCGGCAGGTTGCCGTCATTGGCGTCCCACAGCTGCTGGAAAATGTACTCGGCCAGAAACCGCGTGTTGGTGAAAATCAGCGTGGTGCGGTTGGCGCGGATCGCCTCGATCAGCTGCGGCACCGCCCAGGTCGCGGCATGGCCGCCCCAGGGCACGCGCGCATCCTGCGGCAGCAGAATCTCCAGCTCGGGCTGCGCCCCGTCCTCACCCTTCACCAGCGCAACGCTATCCAGATCACCATGCGGCGCCAGCCAGCCGCAGTACTGGTCGGGGTCAGCCAGCGTCGCGGACAAGGCTGCGCGCTGCAAACCCGGAGCCAGCGCCTGCAACCGCGTCAACGCCAAGGCGAGTAGATCGCCGCGCTTGCCCGCTGCAAAGGCGTGGACTTCATCGATCACGATCCGCTTCAACCCGGCAAACAGCGTCGCGGATTCGGGATAAGACAGCAGCAGCGAGAGCGATTCGGGCGTGGTCAGCAGCACATGCGGCGGCCGCGCGCGTTGCCGCGCCTTCCGATCAGACGGGGTGTCGCCGCTGCGGGTCTCGATCCGGATCGGCAGCCCGAGTTCCTCCACCGGGGTCAGCAGATTGCGCTGGACGTCATGCGCCAGCGCCTTCAGCGGCGAGACATACAACGTGTGGATCCCCTCTGGCGGCGCGGCCCCCGCCAGCCGCTCGGGGGTGAAATCGGCGAGCGTCGGCAAGAACCCAGCCAGCGTCTTGCCCGCGCCAGTATCCGCCACCAGCAGCGCATGCTGACCCGCGTCTGCTGCCGCCAGCATCTCCAGCTGATGCCGCCGCACCTGCCACCCGCGCGCGGTGAACCACTGGTTGAGGGAGGGGGGGAGCAGGGCAGCGACCATTGCGGGTTGTGTGCGCGCGTGGCCGGGTTCCCGCAAGCCTTGCTGCGCTTGGCGATGGGTGCCATCACCAGCGGCCATGCCAGCCGCGAACCTTTTGAACTACGCCGAGCTCGAAGCGATTGCCTTGGCGCTCGCGCTGGGGCTGCTGGTTGGCGTGCAACGCGGGTGGACCGAGCGCAATGCGCCGGCGGGCAGTCGTTTCGCGGGTATCCGCACGTTCGGATTGCTTGGTCTGGCAGGCGGCATTGCGGGGGCGCTGCAGCCGCGCGCGGGCGGACTGGCAGTGGTGCTGCTGGCGGCGAGTGCCAGCCTGGTGGTGATCGGATACTGGCGCAGCGCCGCGCGCAACGCTTCCATCAGCGGCACCGCCAGCGTGGCCGGGCTGCTCACGCTGGCTTGCGGATATATGGCGGGTGCGGGCGAATTTGCCCTGGCATCGGCGGCGAGCGGGATCATGCTGCTGGTGCTCGCGCTGCGGACCCGGCTGCATGGCTGGCTCAAGACCCTGGATGAGCAAGAAGTGACGGCAATCGCCCGGTTCGCGCTGATTGCGCTGGTGATCCTGCCGCTGCTGCCCGATACCGCATTCGGGCCCTATGACGCATGGCGCCCGCGCCAGCTGTGGCTGGTGGTGGTGATGGTCTCCGGCTTTTCGTTCATCGGCTATTTCGCGGCGCAGCACCTGGGTGCAGCGCGCGGCATCCTGGTCACAGCAGCGGCGGGATCGATGGTCTCGTCAACGGCGGTCACCGCCGCGCTGGCCGCGCGGCTGCGGGATGGCGACGGTGATCCCGCGATCCTCAATGCCGGGATCGCGTTGGCCTCGGGCGTAATGTTCGTGCGGGTTATGGTGCTGACCGGCGCGCTGGCGGCATTTGCCTTGCCCACGCTCGCGCTGTTTGCCGTGCCGGGCCTGGCGGTGAGCCTGCTTGCCTGCGGCTGGCAATTGCGCCGCCGGGCTGGGGCTGCCCCCGCGTCCGGAACTCCGGTTGCGTTGCGCAATCCGCTCGCCTTCGGCCCGGCGCTGCTGCTGATGGGAATGGTAATGGTCACCACCGTCGCCGCAAACTGGATGCTGGCCCGGTTTGGCGACGATGGGCTGGCGGTCATGCTGGCGATCACCGGGGCCTTCGACGTCGATTCCGCAATCATCACCATGGGCAACCTGCCCGGCGATGCCCTGCGTCCTACCATGGCCGGGCTCGTGCTGCTCTCGCCAATCGTGCTCAATTCGCTGTTCAAGGCCGCGACCGCGCTGAGCATTGCGGGGTGGACCAAGGCGAAGGGCGGCGTGCTGGCGCTGGTGCTGGCGGTCATCGCGGCCGTGGCGGCGGTGCCCTTCGTAGTTTGACTTGCTGCCTCGCCGCTCTAATGCCCGGCCTGTTCGCCGCGCTCCAACCCTGACGCCGCCAATTGTGCATCGATCTGTTCCATCAGCCGGTCTAGCCCGGCCTGGTCCTCGCTTTCGGCGCGGGCGACCAGGACGTCCTGGGTATTGGACGCGCGCAGCAGCCACCAGCCGTCGGGGGTTGAAACCCGCACTCCGTCAGTACCATCAACGTCCGCGCCCGCAGCAGCGAGCCGCGCGCGGACTTCATCCACGACGGCGAACTTGCGGCTTTCATCGACTTGAAAGCGCAGTTCGGGGGTGTTGACCAAGGCGGGCATTTCGCCACGCAGCTGTGTCACCGATTTGCCGAGCCGCGCGCTCGCCGCGATTAGCCGGATTGCGGCATAGAGCGCATCGTCGAATCCGTAATACTGGTGCGCGAAAAATACATGCCCGCTCATCTCGCCCGCCAGCGGTGCGCCAGTTTCCTTCATTTTGGATTTAATCAGGCTGTGCCCGGTCTTCCACATCAGCGGCTGCCCGCCCAGCGCCGCGACCTGTTCAAACAGCGCGCGGCTGGCCTTCACATCGGCGATGATCGTGGCTCCCGGCACCTGGTTCAGCAGATCTTCGGCATAGATCATCAGCAGTTGATCGCCCCAGATAACCCGGCCGGTGCCGTCAATCGCGCCGATCCGGTCGCCGTCGCCATCGAAAGCAACTCCGAAATCGAGCTGCTTCGCCGCGACCAGCGCCTTCAGGTCTGCGAGGTTCTTTTCTTCGGTCGGATCAGGATGATGATTGGGAAAATTGCCATCGACTTCGGTAAACAGCAAGTGATGCTCGCCCGGGAGCTTGGCAACCAGCGCCTCCAGCGCGGGACCGGCGGCGCCGTTGCCGGCGTCCCAGCCGATCTTGAGCCGGCCCAGCGCGGCAGGATCGAGCCCGTCCAGCCCTTCGATCATCCGGTCGATATATTGGTTCAGAATGTCGCGGTGCTCCGATCCGGCACTGCCGCGCCCGGTGCCGCTGGCCCAGTCGCCCGCCGCCGCCATCGTCCCCAACTGCTGGATCTGCGCGCCGAAGAACGGCAGGCCGCGAAATACCAGCTTGAAGCCATTATAATTGGCGGGATTGTGGCTGCCGGTTATCTGGATGCCGCCCTGCACATCTTCCATTGAAGCTTCGGCATAATACAGCATCGGGGTGGGGCCCATGCCCACGCGCACCGCGTCCAGCCCGGCATCGTTGATCCCCTGCACCACCGCCGCTTCCAGCATCGGCGAGCTGAGCCGCCCGTCATAGCCGACCGCAACCCGCGTGCCGCCATCGCGCCCCAGCAGCGTGGCAAAGCCGCGCCCGATGGCATAGGCATCCGCCGCGCTCAGTGTTTCGTCGATGATCCCGCGAATGTCATATTCGCGCAGCACGGTAGGGTGGAAGCGATGCGTCATAGCTGGGGTGGGCTTTCGTAAGGCAGTTCATCAAGCAGCAGGTCGCGCGCAGCGTTAGCCTCATAGACCTGATCATTCGTGCCGCCGCGATCCGGGTGGACCATGGCAAGCAAACGGCGGTGCGCCTCCATTATCTCGGTGCGGGTTGCCTGCGCGTTAATTCCAAGCAATTTTCGCGCTTTGAACACCACTTGCTGACGGGTTGGCACACCGCGCAGGTACTCCCACGGCCAGCGCCCGAAGATCAATTTGCACCCGACCGCGAGGATTGCAGCGAAGAATAACACCCGAATCATTGCGAAGTTCCTTGCTAAGTAAGCGCCAGTTCAGTCTGCGCGGCGGCGGGCATCGGCAAGGCCAGTGCCGCCAGCAGCCCGCGCATTTCCTGCCGCGCCACCAGATGGCTGGTGCCGAGTTCGCCCAGATGGCCCTTGTCGAGCAGCGTCAGGCCTGAAGGAAACAGTTCGCGGTAAATCACCCGCTCGCTCAGCCCGCTGGCGATGCGAAAACCCACGCGCTTGCTCAATTCGGTCAGCGCGCCATCCAGCCGCCGCATATTGCGTGCCTCGACGTGGCTGGTGCGATTGCGCACCACCACCCAGTCCATTTCGCGGCGTTTGTGGGCAATCGATGCCATCGCGCGCTTCTTGCGGGCTTCCCAGATCAGCTCGGCATAGAACGACAGCTTGCGGACCTTGAAGGTTTCCGCGTCGACCTGTCCGATCAGATCGAAATCGACGAAGCTGTCATTCAGCGGGGTCACCAGCAAATCGGCTTCGGTGGCGACGTGCCGCGCAAACGGATCATCGCGGCCGGGGGTGTCGAACAGCAGGAAGTCCATCCCCTCGCCAAGCTCAGCCGACAGCGCATCCAGCGCCGTCACGCTATCGCCTTCAAACACTGCGAACCGCGCGGTCGGCAGTTCGATCTCACGTCGCCGCATCGTTTCGGCGCGGTTCTCCATATAGCGATACAGCGTGCGCTGGCGCGGATCGAGATCGATCACCGCCACTTTCGCGCCTTGATAAGCGAGCGCAATTGCCACGTGGACGGCGGTGGTCGATTTGCCGGTGCCGCCCTTTTCATTGGCGAAAACGATGCGATGGGGGGAAGACACCGGGGGGATTGACCTTCTCTGTGGTTGCTGCGGAGCGCAATGTGCCGTTATGGCGGGGGTGAACCACGCTTTACGCCAGGGTGATCCTACCGTGCAAACCATCAGCGAACTTGTTCCACTGCGCCGTGCGGTCAGCGCCTTGAAACGCACCGGAACCCTGGCGCTGGTGCCGACCATGGGCGCGCTGCATGACGGGCATCTGGCGCTGGTGCGCGCGGCCAAGCAGCATGCCGATCACGTCGCCGTATCGGTCTTCGTCAACCCGCGCCAATTCGGCGCGAACGAGGATCTGGACGCCTATCCGCGCCAGCCTGCCCGCGATGCGGCGCTGCTTCAGGCGGAAGGGGTGAGCTTGTTGTGGGCCCCAACGGCGGCGGCGATGTACCCGGCGGGCTATGCCACCACCATCACGATCCCCGGCATCAGCCAGGGCCTGTGCGGGGCGGTGCGGCCAGGGCATTTTGATGGCGTGGCGACAGTGGTCTGCAAGCTGTTCAACCAGGTGCAGCCCGACTGCGCGCTGTTTGGTGAGAAGGACTGGCAACAGCTCGCGGTCATCCGCGCGATGGCCCGTGATCTCGATCTGACCCTGCCGCAAGCCGGTGCGATCATCGGCGTACCAACGGTGCGCGCGGCTGACGGGCTGGCGCTGAGCTCGCGCAATGCCTACCTCACCGCGCAGCAGCGCGTTCAGGCCGCCGCCTTGCCGCGCGCGATGCGCTGGCTGATTGAAAACGCGCTAAAAGGCCAGCCGCTGGATGCCGCGCTGCTCGAGCTGGAGGAAAACCTGCTCGCCGAAGGGTTTGACCGGATCGACTACGCCCAGATCTGCGCCGCACAGACGCTGGAGCCGCTCATGGCGCTGAGCAGCGAACCGGCCCGCTTGCTGGTCGCCGCCCGGATCGGCGCGACCCGGCTGATCGACAATATGGCGGTGCGGTAAAGACCGCATACGGCTGGAGCGGGTAAGGGGAATCGAACCCCTCTAGCTAGCTTGGAAGGCTAGTGCATTACCACTATGCTATACCCGCGCTGTGCTGGCCTATAGGGGCGCGCGCACCTGCTGGTCAATCGCTTCGGGAATATCCGGGTTAATTAGCGCTTTACCCTGCCTGCAAATCGGCGCAGCCATCAGTTTGCCACTACAGATGGCAAAAAATGGAGGGGTCTATGAAAAGCATAAACAACCTGTTGGCGGAAGCCTTCGGCACATTCTGGCTGGTATTCGGCGGTTGCGGGGCGGCGGTGCTGGCGGCTGGGTTCGTGCCGGGCGGAATCGGCTTGCTGGGGGTCAGCCTGGCCTTTGGCCTGACCGTGATGACGATGGCCTATGCGGTCGGGCACATTTCGGGCGGGCATTTCAACCCAGCGGTCACCGTCGGCCTGTGGGCCGGTGGGCGGTTTCCCGCCAATGGCGTGCTGCCCTATATTCTGGCGCAAGTGGTGGGCGGAATCTTCGCGGCGTTCGCGCTGTACTTCATTGCCAGCGGCAAGGCCGGGTTCGTGCTGGAGCCGGGTGCCTTGGCCTCCAACGGCTATGGCGTGCGTTCACCGGGCGGTTACAGCTTGCTGGCCGGGTTCACGATTGAAGTGCTGCTGACCGGGTTTTTCCTGCTGATCATCATGGGCGCCACGCACAGCCGCGCGGCGGCAGGGGGCGCGCCGATCGCGATCGGGCTGGGGCTGACCTTGATCCACTTGATCTCAATCCCGGTCACCAACACTTCGGTCAATCCGGCGCGCAGCACCGGCCCGGCACTGGTCGAAGGCGGGATCGCGCTGGATCAGCTGCTGATCTTCTGGATCGCCCCGATCATCGGCGGCATTCTGGGCGGACTGGTCTATCGGCATTTGCTGGCTGACGACTGAGCGTCACCGCTTGTGACACAAAAACCCCGCCGCATCGATCCGGATGCGGCGGGGTTGTTATTTCAGCAGCTGTGACAGCGGATCAGTGACCCTTCTGGCCGGCCCAGACGTTGCGGTATGCGAAATAGCCCAGCACTGTAGCGAACAGCAGGAAGCCGAGCACGACCCAGCCGGTTTGCAACCGCTTTTCGAGCGTCGGTTCGGCTGTCCAGACCAGGAATGCCGCAACGTCCTGGGACATCTGGTCAACCGTGGCCTTGGTGCCGTCCGAATAGGTAACCTGACCTTCGCCGGTCAGCGGCGCGGCCATCGCCAAGTTGAGGTTGGCGAAGTATGGGTTGTAATGCAGCCCCGAAGGCGTCTTGGAATCGGGAAAGCGCTTGACCAGATCGGAGGGCTGCGCCGCATAGCCGGTCAGCAACGAATAGACGTAAGGCCCGCCATTGCCCCGCGCCTTAGCGATCAGCGACAGGTCTGGCGGTACGCCTTGCCCAGCATAGGTCACCGGCGGGAACTTGTCTGCGGCCAGGCCGGGGCGATCCTTGACTTCACCGGTCAGCGGATCGGGCGCGGCAATGGTGGCCTTGGCGGCAACCGCTTTGATCTCCGCCGGGCTGTAACCCAGCGCAGCCAGATCGCGAAAGGCAACGTGCTTGATCGAATGGCAGGCCGCGCAGACTTCCTGATAGACCTTGAAGCCGCGTTGCAATTGCTGGCGGTCAAAATGCCCGAACAGACCGTCGCTGGCCAGGTGCAGCTTCTTGGGCAGCTCGTGGAACGCATGTTCCGCCGTTTCAGCCGCTGGTTCGGTCGCGAAAGTATAAACTCCCGTGCCCAGCGAAACGAGCAGCGCAAGCGAGAAAAATGCGCCGGCCAGAATGGAAAGGATGCGGATCATGGCTCTAGTCTCTTTCTTTCCGTCGCGCGTTCAGAGCTTGGCCGCTGGCGGGGCCAGCAGCGCTGCATCATCCTTACCCAGCACCGCTTCGGTGATCGAGAAGGGCAGCGGATCGGGCCGCTCGATCGACGAAACGATCGGCAGGATGATCAGGAAGTGCGCGAAGTAATAGATCGATGCGATCTGGCTGAGCATCACATAGGGCTCCGCTGCCGGTGCGCCGCCGCACCAGAACAGCACTAGCATCGCCGGAATCAAGCCGAACCAGAAGAACTTCCGGTACAGCGGGCGATAGGTGGCCGAGCGCACCGGTGAGCGGTCGAGCCAGGGCAGGAAGAACCACATCAGGATCGCCGCGAACATCGCTAGCACACCCATCAGCTTGGCCGGGATGAACAGCAGGTCCACCGTGAAGGCACGCAGGATCGCGTAGAACGGCCAGAAGTACCATTCGGGCACGATATGCGCCGGGGTCTGCATCGGGTTGGCCGGAATGTAATTGTCCGGATGGCCCAGCGCATTCGGCATCATGAACACGAACGCGCTGTAAATCAGCAGGAACAGACCGATCGTCCACCCATCCTTCGCGACGAAGTAGGGGAAGAACGGCAGCGTATCGCTCTCGCTCTTCACTTCGACCCCGGTCGGGTTCGACGAGCCGGGGATGTGCAGCGCCCAGATGTGCAGGATCACCACGCCCAATGTTACGAAAGGTAGCAGGAAGTGCAGCGAGAAGAACCGGTTGAGCGTTGCGTTATCGGGCGCAAACCCGCCCAGCAGCCACTGCTGGATTGGTTCACCCACCAGCGGAATCGCGCCAAACAGCCCGGTAATCACTTGCGCGCCCCAGAAGCTCATCTGGCCCCACGGCAACACATAGCCCATGAAGGCGGTAGCCATCATCAACAGGAAAATCACCACGCCGAGCAGCCAGATCATTTCGCGCGGGGCCTTGTAGGATCCGAAATAGAAGCCGCGGAAGATGTGCAGATAAATCACGACGAAGAACGCCGAAGCGCCGTTGGCATGGGCATAGCGCATCAGCCAGCCCCAGTTTACGTCGCGCATGATGTGTTCGGTTGAATTGAACGCCACCGAAGCATCGGCGGCGTAATGCATTGCCAGCACCACCCCGGTGATGATCTGGATTACCAGACACAGCCCCGCCAGGAACCCGAAGTTCCACATGTAATTGATGTTGCGCGGCACTTCATAGCCGCCGCCGACCGCACCATGGATCAGGCGCGGCAATGGCAGCTTTTCATCCAGCCACACCATCAGTGGGGTGGATGGCGTATATTCTTTTGCCCAGGGAAAGCTCATCGTGCGTACCTCAACCGATCTTGATCTTGGTGTCCGACAGGAAGGCGACTTCCGGGACTACCAGGTTCTTTGGTGCCGGGCCTTTGCGGATGCGGCCAGCTGTATCATAGTGCGATCCGTGACACGGGCAGAAGTATCCGCCAAATTCGCCCTTCACTTCGCCTTCCGCGGCGCCTTGCGGCACGCAGCCCAGATGGGTGCAGACACCCATCGTGATCAGCCAGTTTTCGTGGCCGACCTGGGTCCGCTCGGTCAGGGTCTGCGCATCGCGCAACTTGTTCACGTCAACCTTGTTGGCTTCGGTGATTTCCAGCGGCGTCAGGTTGCGGATGAATACCGGTTGTTTGCGGAACACCGCCTTGAT
>JANORN010000286.1:0-2976 GCA_031415355.1 Novosphingobium sp. | reverse complement strand
TCGGTGCTGCGGCGCGGCGATCCGCTGCCCGAACCGGCGCGCAAGGTGATGCTGACCGTGATCCCGCTGTTCCACGCCACCGCGTGCAGCGCCACCTTGATGGGGGTGATCGCGGGCGGGCACACCATGGTGCTGATGTACAAGTGGGACCCGCTCAAGGCCTTCGGCATCATCGAGCGCGAACGGGTCAATGCCACCGGCGGGGTGCCGACCATCGCCTGGCAACTGATCGAACACCCGGAGCGTGCGAACTACGATCTCTCCAGCATTGAGGCGATCGGTTATGGCGGCGCGCCCTCTGCGCCCGAACTGGTCCGCAAAATCCGCGAGACCTTTGGCGCACTGCCCAGCAACGGCTGGGGGATGACCGAAACCTCGGCCACGGTCACCACCCATTCGGCGGAAGACTATCTCAACCGCCCGACCAGCTGCGGCCCGGCAGTGGCCGCCGCCGATCTGGAAATCCGCGCGGATGACGGCGTCACGGTCTTGCCCTTGGGCGAAATCGGTGAACTGTGGGCGCGCGGACCGATGATCGTGGCCGGGTACTGGCAGAACCCCGAAGCCACCGCCGCGACGTTTGTGGACGGCTGGGTCCGTACCGGCGATTTGGCCTACCTTGACGACGAAGGCTTCTGCTACATCGCCGACCGCGCCAAGGACATGGTGATCCGCGGCGGCGAAAACATTTATTCCAGCGAAGTCGAAAACGCGTTGTACGAACATCCGGCCGTCAGCGACGCAGCGGTGGTCGGCATTCCGCACCGCACCCTGGGCGAAGAACCCGCCGCCGTGGTGTTCTGCTCGCCCGGCACCAGCGCCACAGAGGCCGAACTGCAAGCCTGGGTCCGCGTCCGGCTGGCCAATTTCAAAGTTCCGGTGCGGGTGCTGTTTCTGGAAGAGACCTTGCCGCGCAACGCCAATGGCAAAATTCTGAAGAAGGATTTGAAGGGGCTGTTTCCGGGGTAAACTTCCTCCCCTTCAGGGGAGGGGGACCGCCGCCGAAGGCGGGGGTGGAGTGGCACAATCAGGTACTCTTGAGCTGTCCGGCCAGCGCACAATCAGGTACTCCTGAGCTGTCCGGCCAGCGCACAACCCGGTATTCCCGAGCTGTCCGGTCAGCGCAGTTGCGCCCAGCGCATCAGGCCAGGCCCGGAGTACCGCTGGTGCCACTCCACCCCGCCCTGCGCGGGCGGTCCCCCTCTCCCACGGGAGAGGATTAATCCCCCGGATGCTTGCTCAATTCGTCCCCGCGCAGGGTCACCACGTGCAGCAAGTTGGTCGATCCCGGCGTGCCGAACGGCACCCCGGCCAGCGCAATCAGCTTTGACCCGGCCTGGCCGAAGCCTTGGCGCAGTGCCATCCGCTTGCCCTTGGCGATCATCTCTTCGAACGAACCGATATCCTTGGTGTTGACCGCGTGCGTACCCCACAACAGCGCCAGCCGCCGGGCGATCCGCGCCGAGGGGGTCAGCACCAGCATCGGCGCCGCCGGCCGCTCTCGCGCCACGCGCCGGGCGGTGCTGCCCGACCCGGTGAACACGATGATCCCGGCAATCGGCAGCGCTTCCGCGATCGAGGCGCAGGCGTGGCTGAGCGCGTCGGCAGTGGTGGTATCGGGCAGCACCTGTGCAAAGCTGACTTGCTGGCGATAGCCCGGGTCGCGTTCCACTTGCCCGGCGATCCGGTGCATGATGCTGACCGCTTCGACCGGCCAGGCCCCGCTGGCGGTTTCAGCGGACAGCATCACCGCGTCGGCCCCGTCGTAAACCGCATTGGCGACATCGGACACTTCGGCGCGGGTCGGTGCGGGGCTTTCGATCATCGATTCGAGCATTTGCGTCGCGACCACCACCGGCTTGCCGCTGCGGCGCGTGGCGGCGACGATCCGCTTTTGCAGCGGCGGGACCTCTTCGGGGTTCAGCTCTACCCCCAGATCGCCGCGGGCGACCATGATCCCGTCGGACAGCTCGATGATCTCGTCCAGCCGGTCAATCGCGGCGGGCTTTTCGATCTTGGCCATCAGCGCGGTGGTCGATGCCCCCATCAGCTTGCGTGCTTCGGCCACGTCCTCGGGCCGCTGGACAAAGCTGAGCGCGATCCAGTCCGCGCCTTGTTCCAGCGCGAACGACAAGTCGCGGCGGTCCTTTTCGGTCAGCGCGGGGACCGGCACCACGGCATCAGGCACGTTCACGCCCTTGCGGTCCGAAATCACTCCGCCAACTTCGGCCGAGCACAGGATCGCATTATCGCCGGCGGTGATCACCTTGAAGCGCAGCTTGCCATCGTCGATCAGCAGCCGCTGGCCTTTTCGCAGCACCCCGAACAGTTCGGGATGCGGCAATTGCACGCGGGTTTCGTCGCCCAGCTCAGGATTGCGGTCGAGCGTGAAATGGCTGCCGTGGCGGATTACCGCCTTGCCGTCCTTGAACTGCCCGACCCGCAGCTTCGGCCCTTGCAGATCGCACAGTACCGCCACCGGCTTGCCCACGCTCTTTTCCACCGCACGGATCGCGGCGATGGTCTGCGCATGTGTCTCGTCATCGCCGTGGCTCATATTGACGCGAAACGCATCGGCTCCGGCGCGCAGTAGCTTTTCGATCATCTCGGGCGTGCGGCTGGCGGGGCCGAGTGTCGCCAGAATCTTGATCTTGCGACCGCGTGGATCGAGCTTTGCCAAGGTAAGTCCCTTCCAATGTTAGTCTCGCCTATGGCAAAGCTGCCCGGAAAACCCAAGGATAACCCCATGAGCTGCTCTGAAAATACGAATGCGAGTGCCACTGACCCCCTTGAAACACTGGACGATGCCATCGCCGCCGCCGCGTTCCGCCGTCTTGTCCGCCATTTACGGCACCGGCATGACGCACAAAATATCGATCTGATGGGGCTGGCCGGGTTCTGCCGCAACTGCCTGGGCGACTGGATTGTGGCGGCTGGAGCGCCGCTGGACAAGGCGGGCGCGCGGGAAGTGATCCA
>JANORN010000285.1:0-6498 GCA_031415355.1 Novosphingobium sp. | reverse complement strand
GCGTCGGGCGCGGTGCTGCGCAAGGTCGGGTTTGCGCAGACCGGGCGGCTGCGCCAACGGCACAGCCTGGCGCGCGGCTACACCGCGCAATCGGTCGAATACCGGCAGGACTTGGCCGACCGCTGCGATTGCGACGACGGTAAAGCAGCGATGCGCGCGGCGTAGGATTGCGGCGTCAGCCCAATCGCGCGTCGGCAAATTCGCTGTCTGATTTGGCGATCAACGCGCGGTCATCGTGCTGCCACGGGTGGAAGCCCGGCATGAAATAGCTGAGCCACTGCGGGAAGATCCGGCGCATCACGCCCGGCGTGCCGAACAGATACCACGCCAGCCGGGCCTTGGTGCCGATGCCGTGCAAGCCATCTTGCGCCAGCAGATCGAGCGAATCCTTCCAGCGGTTGCGGGTGAAGTTCACCGTGATGATCGCCATCACTTTGCTTTTCAGCGCCCAGCGTCGCCCGCGGCTCCAATCGCGGGTGGCGTGCAGCCAGGTGTCAAACGCCACGCCCTTGTGCTCGATCTCTTCGATGGCGTGCCAACGCCACATCGCGACGGGCTCAGCCTCGCCGCCAGCGAAATGACGCGGGTTGGCCAGGAATTCGTGCGCCATCATCGCGGTGAAATGCTCCAGCGCAATCGTCGCGGCCAGATTGATGATTGCGGGCCGTCCACGGATCAGTTCCATGATTTCGGCAATGCGGGTGTCGATCCGGCCCAGGTCATAGCCTGCATCAATCGCCGCCTTGTTGAACACCACGTGTTCGCGGGTGTGGTTGATTTCCTGTTTCACGAACGCGCGAATTTCCGCTTCTAGCTTCGGCGGCACGCCGTCGCGGTGCGCTTTCACGGCTTCGATGAACATCGCCTCGCCGCGCGGAAAGGTCGCGGACAGCGCATTGTGCCAGGCGGTGGCGACCGGATCCCCGTTCAGCCACCAGCGGCCCGGGGCTTGTTCACGCCCGAACCGCGCGTCGCGCACGGTGATCGTCAGATCGTGCGGGGTGGGAACCGGCTTGCCCAAAGCAGAGGCGGGTTCTACGTCGAGCGGGAACTTGGTGTGAGCGTTCATGCTGGCCGGATGGGGGTAACTGACACTTATGTCAATAAGAAAGCGGCTCAGCCAGGAAGAAAGTCGCACCGTTGCGCTGGAAGCGGCGCGTGCGCTGTTGATCGAGTTGGGCCCGCAGGCGGTGACACTGAAGGCCGTGGCCTCGCGAATCAGCCGGACCCATGCCAACTTGCTGCACCATTTCGGCTCGGCGGCGGGCTTGCAAAAAGCGCTCGCCGCGCACCTTGCGGTTACGATCTGCGCCACGATCGAAGATGCCGTGCTCGCCAGCCGCGCCGGGCAGGGCAGCCCGCGCGAAGTGGTCGATCTGACCTTCGATGCCTTCGACAAGGAAGGCGGTGCGGCGCTGGCGACCTGGGTGATCGTTAACGGCAACGAAGATGCGCTCGAACCGATTCTGGAGACAATCCATGAACTGGTTGACGATCTGGGCAGTCATGAAACCGGCAAGATGCACGATACTACCCACGCGCTGTGCCTGATGGCGCTGGGCGATGCGCTGATGGGGGAGGCACTGGCCCGGACGCTGGGCCTGCCGCGCACCACCGCGCGCGACAAGGCTGAACAGATGCTGCTCGAAGGGGCGATCAAGGCGGGGATTATCGTGCCCGAAAACGGCTAGAGTATGACTCGCAAAATGTGAATCACTTGGCTCAATTCCCGCTCATCCTGAGCCTGTCGAAGGACCATCACGCGCACGCTATCCTGCCGTAACAGGCGGGTGGTTGGCCTTCGGCCCCCTGCGGGACGACAAGCTCAGGATGAGCGGGACTGGTTCAGATTCATCGCTCGTCGCTTTAATCGAGCTGCATCCAGGCCGGCCGCCACTCCGGCTTGATATCCTCAACCCGCCGGTGATCGACCGCGAGGCCCAGTTCCGGATAGGCGACCCGCTGCCGCGCGGGGTCGCTGTCTGCCAGCGGCACCACCACCAGCCGCCGGTTGACCTTCGCGCGCCAGTTCATTCGCGCGGTGTTCTCCTGCCCGACATAGCAACCCTTGGTGAAGCTAACCCCGTTCAGCTCCGCCGCGTTGCATTCCAGCCAGAGCAGATCGCCCAGTTCGGCGTGTCCTTCGCAGACGCCCCATTTCAGCCTGCGCTGGCGGAACAGCGCACTACCATCGGGTACTTCGGGATCGAATTTTGAGATTCCGCGATGCCCAAGGCTAAAGTCGGGAAGTCTGGTATCAGGCCAGCCATGGTGGTGGCTTTGATCATTCCACCAGACGCCCAAGGTTCGATCAAGCTGGATCGAAATGGCTTTTCGCAGGCGATACAGCGACAATCTGCGGATCAGCGCTTCGGCCTGTGACGCTTCACAATCGATCAGGAAATCGCCCGACTTTCTGAAGTTGAGCCCAACCTGTTTTGGAATGGCGAATGGCACATATTCCGGTTCGACAAAAAAATCGAACAGCACCTTGCCTTGGGGGGAGAGCAGCGCGGTGTAAACGCAGACATCCTGCTCCACATCGTTGGTCACCAGGCCTTGCAAAAAGGCACCGACGTCCTCTTCAGCATTGGTTGGCGAAAGCCGGACGATGGCGCGGTCGCGTAAGAAAAAACTTGGCATGGGTGACAGATAGGGTGTGGGATGCCTAAGGGGAAGCCATGACTGCGCCTGCGACCCTCACCATCCGCCGCCCCGATGATTGGCATGTTCATTTGCGCGATGGCGCGGCGATGACGGCGGTGTTGCCGTTCACTGCGCGGCAGTTTGCGCGAGCGATCGTGATGCCCAACCTTTCGCCGCCGGTGACCACGGCGCAGCTGGGGCGCGAATACCGGGCGCGGATTAACGCAGCGGTGCCGCCGGGGCTGGATTTTATTCCGCTGATCACCGCCTATCTGACCGACGCGACCGATCCGGCTGATCTGATCGCGGGCCACCGCGATGGGGTGTTTACCGCTGCCAAGCTCTATCCCGCGCACGCCACCACTGGATCGGCGCATGGCGTCACCGATGTGGCCGCGCTGGCGCCGGTGTTCGCGGCAATGGAGCAGGCCGGGATGCCGCTGCTGATCCACGGCGAAGTGACCGACAGCGATGTCGATGTGTTTGACCGCGAAGCGGTGTTTATTGATCGGATTCTTGAGGGGGTCGTCCGCGATTTCCCCGCGCTGAATGTGGTGTTCGAACATATCACCACGGCGGAGGCAGTCGCTTTCGTCGATGCCGCCGGTCCCACTGTGGCCGCGACAATCACCCCGCAGCATCTGCACCTCAACCGCAACGCCATGCTGGTCGGCGGGATCCGGCCGCATACCTATTGCCTGCCGGTGCTGAAGCGCGAAGCCCACCGTCTGGCGCTGCGCCGCGCAGCAACATCCGGCTCGCCCAAGTATTTCCTCGGCACCGATTCAGCCCCCCACGCGGTCCATACCAAAGAAGCCGCCTGTGGCTGCGCGGGGATCTTCAACGCGCCCTTTGCGCTGGAGAGCTATGCGGCAGTGTTTGAGGAAGAAGGCGCGCTGGACCGGCTGGAAGGGTTCGCCTCTGAACACGGCCCGGCGTTCTATGGTCTGCCGCTAAATGCCGGTACCGTGACGCTGGAGCGCAGCGGGGTGGCGGTGCCAGAAGCGCTGGCGCTGGACGGGCTGGCGATCGTGCCGTTCCATGCCGGTGAGACGCTGCCCTGGCGTTTAGTTCCCTAACCTTTCGCTCCGCGCCGCCGGGTATAGAGGTCCGCCACGAACAATCCTATTGCGATCCAGATGATCGCGAAGGCGGCGATGTGCCAATTGTCCAGTGGCCTCCCGAACACAGTGAACCCCAGCACGAAGACCAGCGTGGGCGAGAGGAACTGCAACATTCCCAGCAGGGTGAAATCCATCCGCCGCGCCGCAATCGCAAACAGCAGCAAGGGTGTGGCGGTCAGGATCCCGGCGCAGGCGATTAGCAGGCTGAGCGAGGGATCGTGGCCAAAGCTGATCCCTTGCGGGCTGGCGGCGTACCAGGCCACCAATCCGGCAGCGAGGGGCGCCAGCACCAGCGTTTCCACCGTCAGCCCGGGCAGCGAACCAATCGGCGTGACCTTGCGGATCAGGCCATAAGTCGACCAGCTGAGCGCCAGCGCCAGGCTGATCCACACCACTTCCAGCTCGCCCCAGCCGAGCAGCAGCACCCCGCACCCGGCCAGTGCCACCGCCAGCCACTGGCGGCGCGAGAGCCGTTCGCGCAGGAGCACCGTGCCCGCCAGCACTTGCATCAGCGGCGCGATATAATAGCCGAAACTGGCGGCATAGATATGCCCGGCGTTAATCGCTTCAACATATACCACCCAGTTGATCGCGATGCACACGGCGGTGATCAGCAGCGCCCGCAGCGTACGCCAATCGGCAAACGCGGCGCGCAACTCGCCCAACTGGCGGCGCAAAACCAGGATCAGCAGACAGATTGGGATCGAAAACAGCACGCGCCAGCCAACGAATTCCAGCGCAGGCACGTGGCGCACCAGTTGCAGGTACAGCGGCAGCAGCCCCCAGATCAAATGCGCACCCAACGCCATCGGCAAGCCGCTGGGCTGGTGGGCGGGGGCACCGGGAGAGGAGGGGGATGACAAAACTGTGTTGAACCTGGCTGCTGGTCGTTGAGCCTAGCTACTCGTGCCCGATCCGTCGAGAATAGAGAACGGCTGATCGTGTGATTTTCCGCACATTGCACAATTGGCGGATTCTGAAGGCGGAGTTGCCCGCTGTTCAGGTTCGCAGGCGTAACCCTGAACGCCTTAGAACAACAAACCACACAATCAATCAGCAGGAGACAGACGATGCGGACCCGCTTTACCTTAGCAGCCCTTGCGCTCGCCGTCCCCGGCCTGCTTGCCACCACCGTCCCGGTCGCAGCGGCCATTCACGGGGCGGAGGTCATGGACCAGCGGGTTGGGACGCAATCAGACCAGACCTGGAACCACGGTAATCGCGGCCGCCAGCGCGGCTGGGACCGAGGACGCGGCCGTGGGCACGGCGGCGATGATTATGGCCGGTCCGACAGCTACGAGCGTTACGAACAGCCGGTCTATGCCAACACCCGCGTCTGGCAGGGTGACAACGGCCGCTATTATTGCCGCCGGGAAGACGGCACCACCGGCCTGTTGATCGGCGCAGCCGTCGGCGGCCTGATCGGTCACGAAGTGGCCGGGCGCGGGGATCGCACGCTTGGCGTCATCCTAGGCGCAGCGGGCGGAGCCATTCTGGGCCGCTCGATTGATCGCAGCAATGCCCGCTGTCGTTAGGCCTCACCCAATTGGTCTTGCAATGGCGTAGCAGGGAAGGCTCCTTCACCACGGTGACGGGGCCTTCTTCGCGTTAACGCTTTGCCTGCCCGCAATCCCGCCATGGGACGGTGCTGCAATTGGCGTGCGGCGCGACCGAAATTAACCAAGCTTTGAAGGGGTTTGTTAACACTTTGGGCACAGTTCTGATCCGCAATTCAGCCTGTCTGCCTTGAGGAATCCTCCTATGCGTGTTCGCTTCGTCACTCTGCTCGGCGCTCTGCCCTTGGCCCTGGCGCTGTCCGCATGCGGTGGCGACAAAGGTGATGAGGCTGCGGCGGGGGACCAGGATCCGGCGCTGACCGGCGCGCTGGGTGATCAGATCATGGTCGATCCGGATCTGGCGACGCAGAACCGCGGCAATGCTGCACTGACCGGCGGCGGTCCGGCGACCGGTGAAATTCCCAAGGAAATGCAGACCCCTGAATTCATCGCGGCGGCCAAGGCCGAAGCAGCCAAACTGGCGGGCGGTGCGATTCAGATCGCCCCTGCTGCAACCGCTGGCGGCGCTGCGGCCAGCCCGCAGAGCGTGGGGGAATTGGCCGATATCATGCCCGGCAACGGCTCAGCCTGCGCCGCCAAGGCCGAATTCACCGCCGCCTGGGCCGCCAAATTGCCGCAAGCCCTGCCGGTCTATCCGCGCGGGCATGTGCAGGAAGCCGCCGGGACCGACAAGGACGGCTGCCGCTTGCGCGTGGTCAACTTCCTGACCCCGGTCGGCGTCGATGACGTGATCAATTTCTACTACACCCGCATCCGCGCGGCCGGCTTTGATGCGGAACACTCGCTGGAAGGCACCGATCACGTGCTGGGCGGCAGTAAGGGCGCAGCCGCCTATATGATTCACGCGCGCAAATTGCCCAGCGGACTGACCGAGGTTGACCTGATCGCCAACGGCGGCTGATCAGGCTCCAGGGTGACACTGTCACCCACTCGTAAACAAGATTACGTTTGATTTACAGCAACTTGATTGTCATTCGCCGGGTGACACATTGCAAGAAAAATCAAAATTGGCGCGTCCAGTCGATCATCGAGCGCTAGGCTTAGCATGCTGTGGCAGTGTAGGAAAACTCAACCACCTCAAGCGCAGAAGTGTCGCGCGATAAATCTGAACCAGACCCGCTCATGCTGAGCCTGTCGGGCCGAAGGCGGCC
>JANORN010000284.1:0-8455 GCA_031415355.1 Novosphingobium sp. | reverse complement strand
GTCCCAGCGCGCGATGATATCCGCCGCTGCCGCCTCGCCGAACACGAAGCATTCAAGCAGCGAGTTGGAGGCGAGCCGGTTCGCGCCGTGCAGGCCAGATTCAGTGCATTCGCCCGCCGCATAGAGCCCGGGCAAATCGGTCCGGCCGGCCAGATCGATCATGATCCCGCCGCAGGTATAGTGCTGCGCGGGGACCACCGGGATCGGCCCGGCGGTCATGTCGATGCCCAGCCCGAGCAGCTTGTCGTGGATCGTCGGGAAGTGATGCTTCACGAATTCCGGCGGCTGGTGGCTGATGTCGAGGTGGACGAAATCGAGCCCGTCGCGCTTGATCTCGGCGTCGTTGGCGCGCGCGACGATATCGCGCGGCGCAAGCTCGGCGCGTTCGTCGTAATCGGGCATATAGCGGTGCCCGGTCTTGGGGTTCAGCAGGTGCCCGCCTTCGCCGCGCACGGCTTCGGTGATCAGGAAGTTCTTGACGTCGAGATGGTAGAGGCAGGTCGGGTGGAACTGCATCATTTCCATATTGCCGACCCGTGCGCCGGCGCGCCAGGCCATCGCGATCCCGTCACCGGTCGCGCCGCGCGGGGCGGTGCTGAACTGATAGACCCGGCCCGCGCCGCCGGTGGCGAGGATCGTGGCGCGGGCGGTGTGCGCGGCTACTTTGCCGGTGGCTTCATCCAGCGCATAGACTCCCCAGACCCGGCCTGATCCGGAATAGCGCGCCTCGTGCTTGCCGGTGATCAGATCGATGCAAGTCTGCCCGCCCAGCAGGGTGATATTGGGATGCGCCTGCGCCGCTTTGAGCAGTGCTTCCTGCACCGCCCAGCCAGTCGCATCGTTGACGTGGACGATCCGGCGGTGCGAATGCCCGCCTTCGCGGGTGAGGTGCAGGTCGCCAGCTTCAGTATTGAACGGCACGCCCAGATCGACCAGCCGCTGGATCGCGTGCGGTGCGCGTTCGATCACGAACTCGACTGTTTCCAGCCGGTTCAGTCCCGCGCCTGCCACCATCGTATCGTGGATGTGATTATCAAAGGTATCGCCCGCATCCAGCACAGCGGCGATCCCGCCCTGCGCCCAGGCGGTTGATCCTTCGGTCAACCCGCCCTTGGCGAGCACCAGCACCCGGCCCTGCTCGGCCAGCGCCAACGCCGCCGTGAGCCCAGCCGCGCCGGAGCCGATGATGATCACGTCAAAATTTGCAACTGTCTCAACCAAGTCCGTCTACCCTGAGCTTGTCGAAGGGCTGTCCTTCGCTTTGAAACGTTAGAAAAGAAAAGCAGTCCTTCGACAAGCTCAGGACGAGCGGGAAAGGTCGATACTTAAGTATTTGAATGGTGCGTCAGCCCAACGATTTCTAGACTTGAGAGGTCAATCGTTGTTGCGGCATTATCAATGTCAAAACCAACGATGCGACCAACTAAATCCAAATCGACGTTAAAATCTTTCGTAATTTCAATAACATCAACGCCTGCGCCCCCATGCAGTTCGATGTAGAGACTGTCAGTCTCGGGATAATAATGTAGCTTCATGCGGCCTTTGCCGCGCTGGTCAAACTGACAAACACATCCTCAAGGTCCGCCTCGCGCGTGGTCACATCGACAATCGCGAAACCCTGCGCCTGCACCGCTGCCAGCACTTCGCCGGCGTTGGTCTTGTCCATGTTGTAAGTGATTGCAACGGCCCGGTCCCCGCTGCGTTCGGTGCGCAAGAATACCGGGTGCGCGGGCAGGTCGGGCAGGTCGCGATCCACCGTAACCTCGACCACTTTTTCACGCGCCATGCCGACCAGTTCGCGGGTCGGCTTGTTGGCGATCAGCTTGCCGTGGTTGATGATCGCGATCCGATCACACAGTTGCTCAGCTTCTTCCAGATAATGCGTGGTCAGGACGACGGTTACGCCTTCCTGGTTAAGTTCAGTCACAAGTTCCCACAACTGGCGGCGCAGTTCCACATCGACCCCGGCGGTCGGTTCATCCAGCACCAGCACCGGGGGTGAATGGACCATGGCCTTGGCGATCAGCAGACGGCGCTTCATGCCGCCAGAGAGCGTGCGCGCATAGGCATCGCGCTTATCGACCAGGTGCACCTCTTTGAGCAGCGCTTCAGAGCGCCGGAGCACTTTGGCGACGCCGTAGAGCCCGGCCTGGTTTTCGAGTACTTCAAATGGCGTAAAGAACGGATCGAACACGATTTCTTGCGGCACGATCCCGATCGAGCGCTTGGCGTTGCGGCTGTCCGCGTCGATGTCAAAGCCCCAGATCTCCACGCTGCCGCTGGTCTTCATCACCAGCCCGGCCAGGATGTTGATCAGGGTGGATTTGCCCGCGCCATTGGGGCCGAGCAGGCCGAAGATCTGCCCCTGCGGCACCTCAAAGCTGACATCGTCCAGCGCCAATTTTGCCGGCGCATTGCCAGCGGGGGCATAGCGTTTGACCAGGTTGGAAATGCGGATTGCGGCGGGTGTGTCCATCGGATGCTCTTGTGACAAGAACGCCATGGCGTAAACCCCGCATTTGTGCCGCTTTTCCAAAAGTGTTGCACGGGCGTTAACCCAATCCATGGAGGATACCTTCAGGTGCCACCGCTAGGCCAGCAGGTGATGATCTGGGGGCTTCCTGGCCGCAGCCATGCGCTGCGACGCGGTTTGCGTGCTGTTTGCGCGGCGCTGACCTGCGCCTTGGTCGCCGGTCTGGCCAACCCCGCCTTGGCAGAAACCGCTACCAGCATCGGCACGGTCGGCGCAGTGTTGGTGGAGCGCAACAGTCTGGTCAAAGTCGATGACATGAACTTCGCGCTGGTCGCTCCGCGTGCCACCGCCGGATCGGTTGTCCTCAATCCCGCCACCAGTGCCTGCACTTCCCCCGACGGCATGATGCGCTCGGGGACTTGCCAGGCCGCCACCTTTGCCGGAATGGGCCGCCGCAATTTCTTCGTCCGGATTCAGTATCCCACGACGATCACCCTGACCGGGCCGGGCCAGGCAATGACCGTTGACACGATTACGCTCGATACCACGAACGACCTGGTCTTGCAGGCGAACGGCAACGGCAACGGCAACCGGCGTTACCGGATTGCCTCGCCCACCGGCATTTTCACGTTCCGGATGGGGGGCACGTTGCGGGTCAATGCCAGTCAGGCGGCGGGGGTCTACTCGGGGACCTATTCGGTCACGACCGTTTACAACTGAGCGCGTGCCCACTGGCACTGGCACGGCGGCGCTGCTAAGTGCGCTAGCATGACCAACCCTGAAACAACCCTTGTCACCAGCCACCGCGTATCTTGCGACGGTGCGCATGATATTCGCGGCGGTGCAGCGCTTGGCCATCCGCGCGTCTGGCTGGAAATCGACGAGCGCGGCTTTGCCGAATGCGGCTATTGCGACAAACGCTTTGTGTTGAAGGGCGGTCCTGCTGATCAGGCTGCTGCTTGAAGGCACACTTGAAGGTACGCTTGAAGGTACTGGCGCTTCTGCGCGCCGCGCCTATATCTGAGGCATGACTCAGGCCGATCCCCGCTCGCTGCTGTATGCCCGCATTACGCCAGAGGCCGCGCTGGCCGCAACGCGCGACACACTCGCCCGCTGCGACGACGGGGAGCTGTTCATGCAATTCACCGCGTCCGAAGCCTATACTTTTGATGATGGCCGATTGAAATTGGCTGACTATTCGCGCGACGCGGGCTTTGGCCTGCGCGGCGTGTCAGGCGAAATGACCGGGTTTGCCCATGCCAACGAGATTTCAGAAGCGGCAATCCGCCGGGCCGGGGATACGCTGCGGCTGCTCGATCCAGCCAGCAGCGCCGCCGCCGCGCCGCCGCCGCGCAGCAACCGGCACCTCTATACGGCGGAATCTCCGCTTGATGCGATCCCGTTTGAGACCAAGGTCAAACTGCTCGAAATGATTGATGCCGCCGCCCGTGCCCGCGATCCCCGGGTGGTGCAAGTCAGCGCCAACCTGGGTGCCAGCTGGTCGATCATTGAAGTCGTGCGGGCTGACGGATTTACGGCACACGATGTGCGCCCGATGGTTCGGCTTAATGTCGGCATCGTTGTGGAATCGAACGGGCGGCGTGAAAGCGGCCATTTCGGCATGGGTGGCCGGAGGCTCTACGATGACCTGTTCGAACCCGCGACCTGGAATCGGTCAATCGATATGGCTTTGCAACAGGCGCTGACCAATCTTGAATCGGTGGCGGCTCCGGCGGGAGAAATGACCGTACTGGTCGGCCCTGGCTGGCCCGGCGTGCTCCTCCACGAAGCCGTCGGTCACGGACTGGAAGGCGATTTCAACCGCAAAGGCACCAGTGCTTTCTCCGGCCGGATCGGCGAACGCGTCGGTGCCCCTGGCGTGACGGTGGTCGATGACGGCACGCTGCTCGGCCTGGGCGGGCAGGGGCGGCGCGGATCGCTGTCCATCGACGATGAAGGCTCCCCGACGCAGGAAACCGTGTTGATCGAAGACGGGATCCTGAAAGGCTACATGCAGGACCGGCTCAATGCCCGGCTGATGGGGGTTCCCGCCACCGGCAACGGTCGCCGCGAAAACTATGCCCATGCCCCGATGCCGCGGATGACCAACACCTTCATGAAGGCCGGACAGGATGATCCCGCCGAATTGCTCAGCCGGGTAAAGAAGGGTATTTTTGCCAAAAGCTTTGGCGGCGGCCAGGTCGATATCGTTTCAGGCAAGTTCGTGTTCTCCTGCACCGAGGCCTATCTGGTCGAAAATGGCAAGCTGGGCGCGCCGATCAAGGGTGCGACGCTGATCGGCGATGGCCCGACCGTGTTGACCCGGGTGACCGGGATCGGCAATGATCTGGAACTGGATGAAGGCGTGGGAATTTGCGGCAAGGGCGGGCAGACGATACCGGCCGGGGTCGGGCAGCCGACCCTGCTGATCGATGGCCTGACCGTGGGTGGCACTGGCTGATGGTCAGCTTGGGTTCAGGAATAATGTCGGACGGTCTGAAGGTCCGAAAAGGAGCACACGCCATGCGCAAAATTGCACTCGCTCTCGCAGCCTCGGCGGCCCTGCTGGTCGGCCCCGCGTTGAACGCCAAACCCCGGCAGACCCCGGAACAGCGCCTCGAAAAACTGCTGGAAGGGCGTGAAGCGGGCAAGCCGCGCAGTTGCATCAGCAATATGGATTCGCGCGATATGCAGGTGATCGATGGGATTGCGCTGGTCTATCGCTCGGGCTCCACGCTGTACGTCAACCGCCCACGCAATGCCGAGGATCTGGACAGTGATGACATCATGGTGATCCGCGTGCACGGCAGTCAATTCTGTCGGCTCGACCTGGTGAACATGGTTGATCGGACCGGGCATTTCAGCACTGGCTTCATCAGCCTGGGCGATTTCGTACCGTACAAGCGCGTCGCCCGCGCGGACTGATCGCTGCATGGCCGCTGCCCGCAAGCCGTGGGCGGCTGGGAGTCTCTGGTGATCCGCGCGCTGCTCCGCTGGCTCCTCGCGTTATTCTATGCCGCAGCCGGGGTTGCGCATCTTGTCATGCCGCCGCCCTTCATTATGATCACGCCCGGCTGGGTGCCGCTGCCCGCGTCGGTGGTGTTGCTGACGGGCCTGGCCGAACTGGCAGGAGCAGCCGGGCTGGTTCAGCCGTGGTCGTTGCCGCTGCGCCGCGCGGCGGGGTGGGGCCTCGCGGCCTATGCGCTGTGCGTCTGGCCCGCCAATTTCAACCACATGCTGCTTGATCTGGCGCGCGCCGATAGCGGGGCTGGGCTTGGCTATCATGTGCCGCGGCTGGTGTTTCAGCCGGTGCTGATCTGGCTGGCCTGGTGGGTTTCTCGTGAACTACGCGCCGCTTGATCTAACGTCGGGCGCAGCCGATAGCGGGAGGACAGAGGAGAGCGATATGCGCACGGCAAGCCAGACAGTTCAGGCCCCGATCAATTCCCCGTTCGGCTATCGCAGCACCGCCGCCGAAGTAATCGCGGATATCGATTTGAGCGGAAAGGTCGCGCTGGTCACCGGCGGCTATTCGGGCCTTGGCACTGAAACGGTGCGCGCGCTGGCGGGGGCGGGCGCGCATGTGATTATCGGCGCACGGCGGCCTGAAGCGGCGGCGAACGATTTGGCCAGCGTCACCGGCACACTAACGATCCTGCCGCTTGACCTCTCCAATCCAGCTGCGATCGACGCCTTTGCCGAAGCCGTTGCCGGAATCACCGATGCACTCCACATCCAGATCAACAATGCCGCGATCATGGCCTGTCCGCTGACCCGTGATGCGCGAGGTTATGAAAGCCAGTTCGCCATCAATCATCTCGGCCATTTCCAGCTGACCGCGTGGCTGTGGCCGCTGCTCCGGGCTGGAGGTGCGCGGGTGGTCTCGGTCTCCTCGATCGGTCACCGGCTCGGCGGGCTTGAGCTGGGCGATCTCCAGTTTGAACGCCGCGCTTATGACAAGTGGCTGGCCTATGGTCAGGCGAAGTCGGCCAACGCCTTGTTCGCGCTGGAACTCGACCAGCGCGGTGCCGCGCACGGGGTGCGCGCCTTTGCGGTCCATCCCGGCGGGATTGCCACCCCGTTGCAGCGCCACCTGACCATGGACGAGCAGAAGGCGATGGGCTGGTACGACGAAGCGGGCACGCTCAACCCCTTGTTCAAAACCACACAGCAAGGCGCGGCCACCAGTGTGTGGTGCGCCACTTCGCCGCTGCTGGATGGGTTGGGCGGGGTCTATTGCGAAGACTGCAATCTGGGCGAACTGGCGGGCGATCCGCCGCCGCGCGCCAGCGGGGTCTGGCCGCATATCCGCGATACGGCGCTGGCGGCGGCGTTGTGGGACAAGTCCGAAGCCTTGACCGGGGTGGCCTTCAACCCATGAGCATCCTCGTCCTCACCACCGGCGGCACGATCGACAAGAACTACTTTGACGCATTGAGCGAATATCAGATCGTTGACAGCGGCATTCCGGCCCTGCTGGCCGAAGCCCGCGTAGCGGCTCCGTTCCGGGTGGTGGAATTGATGCGCAAGGACAGCTTGGAACTCACCGCCGCTGACCGTGACTTGATCGCCAAGGCCGCACGCGAAGCGGCTGAAACGCAGATCGTGATCACCCACGGCACCGACACGATGACCCAGACCGCCACAGTGCTGGCAGCTGCGGTTCCGGGCAAAACCCTGGTGCTGACCGGCGCGCTCAGCCCCGCGCGCTTTGCCGAGAGCGATGCCGGGTTCAACCTGGGCATGGCCTTCGCCGCCGCACAGGTTGCCTCGCCCGGCGTCTACATCGCGATGAGCGGACAAGTGTTTGACGGCCTGAAGGTGCGCAAGGACCGCGCGGCTGGAAGATTTGTAGCGCACTGAACAAGCCCCGTTGAGGAGCGCTGCCTGCGCCAATCAGGGTGAGTCACAGCTATCGCGCCCGCCGCTGTCTAAGCGTTGTAAACAAAGCTTAACTTGTTCCCATCAGGGTCGCGAACATAGGCCCCGTAAAAATTCGGGCCATAAAGCGGGCGCGAACCTGGTTGGCCTTCGTCTGAGCCCCCATGCGCCAACGCTGCCCCATGGGCGGCCTTGACCATATCGGGACCAGTGCAGCGGAACCCCGGCATGATGCCGTTGCCCGGCGCGGCCGGTTCCTTGTTGTACGGTTCGGCGACCCAGACCCTGACCTCGTTCGCAAATCTGTAGCAAAAAGCAAACGGAGGAAACTCGATCTGAAATTCCGCTCCAATCAACGGGAATACTGCGTCGTAGAATGTGCGCGCCCGGTGATAATCGTTGGTGCCAATCATGAGATAGTCGATTGTCATTGCGAAACTCCTGTTGTCAGTGCCGTCATGGGGTGTGCGCATCACGTGGGCCACTTTCCATCGGAAATTCCGGTCTCGCAATATGTTTTCTACGCGTGGTTGCCATTGGCGTCGCGGGTGATGCCAAGGCCGAGCAGCGTACCCGCGCTTCCGCTGAGCGTGACGCCGCTGAGCCAGTAATTGCCGTCGTAGGCGCGGTTCAGGTTTAGCCCGTTGCCTTGCGTGAGCGCGGCAAACGAACCCCGCATAATAAAACAATTCCTGTTTATCCCCTTGACCCACGTTAGCTAGTCAGCTAAACGATGGGCATGACGAAACGTAGCCCCTCTACCAGCCCTGAATTCTCCGTCCGGGAGTTTTTCCAACGCTTCCCCGATGAGCAAGCTTGCCTTGAACACATCATGTCGGTGCGCTTTGGCGGCACTTTGATTGATTGCCCGGCTTGCGGCGTTGAAGGCCAATTCCACAAGCTGGCCAAGCGCCGCGTTTATGCCTGCCCGCACTGCCTGTTTCAGATCGCACCGACTGCTAACACCGTGCTGCACGATACGCGCACCCCGCTGGTTAGCTGGTTTTATGCCATGTATCTGTTCTGCACGACGCGCCACGGCGTTTCGGGCAAGGAACTGCAACGGCAACTCGGTGTCACCTACAAGTGCGCTTACCGCAT
>JANORN010000283.1:0-13723 GCA_031415355.1 Novosphingobium sp. | reverse complement strand
GGGGATGCCGCTGGACCCGAACCAGCACCAGGCGATGCTGGAAGTCCCCTCTGCCGATGTTGCCCCCGGCACGATCGTGCAGGAATTGCAGGCGGGTTACATGATCAAGGACCGCTTGCTGCGCCCGGCAATGGTGGCGGTGGCGAAGAAGGGTTGAGCGGAATGGCCGAGACAGCGTTTTGGTGCTTTGGCGCGGCCTTGATCGGCATCGCAGCGACAGCTTCGGCAGCCATCGGCGCGGCACCTGCTGCCCCGGCGGGCTGGAAGCTCGTTTCCTCGGTGGCGGGCGACTTGACCGGTGACGGCAAGGCCGATCTGGTGCAGGTAATCCAACGCACCGATCCCAAGTTGGTGATCCGGAATGAAGGCATGGGCACCGACGAACTCGATACCAACCCGCGCCGCCTGCTGATCTTCGCTCGGGTGGGGGCCGGGTTCGGGCAAATTGCCGCAGTCGACGATTTCATCCCGCCAGCGGGCGACGCCGAAACCCCGTGTCTTGTCGATCCGCTGGACGAAGGCGGCATCGTGATCGCACGCGGGGTGCTGTCAGTGGACCTGCGCTATTGGGTGTCCTGCGGCAGTTACGGCGTGACCGGCACGACTTTCAAGTTCCGCCATCAAGCAGGCCGGTTCCGCTTGATCGGCTTTGATCGGATGGAATTCTTGCGCTCCAGCGGTCAAGGCGAGAAGGTCAGCGTAAATTTCCTGACCAACCGCAAGGCGGCCACCGCGTTCGCGATCGACGATTCGATTCCCGAGCGGCTAAAATGGACGCGGATCAAGCCACAGCAGCATTTCCTCGATACGCTCAACCTCTCCGCCTGCGCGCCAATCGATACCGTGACCACACTGTGCTGACCTGACCTGCTTGGGTATAGCTTGCACCTGAAATTCGGGCCCGCCGCGCCATTGTCGGCAACGCAGGACTTGGGCTTCGATATGGGTTAGCCCTCGTTCGTGGCGACTGACGGATCTGGTGGTGTTGTCAGCGGTGCAGGCGGGCTGATTGCTCGAAGTTGTTTGGCGATTCCAGCCATTGTATAATTTAGGTGATCGAGTTGTTCCAGGGTCACCAACCTTGCGGTCGCCGACAAAGCGTTCAATTGCTGCGCATTGATGAAACAAGCAACTGCTTGTCCCTTCATCGTAATCAACTCCATTCCGCCGTGTACGACGTCGCAACGAATGCTCTGAACGGCAGAGAACGTCGCAACAGCGGCTCGCAACTGTAAGTGGCTCGCCTTTGAAAATTTCGGAGACGGTGCAACTTTTTTCAGGGCGTCGATGTTTTGGCCCAGTAGATGGTTCCGGGCAATCGCAAGCCGGTCCATCAGTGCCAACAGTTCATATTCAGCGAACGCAAAGGTGTCGATGAACTTACTGCGCGCGATATGCATGGCCCATACGGTTGATGTCGTTTGCATATTCATGCGAGGTACCATGCATAGATTTCGCTATTTCATTCTTAACGAAGACGACAAAATATATCGGGGATGCCAAGAACTGGTCCGGCCAGGCGTCTAAAAACATCTCACTGATCTCTTGGTTGGACGATCTATTGCGGTTTGAAAGGTAAAATCTGCTGATATACCGCGACTGTTGGCGCGCCCGGCACCATTTCGCCGTTCCTCAACAGAAACGCGTGGGCGACAATCTCCGCCTGTTGTTCCAGCCCGTATTGCTCCAGCTTCCAGCCAGGCTTGAGCGCATAATCATACGGAGACCACGGATTGCGCATCAGCGGCAGGTACCATTTGCCGCGTGTCTGGGTTTGCCAGACGTGGGTCATTTCGTGAATGAACAGGGCCTGGTGTCTAACCGGCAGTGCCGCAAAATCATCACAATAGCGGGTTGAACGCGGGTGGAAGTGAATGTGCCCGGTCGGGGCCATCAAGGTGCCGATGGGCTGAAACACGAACCAGCGCTTGCGCTTGATCCGCACCGGGGCAGTATCGATGGCGGTGCCGAACACGCTGCGCACCAGCGCCACTTCCCCCGGCGTCAGCGCGCGCTGCCCGCCGACCGGGCAGATGAACTGATCGACCGCTGCGGTCAGTGGCTGGCTCCGTGTTCGACGCCGCCAGCCGTGACCAGTTGCAGTGGCACTGCGGCGGTAGAGCCATCGGCGAAAGTCGCAGTCAAATTTCCGGTGCCGCCCGCCGTCAATGCCTGGTCCAGATCGAACGCCATCACGTGCAAACCGCCAGGGGCGAATTTAACGGTGCTGCCGGCTTCCACGTCGACCCGGTCTACTGCGCGCATCACGCCGTCTTTCGTTTCGTGCATCTCGGCTTTTTCAGCGCCTGCGATGGCAATCCCAGTGATTGAGATGGTGCCCCTGGTAGCGGTATTGGCCACGGTGAAATAGGCGGCCCCCGGATTGCCTTTCACCGCAGGCAGCCGCAACTGCCCGTCGCTCAGCATAATGCCCGGCTTCGCTGCGACCGCTGCGGCGGGGGCTTCCTGTTTGCAGGCCGCCAGCGTTGCAACGGCAAGGCTTGCGGCAAGAACAGTCAAGCGCATCGAACAATTCTCCAAGGGGCAGGTATCGTTACAACGAGTCTAGCCGCTCCGCCGCTCAAATCAATGCCGCGCCTTGCAGATGCGGCGGGGTGTGATAGCGCGGCGGCATGGTTGGACCGCTCGCCCCGTTGTTTTACGATCTGCCCGCCAAAGTCATCTGGCAAGGTGATCGTCCGCTGGTGGAGATCAGGCGGGTGCTGCCCGAACAGCTGACCTTGCCGTTCTGGGACGATATTGTCGGCCAAGGTCAGGTGGTGGGGTTCCTGTCTTTGGACAGCTCCCCAATTCCGGCAGAACGCATACTTTTCGGCGGCATCTTCCATACCTATCGCTGCGGATCGACCTTGCTGTGCCGCCAACTTTCCGCGCTGCCAGGCACGTTCGCGCTCGCCGAACCGAACTGTGTCAGCCAACTTATCACCGGCGCGGATCAGGACACCGCGCTGCTGCGCGCCCGGTTGTTGGAGCTGCTCGGGCTGGTCAGGCAGGGTCTGGGCCCACGCGGAGAGCGGCTGGTGATCAAATGGCTCGGCCATCTGGCCGACCGTTCGGCGGAGATCACAGCGGCCTTGCCCGAAGTTCCGATGCTGTTCCTCCACCGCAATCCGGTCGAAGTCCTGGCATCAATCGAGCGCCGGCCGCTGGGCAATATGCCAGGCGTCCCGGAACATCCACGCGCGCCGGATGCAGCGGGTGATGCCCCGTCGCGAGACCTGCAAAAAGTGGCGGCGATGTTGGCCGGGATGTGCCGGGCGGTGGCCAAAACGGGCGGGATTCCACGGCTTGATTATACCGATTTGAGCGAGCCGACCATGGCATTGCTCGTCAAACATTTCGGTTTATCTGGCGATGATGCGGACCTTGCTGCGATGCGGGCGGCGGGCACCTGGTATTCCAAGGCCGCAGCGGGGGCGGTTGCCTTTTCAGACGATTCAGCTGCAAAGCAAACCGAATCCAGCGCGTTGGCCCGTGATCTGGCCCGCGCAATCGTGGCACCGGCGCTGCGCGAAGTGACCAGCAGCCTGCCGCATTTGACTGCGGCCATGAAGTGAGGCCGTGAAGGCTTGTCCCCGCGCCAAGCGTCCCTATATCGCGCCTGTTAGAAGAGCCGCTCAGCCGCTTTGCCGCTTGCCGGGAAGCCAAAGCGCGGTGTCACACATTGACCAAGGATGGGGTTAGAATGGCTAAAGTTATCGGGATCGATCTCGGCACCACCAACAGCTGCGTTTCCGTGATGGACGGTGGCAAGCCGAAGGTTATTGAAAATTCTGAAGGCGCGCGGACCACGCCCTCGATCGTGGCCTTCACCAAGGATGGTGAGCGGCTGATCGGGCAGCCCGCCAAGCGTCAAGCCGTGACCATCGGTGACAACACAATTTTTGCGGTGAAGCGCCTGATCGGCCGCCGCTTTGATGATCCGGTGACCAAGAAGGACACCGAACTCGTCCCTTATACCATCGTCAAGGGCAAGAACGGCGATGCCTGGGTCAAGGCCGGGGGCGAGGATTATTCGCCCAGCCAGATCAGCGCCTTCATCCTCCAGAAGATGAAGGAAACCGCCGAGGCCTATCTTGGTGAAACCGTTACCCAGGCCGTGATCACGGTCCCCGCTTACTTCAACGACGCTCAGCGCCAGGCAACCAAGGATGCCGGGCAGATCGCGGGCCTGGAAGTGCTGCGCATCATCAACGA
The DNA here is from genome assembly GCA_031415355.1 of Novosphingobium sp. Taxonomy (GTDB): domain Bacteria; phylum Pseudomonadota; class Alphaproteobacteria; order Sphingomonadales; family Sphingomonadaceae; genus Novosphingobium. The sequence continues at coordinate 9,505 of JANORN010000283.1, read as the reverse complement.
GCCGACTGCGGCGGCGCTGGCCTATGGTCTGGAAAAGAACGACGGCAAGACCATCGCGGTCTATGACCTTGGCGGCGGCACCTTCGACGTTTCGATCCTGGAGATCGGCGACGGCGTGTTCGAAGTGAAGAGCACCAACGGCGATACCTTCTTGGGCGGCGAGGATTTCGACAACGTGGTCGTCGAATATCTTGCCGAGCAGTTCAAGAAGAAGGAGAGCATGGACCTTCGCACCGACAAGCTGGCTTTGCAGCGGCTGAAAGAAGCGGCGGAAAAGGCCAAGATCGAACTGTCGAGCACCGCGACGACCGAGATCAACCTGCCGTTTATCACTGCGCGCATGGAAGGCGGAGCAACCACGCCGCTGCATCTGGTCGAAACGATCACCCGCGCCGATCTGGAAAAGATGGTGGCAGGGTTGATCGAGCGGACCAAGGCCCCGATGGCCAAGGCGCTCAGCGACGCGGGCCTGAAGGCCGCTGACATCGATGAAGTCGTACTGGTCGGCGGGATGACCCGCATGCCGCGCGTGCGCGAAGTGGTGAAGGACTTTTTCGGCAAGGAACCGCACACCGGGGTTAATCCCGATGAAGTGGTGGCGATGGGTGCGGCGATTCAGGCGGGCGTGCTGCAGGGCGACGTCAAGGACGTGCTGCTGCTCGACGTGACCCCGCTGTCGCTCGGTATCGAAACGCTGGGCGGTGTGTTCACCCGGATGATTGATCGCAACACCACGATCCCGACCAAGAAAAGCCAGGTCTATTCGACTGCCGAGGACAATCAGCAAGCGGTGACGATCCGGGTGTTCCAGGGCGAGCGCGAGATGGCAGCGGACAACAAGATGTTGGGTAACTTCGATCTGGTCGGAATCCCGACCGCGCGCCGGGGTGTGCCGCAGATCGAAGTAACCTTCGATATCGACGCCAACGGCATCGTCAATGTCCACGCCAAGGACAAGGGCACCGGCAAGGAACAGCAGATCAAGATCCAGGCCTCGGGCGGGCTTTCGGACGCAGACATCGACCAGATGGTCAAGGACGCGGAGAAGTTTGCCGAAGAGGACAAGGTCCGCCGTGCTGCGGCAGAAGCGAAGAACAACGCCGACAGCCTGGTCCATTCGACCGAGCAGCAGCTCGCCGAACATGGCGAAAAGCTTGACGCTGATCTGAAGTCAGAAATCGAAGCCGCCATCGCCGAAGCCAAGACCGCAATCGAAAGCGGCGATGCTGACGAAATGACCGCCAAGACTCAGGCGCTCACCGAAAAAGCCATGAAGATGGGCCAGGTGATCTACGAGAAGGAACAGGCCGCTGCGGCTTCGCCAGATGCAGAAGCGCCGGCGGCGGACGCTGAAGAAGTGGTCGACGCCGAATTCTCGGAAGTCGATGAGAACAGCAAAGGCTAAACCCATATAGCCGCCAACCTTGCACCAGTAAGGTTGGCGGTTCGGGTCGGGGGTCGAACAGATGCCAGCTGTTGAAGTCGATTTTTACGAGCTGCTTGAAGTGTCACGCGACGCGGATGACGCGGTGCTGAAGTCGTCGTATCGCAAACTCGCGATGAAATTTCATCCGGACAAGAACCCCGGGTGCAGCGATTCCGAGGCCAAATTCAAAGCAATCAGTTCGGCCTATGCCTGCCTCAGTGATCCTCAGAAGCGCGCCGCCTATGATCGCTATGGCCACGCCGCGTTCGAAAACGGCGGGATGGGCCAGGGCGGCGGTGCGGGTGGCTTTTCAGACCTTGGCGATATCTTTGAAACGATCTTCGGCTCAGCCTTCGGCGGTGCCGGTGGTGGCCGCCAGCAGGCGCGGCGCGGCGCCGATCTGCGGTTTGATCTGGAGATCGGGCTGGACGAAGCCTTCCACGGCAAGACCGCTCAGATCGAGATCGAAGTCGCCGCTGCCTGCGAACCGTGCGAGGGCAAGGGCGCGGAACCTGGCACTGGCACGCGCCGTTGCAACCTGTGTGGCGGGCATGGCAAAGTCCGCGCGCAGCAAGGTTTCTTCATGGTCGAGCGGACCTGCCCGACCTGCCATGGCCGGGGTGAGGTGATCGAAAAGCCCTGCCGGGCCTGCGGCGGGGAAGGACGGGTTGATCACCCGCAGACGCTCGACGTCACGATCCCGCCGGGGGTCGATACCGGCACCCGTATCCGCTTATCGGGCAAGGGCGAGGCCGGACCGAACGGCTCTCCGGCCGGCGATCTCTATATCTTCATCCACATCAAACGGCACGGCGTGTTCGAACGCGAAGGCACCACACTGATCACCCGCGCGCCGATCACCTTTACCACGGCGGCGCTGGGCGGCACGATTGCCATCCCCGGGCTCGACGGTGACAGTCACGAAATCGAAATTCCCGCCGGAATCCAGTCCGGCAAACAACTCCGCCGACGCGGCGCGGGGATGCCGGTGCTGCAAGGGCGCGGTCATGGCGATCTGGTGATCGAGATCATGGTCGAGACCCCGACCAAGCTTACCGCGCGCCAGAAAGAACTGATCCGCGAATTGCAAGCGACGGAAACCGGGGACGAGTGCCCGCAATCAAAGGGCTTTTTTGACCGGCTGAAGGGTGCGTTTGGGGCGATTTGAAGGCCAGCCGCATGGTACACTTTGCGCGACTGGCGACGACGCCACCCGCGCGGCCGGATCAATAGTAGATGTAAATCGTCTGATAAACGATGTTAATCGGCTTGAACAATTGCATCCGGAAGTTGCGGCTGACCTTGATCTCGGCTTCTTCCTTCAGCGCATCGACGCGCAGCACACCGATTGATCCGCCCAGCACATTGTTGAAATAGGCGGGGTAAGGGACCTTCTTGGGATTGGTCTTGAAGGTGGGATAGGTATTCACGGGCAAGCCGTTCGGGATCGTCAGGATATAGCTAAAGGCCAGATCCTTGCCATTGCGCACCTGATACAGCTTGAAGGTGACCTGGTTCGACTTGGGGTGAAACTTTTCCACGCGCAATTCGATCAGCCCGGCCTCGTCATCGGGCTGGATCCGCTTGGTCGTATAAGGGGTCGGTTCAATATCGCGCGCGCCCTGATCGACTTTGTCTTTTGCGCCGGACAGGAAAACCTTGTCGAGCTTACCGTCGGCATCGCTGTCCACAAAACAGAACCGCACCTGGGTTTCGTATTTGGAAAACATGTCACCGATCATCGCTTCGGCGAAGCCAGACCGGGTGCGTTGATTTTGACCGCAATAGAACCGCCCGCCAGTGCCAGTCAGTTGCTCGGTTTTTTCAGGTGCGAGCACCGGATCCAATTTGGTTCCAGCGACGATCTGATCATTGAACTTGGCAATGGTGACCGCAATCGGGCTGTCGAGCGTGACCACTTCGGTGTCATAGATCTTGGCTCGCAACACCACGTCACCTTTTCGCGCGACAAAGCTGTGCCCAAGCGGATGGCCAGAATCGATCGCGATCATGGTTTCTGGGAGCGGCGATACGGAAGTCCGGGCTGCGACGAGCATCAGCACGGCAGGCACCAGCTGCAACGCCTTCGCCCGGCCCGATCTGATCAATTCGCTCATAGTTACGCCCCCTGTTAGAGCCGGACCTATGCTATTTTGTCAGGGTCGGGCAAGAGCTACGCGGCTTGCCTTTGCAGCGTCGACGCTTATGCCTGATCGTATGAACACACCTGCATCGGCCGCTGCCGCGCTTTCGCTAGTCATTGTATCCATGGCCGCTCTTGCTAACCCGCCCGCGATAGGGACCGGTGTGGCCTGGGACATTACAGAAGGGCTAACCACCGAGATCGGCCCACGGTTGGCTGGTTCTGAACAAGAAGCCGCTGCGCGCGACTGGGCGGTGGCACGGCTGAAGGCGCTGGGCTTTGTCAATGTCCGCAGCGAGCCGTTTACCATCCAGGGCTGGGTACGCGGCACGGAGAGTGCGCGGTTGACTGCGCCTTATCCGCAGATGCTCGCAATCACTGCACTGGGCTATTCCGCGCCTACGCCCGAGGGCGGGATAACGGCAGAATTGGTCTATTTTGCTTCTCTCGACGCCCTAAAGGCAGCTCCGGTCGGGTCGCTGAGCGGCAAGATCGCTTTCATTGATCACGCCTTGCGCGCCAGCCAGGACGGGGCGGGCTACGGCCCATACGGTGCAGCTCGGCGAGAAGGGCCGTCACTAGCCGCGAGCAAGGGCGCATTGGCGGTAGTGATCCGCTCCATCGGCACTGATTGGCACCGTAACCCGCACACCGGTGCAACCAGCTGGGCGAAAGACATCACACCGATTCCGGCTGGCGCGGTTTCCAATCCTGATGCCGATCAGATCGCCCGGATTGCGAAGCGGGGCAAGGCGATGCGGCTGGCCGTAACCCTAACAGGGCGACCTGTTGCGGATTTGCCATCGGGCAATGTGATTGCCGAATTACGCGGGCGTGATCCGACTTTACCGCCGATCCTGCTCGCATGTCATTTGGACTCGTGGGATCTTGGCACGGGTGCGTTTGATGATGCTGCTGGCTGCGGGATCATCACCGAAGCTGCGCTGGCGGTGGCGAAGGGCGGCAAGCCGCAGCGCACGATCCGCCTGTTGTGGGCGGGCAGCGAGGAAATCGGCGTATTTGGTGGCGCTGCCTATGCGTTGGCTCATGCTGGTGAAGAGCATGGGCTGGCGATGGAAAGCGACTTCGGCGCTGACCGGGTCTGGCGAGTCAAGTTTCGCTTGGACGAAGAAAATCGCACATTGGCAGACCGGATTGCGGCGTCGCTAGCTGAAATTGGGATAGTCCGGGGTTCAGATCGCGCAAATGGCGGCGCGGATACCGGCGCGATTGCAGCTGCGCAAAAACTCGCGCTGATTGATCTGAATCAAGATGGCACCCGGTATTTCGATCTGCACCACACCCCGGACGACACCCTCGACAAAGTCGACCCTGTTCAGTTGGCGCAGAATGTTGAAGCTTGGCGGCGGGTCTTGGTGATTATAGCCAATGAAACAGGCGCAATCACTCCGGCGGATAGCGGCAGGTAGATATTTTCCACCTCGCAGCTTTCGCAGCGGAGCCGGTCTTTGGCTTTCAAGCCATAGGGACAAGTGTGACCAGGCATTGCCATGCGGCAAAGCGTTGCAGTGCGGATTGGCTGATTCGTTATTGATGTTGCTTCATCTGGTGGGATCAAGGGTGCCAAGCCGGGCTACAAGAGCCAGAACACCCACACCAAGCAGCAATTACGCGCCAAGGCTGACGCGAAGCAAACCGAACGACCAGGATGCAGCAAGGCGCGATGACAGCCAGAAGCGGTTGGCGGCGGCTGCTACAAGCATGGCCACAAACAGGCTTATCTTTATAAACAGAATGCGTCCGTAAGCCGTATCGACCAGCTCAGCAATCCCGTCCCATCCAACGATGAAAGACGTGTTGGCGATCCCTGTGATGAGCAGGATCACGACAAAAACTGTGCCTGTTTTCGCAAATTGATCGAGGTCGTTGGATAGCTCCGCCGCTGCCCCCTGGGGCCGCAATGCCGCCCATAAAAACGCTGCAATTGCTCCGATCCAGCTCAGGCCTGCAACTAAATGAACAGCATTCCCCGCAAGATGCACCCAACCAACACCGCCGTCCGTCATAGCGCCATGGCCATTCCAACACAGCGAGCCTGTGGCGAACATGGCTGTTATGCTGGCTATTGGGCGCGGCGCGTCCGTCAGCATAATTACGATCAGCACGATATAGGCTGCGGCTATGGCAACCGCAGCCCATCCCATCCCATCGCTGTTTGCGTCAACAACATCCAAAGGGTCGGCGCATCGAAAAATGCCCCTCCTTCAGAAAAAGATGCCGCTAACATCAGCATCATTATCGTACTTAGGGCCATCCCGGCCTTAGCAAGACCTGCGGCGGCAATCCGCGCTTGTCGCGTCCACGGCGCCCAAACCAGCAAGATGCCGAGCAACAATCCGCTCTGGAGATAAACCAGCAGGCGAAGTGTTATGCCCGCCTGCTCCATCTCACTTGACCGTAAAGCTGTAATTCCCGGTCATCTTGTGCATATCGGCACCAGCAGCTGTCCAGATCACCTTGTATTTGCCTGCGGATAGCGCGCGCTTTGGCGTCAGCGTAACCGATTTGCCATCTTTGCCGAGCTGCGACGTTGTAGCAATTTTCATCGGCGCATGGTCAGCCATCGCGCCGTGATCCATTTTTCCGCCAGCCATTTGGCTGTGATCCATGCCCCCGCTATGCGACATACCCTTGGCCATAGCGGTCATAAACAATTCGACTTTGACTGTCGGGCCAATCAGCTTTTCGTTGAATGTGAGGGTGATCCTAGACGGCTTGGCGACCGTAGCGTTTACCGCAGGCGTCGACGATACCATCTTGGCATGGGCGAATACCGCTACGGGCGATGCGATCAGCGCCGTCGCAGCGAGCAGCGACAGGATGTTGAAATTGCGCATTGTTCGTTCTCCTTGAGTGTCAGGTTCACACCATTTACGCAGGGGGTAAGCTTTACCCTCAAAATCAAACTTTGAGGGTAAAGGCTGTGGGCTGCGTAGTTGGGAGTAAGGAGTAAATTGATGGCTTTGAACGAAACACTGCTGGCTGCAATGCGTGATCTGCCAATGCCGGACACGCTGCACTTAATTGATGATGCGGTCCTTGCGGGCTTGCGCGAGCGGCAGCAAATGGGGTCGGTTTCGCGCACCGCGCTTGGTGCTTGCGGCGCAATTGCCCTTGGCATTGGGCTAGCGAGCGGCGCGCTGACATCTGCACCAGCAATTGCCGGTGAATCGCCGCTTACTTTGACCTCTGCCTCCGCACTCGCCCCATCCAACCTGCTGGATGGTAGCAAGTGACCCGTGGGCGCTGGCTGCTGCTGATTGCCGTCGTTGCTTTTTTTGCGTCAGTTTGCGGTGTCTTTGCAGCGCGGAATGTCTTTGTTACCGAGCGCCAGAATGAAACCGGAGTGCACAAGCTACTGCACGAGCGGCTCAAACTCTCAACCGCGCAGCACGCGAAAATCGAAGCACTGGAGAAACAGCACGCGATTGCCAAGCAGGCTTTGGAACTTGAAATGCGCACAGCCAATGCACGGCTTGCCGCAGCCATTGAAGCCGAACATGGCTATGGCCCCCAAGTCACCGCAGCAGTGGATCATATCCATCATGTGATGGGCGAGACGCAGAAGGAAACGCTCCAGCATCTGTTTGCAATGCGTAGCACTTTGACGCCCGACCAAGCGCGGGCATTTGATGCAACAGTAACAAAGGCGCTGACCGGCGACGGCAAGTGAAGCCGGGCGCTTCCGACTCTTCCGATGCCGAATTGACCGGGCTCGCATTGGCGGGGCACGAGGACGGCTATCGCCGCTTGCTCGAACGGCACCGCGAAGCCGTATTCCGGCTGGTGCGAAGCCTTGTCCGCGATAATGACGCTGCGCTCGACATCACGCAGGAAGCCTTTGTCTCAGGATTTGCGGCATTGCGGCGCTATGATCCAGAGCGACCATTTCAGGCCTGGATGTCGCACATCGCGATCAACAAAGCGCGCGATTGGGCGCGGCGGCGTAAAGTCCGCGATTTTTTTACCCGCGCCGTGGCTTTGGATGAAGCCTATGCTGTGGCAGGCGACGATCCCTTGCAAGACGTAACCGCAGAACATCGCGCCGAACTGGCGCGTGTTATGAAGGCCATCGCCAGCCTCCCGCATAAACTGCGCGAAGTGCTGGTTTTGCGGACGATCGAGGACTTGTCAGAAGCGGAAACGGCATCCTTGCTGGGTATAAGCAGAAAAGCGGTCGAAACGCGCCTCTACCGCGCGCGCAAACAATTAGACGAGATTCGCGTTAGGATGTGAGGGGTGCGCGGCTATAGTGCGTATCAAGACTATGATAGATAACACCGTAATTCCGCCGACTCAGCATCCACTTAACCGGCGGGCGCTGCTGAAAGCTGCCACGATAGCCGGTGGCGCGGTCGCCTTGAGCGAGCTTTTCCCGGCTTGGGCCAAGAGCGGGTCGCACGGGCTGCACGCGTTGGCCGGGCAGTCGGGTGTCGTATCGGGCGATACCATAGAGTTGAGCGTCGGCCAGTCGTCCTTCGCTTTGGGTAAAAAAACTGGCCATGCCTATACCGTGAACGGAACGCTACCGGGGCCGTTGGTGCGGTTGCGCGAAGGGCAGAAGGTCAAACTGATTGTGAGGAATACGCTTGCGGAAGACACGTCTGTGCATTGGCACGGCATGTTGTTGCCGTTCCAGATGGACGGTGTTCCCGGCATCAGTTTCCCCGGCATCGGCCCGGGCGAAAGCTTTACTTACGAATTTCCGATGCGGCAGCATGGCACCTATTGGTATCACAGCCACTCGCATATGCAGGAAGCGATGGGCATGTATGGTGCGCTCATCGTCGATCCGGCGGGCAAAGACCCCATTGGCTATGACCGGGAGCATATTCTGGTTCTGTCCGACTGGAGCTTTGCCCACGCGCACACAAATTTCACCAAGCAGAAGCAAAAGGCGGGCTATTTTAACAAGCGCAAACAGACCTTTGCCGGGCTAACCAAGGGCGAAGACCAACCGCTGTCCGAGCGCGTGATGTGGGGTCAGATGCTGATGGACCCGACCGACATCGCCGATGTGACCGGTGCCTATTACCACTATCTCATCAACGGCCATGACAGCATAGGCAACTGGACCGGTATTTTCAAACCGGGCGAGCGGGTGCGGTTGCGGATTATCAATGCCGCCGCGATGAGCAATTTCAATATTCGCGTTCCCGGCCTGCCGATGACGATTGTTGCGGCCGATGGTCTGCCGCTGACGCCCGTTGAAACCGACGAATTCCAGATTGCGGTGGCCGAGACGTGGGACGTGATTATCGAACCCAAAGAAGCCAACGCCTTCGCCTTCATTGCCGAAGCCATCGACCGGTCTGGACAATGCCGTGCAACGCTTGCGCCGCAAATGGGAATGACCGCACCGATCCCGCCGCTGCGCGAACGTCCGCTGCTGACCATGAAAGACATGGGCATGGATCATGGCGGCGGGGCCAGCGACATGGCGGGAATGGACCATGCCGCAATGGGTCATGATATGCCGTCCCAAGGTATGCCAAGCCAAGATATGAGCGCGATGGATCACGGTTTAATGAACATGCGCGATCCTTCTGTGGCCCCGCAGGTGAAAATGGGACCGGGCGTTGCCAGCCTCGCGCCAATGCCGATGGACCGCAATGCCGAGCGCCCCACAGGGCTTGAAAAAGTGCCGCACCGTGTGCTGACCTTGAGCCAGCTGCGTGCGCTGGAACCCAATCCCGACCAGCGCAAGCCATCGCGCGAAATCGACGTCCATCTGACCGCGAATATGGAACGCTATATGTGGTCGATGGACGGCGAGTCCTACAGCGACAAAACCGAGCCGTTACCGTTCCGCCATAACGAGCGGGTGCGGGTGAACCTCATCAACCACACCATGATGCCGCACCCGATCCATCTGCACGGCCATTTCTTCGAAGTAGTGAACGGGCAGAAGGGGC
>JANORN010000282.1:0-3538 GCA_031415355.1 Novosphingobium sp. | reverse complement strand
CGGCGGCTGATCCGGTGCGGCTGGAGATTTTCAACGGGCTGTTCATGGCGATTGCCGAGGAAATGGGCTCAGCGCTCGCGCGGTCGGCCACTTCGGTCAACATCCGTGAACGGCTCGATTTCTCCTGCGCGGTGTTCGATGCGCGCGGGCGGCTGGTGGCCAATGCGCCGCATATGCCGGTGCATCTGGGCTCAATGGGCGAATCGGTGCAGACGGTCATGCGTGCCCGCGCTAACGGAATGGACGGTCGCGGAGTCAGGCGCGGCGATGCCTATGCGCTCAACGCGCCCTATGCCGGGGGCACGCATTTGCCCGATATTACCGTGGTGATGCCGGTGTTCGTGCGCGCTGGCGCCGTGCCGGATTTCTGGGTCGCGGCTAGAGGCCATCACGCCGACGTCGGCGGGATCGCGCCGGGATCGATGCCGCCGAACAGCCGCAGCATCGCAGAGGAAGGCGTGCTGATCGATAACGTACTGCTGGTCGATGAAGGGCGGTTCTGCGAAGCGGAGCTCCGCGCGCTGCTGTCCAGCGGACCCTATCCATCGCGCAATGTGGAGGTAAATCTGGCTGATCTGTCCGCGCAAGTCGCGGCCTGCGCGCGCGGTGGCGCGGGCTTGCAGCGGGCTTGCGATGAACACGGGCACGAAGTCGTCAGCGCCTATATGGACCACGTCCACGCCAATGCGGAAGAAGCCGTGCGGCGGCTGATCGGGCGGCTGGAGGATGGCACGTTCCGGTACGAGCTGGACAATGGCGCAGTGATTGCGGTGGCGGTACGGGTGGACCGCGCGGCGCGCCACGTGACCATCGATTTTGCCGGGTCCAGCGATCAACTGCCCGGCAATTTCAACGCGCCCTTTTCCGTGGTGCGCGCGGCGGTGATGTACGTACTGCGCACCATGATCGATGACCCGATCCCGATGAACGAGGGCTGCCTCGCCCCGGTAACGATTTTGGTGCCCGATGGATCAATGCTGCGCCCGCGCTATCCGGCTGCCGTGGTCGCGGGCAACGTTGAAACCAGCCAGGCGGTGACCGACGCTTTGTTTGGGGCGTTCGGCGCGATGGCGGCGGCGCAGGGCACGATGAACAACTTCACCTTCGGCAATGCGGAATATCAGTACTACGAAACCATCGCGGGCGGATCAGGCGCGGGGGCGGATTTTGATGGCACCAGCGTGGTGCAGACGCATATGACCAACAGCCGCCTGACCGATCCCGAAGTGCTGGAAACGCGCTTTCCGGTGCTGCTGGAGGAATTCTCCATCCGGCGCGGTTCGGGCGGAGATGGCGCACATAAGGGCGGCGACGGCGCAGTCCGGCGGGTGCGGTTCCTGGAAGCGCTGGAAGCCGGGATCCTGTCGAACCGCCGCCGGGTGCCGCCGTTTGGGCTGTTTGGCGGAGCGGACGGAGCACCGGGTTCAACCCGGGTCGAACGAAGCTCAGGCGAAGTTGAGGTTCTGGATTCCACGGCGAGCGTGACGGTTGCCCCCGGCGATGTCATGGTGATCGAAACACCGGGCGGGGGAGGGTTTGGAAGCGCATGAACTACTGGCCACTCCTGGGTATCCTCGTCATCGTCGCGGGATTCGTGCTGCGGTTCAATCCGTTGCTGGTGGTGGTGGCCTCCGCGCTGGTGACCGGGCTGACGGCGGGGTTGGACCTGCACGCGATTGTCTCGGCGTTTGGCAAGGCGTTCAACGATACCCGCTATGTCAGCGTGGTGTGGATCGTGCTGCCGGTAATCGGCTTGCTGGAGCGCTACGGCTTGCAGGAGCGTGCGCGCGGCCTGATTGCAGGCATGCAGGGGGCCACGACTGGCCGCTTGCTGACTGGCTATTTGCTGCTGCGCCAAGCGACGGCAGCGCTGGGGCTCACTTCGATTGCAGGGCACGCGCAAACCGTCCGGCCCTTGGTGGCACCGATGGCCGAAGCGGCGGCGGAGGAAGTCGCCCCGCTGAGCGAGGCTGAGCGCGAAGAGATCAAGGCGCTGGCGGCGGCGACGGACAATGTCGGGCTGTTCTTTGGCGAGGATATCTTCATCGCGATTGGCTCGATCCTGTTGATGGTCGGGTTTCTGGAACAACAAGGCATCGTGCTCAGTCCGTTCGAGCTATCGGTCTGGGCGATACCGACGGCGATTGCCGCCTTCGTAATCCACGCCTTCCGGCTGTGGCGGATCGACCGGCGGCTTGCGGCGAAGGGAGCCGGGGCATGATCGGGCTGACACAGGTCTATCTGCTCGCCGGGATTACCTTTGCGGTATTCGCGCTGCTGTCAGCGCGCGATGCCAGCAACCCCAAGCGCTTCGCCAATGCCGCGTTCTGGGCGCTGCTGGCGCTGTCGATGCTGGCGGGAGGCCGGTTGGGCGATTTCGGCAACGGCCTGCTGGTGATCGCGCTGGTTGCCATCGCCGGTTTGCGAGGTTTGGGGCGCGGGATGGCGGAGAGCGTACCGGCGGAGCGGCAAGCCGAGGCCCAGCGCCACGGTAACCGGCTGTTCCTGCTCGCGCTGGTGATCCCGGCGACCGCGCTGTTGGGGACGTTTGCGTTTGGGCAAGTGCCTGCGCTGGTCGATCCCAAACAAGTTACACTGGTCAGCCTGGCACTGGGGGTAATCCTCGCGCTGGCGGCGGGCATGGTGTCGCTGCGGCCCAGGGTGCTGGTTCCGCTGGAGGAAGGTCGCCGCTTGATGGATGCGGTCGGCTGGGCCGGAATCCTGCCGCAGATGCTGGCCAGCCTGGGCGCAGTATTTGCGCTGGCCGGCGTGGGCGACGCGGTCGGCGGCTTGATGGCAGGGGTAATTCCGCAAGGCAGTTTGATTGGTGCGGTGCTGGCTTATGGCTTGGGCATGGCACTGTTCACGATGGTGATGGGCAATGCTTTTGCCGCGTTTCCGGTGATGACCGCCGCGATTGGCCTGCCGCTGTTGATCCGGCATTACGGCGGTGACCCAGCGATTGTCTGCGCGATCGGGATGCTGGCAGGGTTCTGCGGCACGCTGATGACGCCGATGGCGGCGAACTTCAACATGGTCCCCGCTGCATTGCTTGATCTGAAAGACCGCAACGCGGTGGTGAAGGCGCAAGTGCCGACCGCGTTGCCGCTGCTGGCGATCAACATCGCGCTGATCTATTTTCTGGCGTTTCGATGAGCGTACTGACGGCAATCCACGCGGCGCAGTTCATGGCGCTGACCAGCGGGCATCTGACCCGTGAATACCCGCACAAGCTGGACCATGTGCTGGACGGGCCGGACGATGCGCTGACGCCTAGCGCGCTGCATCCGATCTTCCACGGCAGCTTCGACTGGCATTCTTGCGTCCACGGCTGGTGGCAAGTGTTACGACTGGCACGGCGATTTCCGGATTTGCCCGAAGCTGAGCAGGTCCGCGCGTTAGCCGCGCAGATGTTCACCCCGGAAAGCTGGGCAGCGGAAACGGCCTATCTCGAACGTCCCTCGGCGCGCGGGTTTGAACGGCCTTACGGCTGGGCCTGGGGGCTGGCGTTGCATGCGGAGATGGTCCAGCACGATGC
>JANORN010000281.1:0-11036 GCA_031415355.1 Novosphingobium sp. | reverse complement strand
GGACGTTCTGGCACAAATCATCCTCCCCCACGGTGGAGGGAGACCGCCGCCGCAGGCGTGGGTGGAGAAGCACGTGCCGGCATTCCTCACGCCTCCAGCCAGCGCTGATACTGCGCGGTCAAGAGTACCGGCCGGTGCCTCACCACCATCCTGTGGATGGTCCCCCTCACCCACGGGAGAGGAAGGGCTGTGCCACTCCACCACTGCGTGGTCCCCCTCTCCCACGGGAGAGGATCAGCGCCGCTGATACCTTTGCAGCCCCGCGCCCAGTGCATTCTGGCCCAGGTTGATCCGCGCGCCCTGCCAATCGACCACAAAGAACGTGTCCTTTGCTGCGCCGGGGGCGAAGCGCGCATCGTTGGCTTCGATCGTCAGCCCGTCCGAACTGTTTTCGCGCGCTTCGGGGGCGATGGCGATCATCGCGGTGTAGTTTTCCTTGTTCGCGCCTTGCACGAACCAGTTGCTGGCGATGCGCCCGGTGGAGCCGACCGAGAGGTCGATCATGTAATTGGTGTCGCGCCCGGCGGTATCGTCGAAGCTGTTGTTGAAGATGCCAACGCGCAGCGCGTGGGTTTTCACATAGTGCCCGCCGCGCCCGGCTTCGAACCGGCTGCGGGTGATGGTGACCGCACCATAGCGCGCGGTGTAGATCGAATGTGCGCAGCTCAGCCCCCGGTCGCAGCGGCCGAGCCGGGTGAAGGTCGATTTGTCGATGGTGATCGTGCTGGCCGGGTCTTCGGCGGACAGGATGCCTTGCTCGCTGTCCCGGAACCAGGTTTGCGATACCGACAAGTTGCCGCGCTCCAGCCGGATCCCCGCGCCGTTGCCATCATCGACCCGCAAGTTGGTGAAGACCATTCCTTCGACCGTGGACGAGCGCCCGCGTAGCACGAACGCGGCTTTGCCCTCGCAGGTCTTGCCATCGAACACCGCCTGGCCGGGAACCTCGGCGACATAGCGGATGTCCCCGCGCGGCTGGACCCCGCAATCGGCGTAGCGCCCCGGTGCGATTCGGATCGTGCCGGTCCCGGCATCAATCGCGTTGATCGCATCCTGCAACTTGTTAAACCGCTGGCCGCTCTCGACCACCGTGTACGGCCCGCCGCCTTGCGCGGTGACGATGGTGGCGGGAAGGGCAGTCGCGGCTAAAGCTGCGAGGACGAGCGGGAGGCGGGCGAAGTTGGTCATGCTGCGGGGATAGGCTGATACGGTTAAAAAGGCGTGCCCGTTTTCAGCTGCGTCCTGGTGAAAGACAGGCGTTAGGCAAAAGGTTGATTTCGGGCACCGGCGCTTCCCTCCCCGGCGCGGAAGGGCTTGCAGGGTCTGGTGTCAGTCCCCCTTCGGCGGACGCCCGCGCTTGACCGGCTCCGCCGCCACCAGCTTGATTCCGCGCCGTGACAGGGCCTCGCGCAGCAGCACTTCGACCTGCGCATTGACCGAGCGCAGGTCTGCCGCTGCGGCCCGCTCCAGCGCTGCATAGAGCGCCGGATCGAGCCGCAGGGGGAAGGCTTTTTTGCCTGAACCAGACTGCTTGGGAGGCATCTTGGCCGTGATCAGTAGAGCGAGCCGGTGTTAACGATCGGCTGGGTGTCACGCTCGCCGCATAGCACCACCATCAGGTTGCTGACCATCGCCGCCTTGCGCTCGTCGTCGAGGTGGACCACGCCCTTTTCACTGAGCATTGACAGCGCCATTTCGACCATGCCGACCGCGCCTTCGACCAGGGTCTTGCGCGCGGCAACCACAGCTTCGGCCTGCTGGCGGCGCAGCATGGCTCCGGCGATTTCCTGCGCGTAGGCCAAGTGGGTAAAGCCGCATTCGTCAACCGACATGCCGCCCATTTGCAGCCGCGCGATCAGCTCCTTGCGCAATTCGATCCCGACCTCGTCATGGTTGCCGCGCAGGGTGATCTCGGCGTGGCTGAAATCGTCATACGGATAGCGCGAGCCGATGGTGCGCACCGCCGCTTCGATCTGGACCATCACGAAGGCCTTGTAATCATCCACATCGTACAACGCCTGCGCGGTATCGACCACGCGCCAGACCACTTGCGCCGCCATTTCAATCGGGTTCCCGCGCAGATCGTTGACCTTGATCTTGTCTGACACCAGATTGTTCGCGCGAACCGAGATTTTGGTCTTGCCCATCCACGGCCAGACCCAGCGCAAGCCGGTGTTGCGATCGGTGCCGCGATAGGAGCCAAACAGCGTGATCGCGGCGGCTTGGTTCGGCTGGATCATATAGAACCCGCTGGCCAGTACCACCAGCGCGACGCTGCTGAGTCCCGTTGAAACCACAAAACCGAAAATCTGGTCGTCTGCGGGATTGCTGCCTGCAAAAGCGATAATCCGCCACACGGTCAGCGTCAGCAACGCCAGAAATGCGACAAAAATCAAGTAGCCGCTGGTGCTCCACGCGCGGCGCTCGGCGCTCGCGGTCATGGCATAATGCGAATCGGACATCGGTATTCCCCTTTTTAATCTGATATCATATTAATATCGCGATTCACGCGTCCGTCAACTGCAATCGATATTCAGGGTTGAAATTGGCAGCGGGTGCATTACTTGCAACTACGCGGACCGGGCCCCTCTGGCGCGGCAGGCTTGCTGAAACGCAACTTGCCTCGTGATGTCGGACCGCATCGGATGACACCGATGCTCTGGGTCCGGGACTTCCCCTCCCCCTCCTGAAGGCCTGGACCCGGGCACAGTGCATCCGATCGAATGCCCATTCGATTGAGGAGCTTGATACCATGTCTGACCGAGTGTTTCGTTTGATGGAACGCCACCAGCGGCTCGACGCACGCTTGCACGCGCTGCGCAGCCTGCGCTGGCCCGATCCGTTTGAGATCGCGCGGCTGAAAAAGCTTAAACTGGGGTTGAAGGACGGTGTAGCGCGCGCGCTGCACCGCCACAGCAGGCAATCCAGCCAAACGGCCGGATAGACCGGCCTCACCACACCTAATTTGAACGGTGCTGCCGCTGCGGCACCGTTCCTTTTTTCGCAACTAACAGGGACATCTCATGGAATTTCTGACCGCCGACTGGCTCGGCACGCCGGTGTGGTTTTGGCTGAGCTTCTTCGGCCTCGTCGTGGCGCTGACTGCGTTCGATCTCGGTGTCCTCCATAAGGAGGACCGCGAGATGGGGATCGGCGAATCGCTGAAACTCACTGCGTTTTACATCACCATCGCGCTGGCTTTCGGCGCGTGGATCTGGATCGAGCGCGGGGCCGATCTGGGGATGAAATACTACACCGGGTTCTTCATCGAAAAGGCGCTGTCGATCGACAATGTCTTCGTGATCAGTCTGATCTTCACGTTCTTCGCCATCCCGCCGAAGTTTCAGTATCGCGCGCTGCTGTGGGGGATCATCGCGGTGATTGTGCTGCGCGGGATCATGATTGCGGCGGGTGCGGCGCTGGTCGAGCAGGCCTATTGGGTGCTGTACATCTTCGCGGCGTTCCTGATTTTTACCGGGATCAAGATGTTCTTTGCGGGTGATTCGCATACCGATCTGGCCAGAAACCCCGCAATCCGCTGGATTTCAAAGCATCTGCGGGTAACCAAGGAACTGCATAACGAGCGCTTCTTTGTGACTGTGCCTGATCAGCAGACCGGCAAGCTGGTTCGTGCCGCTACCCCGCTGTTCCTGGCACTGGTGGTGATCAACCTCGCCGATCTGGTTTTCGCGGTGGACAGCGTTCCGGCGATTTTCGCGATCACCACCGATACCTTCATCGTTTATACCAGCAACATCATGGCGATCCTGGGCCTGCGCGCGTTGTACTTTGCGCTCTCGGCGATGATCCACCGGTTCTACTATCTCAAGTATGCATTGGCGGCGGTGCTGGTGTTCATCGGCGCGAAGATTTTCGTTGCAGATTTCGTGCTCGGCGGGGAGAAGTTTCCGCCGGTGCTGAGCCTGGGCGTTACCGCTGCTTTGATCGCGGGCGGGGTGCTCTACTCGCTATGGGCGACCCGCCATGGTGAGGATGCCGCACCGCAACTGCCGCATGATTCGATCAGGCCCTGAGTTTCCAACCACCTACCAACCAATGGGAGTATGTAACATGAAAGCACTGACTTTGACTGCCGCGCTGGCGCTTGGCGCCGTTGCCGTCGCTGGGATTGCCCCGGCAGCGGCGAAGCCCGCGCGCAGCAGCGCGGCGACCTGCCAAAAGCTGACCCCGGCGCAGCTCGATCAGCAGTTCGCCGCGTTCAACGCCTCGTGGGCGACGAAAAACCCGGATGCGGTTGCGGCGTTGTTCGATGACGACGCCGTGCTGCTGGCAACCGTCGCCAGTGTGCCGCGCACCGATTCGGCGGGCATCCGCGACTATTTCGTCAAGTTCCTCAAGGGCAGCCCAGTCGGCAAGATCGATAGTTCCACGATCAAGTCCGGTTGTAACTGGGCGTTGCGGATGGGCACCTGGACGGTTGTGATGACTGACCCGGCGAGCGGTGCCAAGTCCGACGTCAAGGCACGCTATACGTTCTTGTATCAGTATGAAGGCGGCAAGTGGAAGATTGAGCATCTGCATTCCTCGGTGCTGCCTGCCAATCCGTAGGCGGCTAGCTCCGGATATCCGTTTTGCTTGCCATACTTCCCCTTGGGGGAGGTGGCTCGCGAAGCGAGTCGGAAGAGGGGTTTACAAGAAAAGCCGCGATAGCGGCTGCGTGCTACCGCGCGCAATTTGTCCGCCCCCTGCCACCGGCAGTGCCGGTTCCCCTCCCCCGAGGGGGAGGTTGGGTTCTTCTAATACTGCCGGATCACGCCCAAAAACACATCCCCGTAAGCCTCCAGCTTGCGGCTCCCGACCCCGCTGACTTCGCCCAAGGCGGACAGGCTGGCGGGGCGGGCCTGGGCCATCTCGCGCAGGGTGGCGTCGTGGAAGATCACGTACGGCGGCAGGCCGGCCTCCTGCGCCAGATCGCGGCGCAGCGCACGCAAGGCTTCGAACAGCGGATCGCCCAGCGGGTTGACCCCCGTGCTGGCCCCCGTGCTGGCCCCCGCGCTGGACCCGCGTTTGGTCCGCCGGGTGCGTTCGGCCTTGGGTTGCAGCGCGATCAGGACGCTGCCCTCGCCCTTCAGGATATCCTTGGCATCGCCGCCGAGTTGCAGCCCGCCATGCTCGGTCGGGATCAGGCTGCCACGCGCTTGCAAGGCGCGGGCGAGTGGGCGCAGGTGCTGCGCTTCTTCGGCATCGACGATCCCGAACACGCTCAGCCGGTCATGCCCGCGTGATGTCACGCGCTCATCGGATTGCCCCAGCAGCACCTTTTCGACATGGCCGAACCCGAAGCTTTGCCCGGTGCGATAGACGGCGGAGAGGAATTTCTGTGCCAGCTGCGTCACATCGGCGATCCCCGGCGCGTCGAGGCAGTTGTCGCAATTGCCGCACTGTTGCGGCGGGTTCTCGCCAAAATGCCGCAGCAGCAGCGCGCGGCGGCACCCGGCGGTTTCGACCAGCGCGGCCATCGCATCGATCCGCACCCGCTCGCTGTCGCGGCGTTGTGGTTCCACTTCGCTCAAGCGCTGGCGCGCCCGCGCAAAGTCATCCGCCGCCCACAGCAGCAGCGTTTGCGCCGGATCGCCATCGCGCCCCGCACGCCCGGTTTCCTGGTAATAGCTCTCGATCGATTTGGGCACGCCGGCATGCGCCACAAACCGCACGTCGGGCTTGTCGATCCCCATCCCGAATGCCACCGTCGCCACGATCACCAGATCTTCGCTGGTCACAAACGCCGCCTGGTTGGACTGGCGCAGCTGCGGATCAAGCCCGGCGTGGTAGGGCAAGACGGTGCGCCCGGTCGCGGCGGCCAGTTTGAGCGCGAGGTCCTCCACCTTCTTGCGGGTGGGAGCATAGACGATCCCCGGTCCGGGGTGCTCCGCCATCAGCGTGGCAATCTGGCGTACTGGGTTTTCGCGGTGGCGCACGGCGTAACGAATATTGGGTCGGTCGAACCCGGCGATGATCAGGCCATCGCTGGGCAGACCCAGCTGCGCGATGATATCGGCGCGGGTGTTGGCATCGGCGGTGGCAGTCAGCGCGAGTCGGGGCACGTCCGGAAAGGCGTCCATCAAGGGCCGCAGCAGGCGGTAA
The DNA here is from genome assembly GCA_031415355.1 of Novosphingobium sp. GTDB lineage: Bacteria > Pseudomonadota > Alphaproteobacteria > Sphingomonadales > Sphingomonadaceae > Novosphingobium. The sequence goes on along the minus strand of JANORN010000281.1, from coordinate 4,931 downwards.
TCGGGGCGGAAATCGTGGCCCCATTCGGAGACGCAATGCGCCTCGTCAATCGCGAACAGACAGATCGGCGCAGAACTCAGCAGCTCGCGGAAATGGTTCTGGCTCGCGCGTTCGGGGGCTACATAGAGCAGATCGAGTTCGCCGCCGCGAAACCGTTCGATCGTCACCTCGCGGTCGGTATCGGCGCTGGTCAGCGTGGCCGCGCGAATGCCATTGGCACTGGCCGAGCGCAGCTGATCGTGCATCAGCGCGATCAGCGGGCTGATCACCACACAGGTGCCCGCCTGCATCACTGCCGGTAGCTGGTACGTCAGCGATTTGCCCGCGCCAGTTGGCATCACCGCCAGCGTCGATTGCCCGTCCAGCACCCGCGCCACCACTTGATCCTGCACCCCGCGAAAGGCGCTGAACCCGAACGTGGTGTGAAGTTGGCGGAGGGCGTCGGCAGAGGTCATGCGACGCCGCCTATGGCAGATCGCCAGCGCGCGCGATAGCGCTGCGGCAGTGCTTGCCACCAACCGCAATTGCTGGAACAACCGGCGCGGTCGCGCCACCAATTCCAACCATCCTGTCAGGGGAAACCGGCATGAGCAACGACCGTCCTTCCATGCCCGTCAGCACCGCTTCGATCAGTTGGGTCGATGGCTCGGGTGAGCACATCCGCGTCTATTCCTGCGATGGCTATATTGTGCAGGAACGCTGCAACGATGGCGGCGTGACCTGGTACACTGGCGCATTCAACCAGCCGGGCCGGAACGTTTCGGCGACTGTCCGTGTGGCCGATGGCAATTCGATAATCCGGATCTTTTGCACCATTTCCGACCAGACCACCGAATGGTGCTCAGACGCAGGCGGCGCGTGGTACCAGGGTGACTATACCACTACCTAGCCGGCTCGGCGGCCCGCGCGATCACCGCTTCTTCGGCCGCTGTGAAGGCGCTGCGGCCGCTGGGTGCATCGGGCGCCACGGCGCTGGTGAAATAGGCGAGGCCTTGGCCGGTCTGCGGGTCGAACCACAGGCCAGATTTTAACCCGTAAGCATCGCCGGAATGCCCAAGCCGCGCGCGTCCATCGCCAAACGGATCGTCCTTGCAGCTCGGCACTGCATTACCGATCCGGTGCAGCGCCAAGCCGTAGGCGCAGAAAAAGCCGCTGTTCGCGCCATCTTCGCCCAAGCCGTTGTTGCCGTGCAGCGCCCAGAGCGGTTGCTCCAGCCGGGCCAGCGCACGGCGTGAGAGGAACCCGCGCCCGCCCTTGGCCAGCAGCTGCCCGAGCTTCGCCAGATCCCGCATCGAAATGCGCAGGCCCCCTTGGGGTGAGAACAACGCGCCGTTGTCACCCACGCGGTACGTGCGCAGATCGCAGCCGGTGCCGTCGCCAAGGTAAACCGGACAAACCGGTGGATTGCCGCGCAAGTCATCGCGCGCGACCTCGCCACTGGCGCGGTACAGCACCACCGCACGCTTGAACGCCGCCGCCGAACAGCCCGCGCCCCAATTGAAGCAGGCATCGAGCTTCAGCGGCTTCAGCACCAGCCGGCTCATCGCCACGTCAAAGCGCTCGCCGGTGGCGCGCTCCATTACGCTGGCGATCACCGGGAAATTGAGGTTGGTGTAATGGAACCAGTCGCTGCCAGGGGCGTGCTGGCTATCCCAGACGCGCGGATCAGCCAGCCGTTCTTTCAGCGTGACGCCCAGCGGGATCAGGTACAAGTCGTCGCCATCGAGCAGGCTGGAGCGGTGCGACAGCAGCAGGTTCAGTGTGATCACCCGGTCCGGAAAGGCCGGATTGCGCACCGGGTAGCCAAGGTATGCGCTGACATCGCGGTCAAGGTTCAGCTTACCCTGATCGACCAGCCGCAGCACGCCCAAGGCTGTCACCAGCTTGGAAATCGAGGCGATTCGCACCGGATCATCGGCGGTGACCGTGCGTCCGGTAGCGCGGTCGGCGAGACCTTCCGCCAGCGCAGGAGTAATGCTGGTGCGATCAAACCGGACGGCGACGCTGGCAGGCTGCGCGGCAACCGGACTTACGCCCAGCAGCGCAGCCAGCAGCGGGGCCAACACCGCAGTCGCGCCGCGCCGCGCCAATCGGATCAGCGCGGAGCAGGCAGGCTTGGTCATTCAAACACGTCAGCCAGCGGGCCGGACTGGCTGCCGTCCTTGATCTCCAGCAATTCCAGATAGATCGCGCTCAGCGCTGCACAGATCAGCATGGTAAAGACCCAGCCGAGCAAGCCCGTGGCCACGAGAAAGACCGGGCTGGCCATTGCCTCGGTCTGCATCGCGCCCATCAATCCCCCCAGACTGGCCCCGCCGATCAGCCCGCCGATCAATACCGCGAACACCAGATAGAACGCGATCAGGAACAGCAGCAGCAGGAGGAAAATTTTCAAACGGTAGCCGCGGGTCAGCTCGCGGCTGCGGCCAAAGCTCTCGATCACCCCGGTGTCTTCGCCGACCAGCGCAGGCATCGCGGCGGCCCACATCGCCAGCAGGATCAGGCCGGGCACCACCAGCAGCAGCAGCCCCAGCGAAATCCCGATCCACCACAACAGCGTGAGTCCGATCAGCGGCAGCAACACAGTGACGCCTTTTTCAAAACATTCGGGCAACGAAGCCTCCACCCCGCGCGCCGCGCGCAAGTAGCCATGGATCGCTCCGCCATACATCAGCGCGCTCATCGCGAGACCAAACAACAGGGTGGCCCAGTACCAAACTGAGGCGAAAATCGCCAACCCTGCAGCCGGATTGGTTGGATCAACTGATGCGGTCATGTCTCCCATCAGCAAGGGCTGCACGACGTAATTGAACGCGACACTGATCACCTGGACGACCAACAAAAACAATCCTGCGCTGCCAAACCCGCGCCCGACCAGATTGAACGTGCGCGATAAGGTGCTGCCGATTCCGAATTTCTGCATGGTTTCCCCCAACCCTTTTTTATTCCGCAAAGCTTAACGCGCCGAATCCGGAAATCCAGCGCTAATCCAGATTGCGGTGCAGCCAGTGTTCTGATCCAGCGCCCCTGTAGGATGCCCAAGCGCCACACCTGGCCCCCAAAAAGTCCAACAGCCGCGCAATTCGGCTACAAATGTAGGATTTCGTCTGATCCATAGTGGTGGATGACCGACTCATCCGATCCCCGTCCGCCCGCGCCTGTCGCTGAAACAGGCAACGCGCCAACTACTGCGCTGACCACCACCGATACCGCGCAAACCGCGCTCGATGCGCATGGCTATGACCCCGCCGACTACGATTGGGTGCCGGTGCTGCGCAAGCGGCGGGCCGATGGGTGGAGCCCGCAGAAGCAGCGCGCGTTTATCGGCGAACTGGCCGATTGCGGCAGTGTGGAGCAGGCCGCGCGGTCGGTCCACATGACCCGCGCCGGGGCCTATGCGCTGCGCCGCGCGCCCGGCGGCGAAGCTTTTGCGGCGGCGTGGGATGCGGCGATCCATCAGGCCGCACATGGCCTGATCGATCTGGCCTTTGACCGGGCGTTCAACGGCTCCGACGAGCCGGTCTGGGATCGCAACGGTCTGGTGATTGGGCGCAAGCACCGCCAGAGCGACGCGATGATCATGTTCTTGCTGCGCAAGCACTTCCCCGAACGCTACGGCGATCTGGCGCGCGACCGGCCCGAGCGGATCGCCGCTCCGCCTGCGCCGCCCGTCGCGGCAACCATGGTCGCGCTCGGTCCGGTGCAGCCCGCCGATCCGCTAGCCTTGATGGAGCCCGACGATGCCGAGATGCAGCTCCAGATGGCGGAGATCTGCGATGGCGAGCTGCCGTCTTTCTATCGCCAAGACGGTAGTGTGGAGCACGAACGCCAGCTTGAGGCGGCGACCTATGTCAACCCGGAATTCGAGGCCCTGCTTGCAGCGGCGAAGCGCGAAGCGAATCCGGCCGCATACGCCGCCGCCGAGGAGTGCCGCGCCTTCTACGCCGCGCAGGAAGAAGCTGATCGCGCCCGCAAGGCTCGCCGCCGCTGCCGGGGGTGATACCCTGTATAGTTTGTATAGTTTGGAGTTGTGCGCGGCGGAATCGGGCCGACCTGCGCCCGGCCCGAACTCAAACCAACCGTCACCCCGTGCTTGACACGGGACTTGGCAGGTCTTGGTTCGGGTGCGCGCTTCGGTAAGAAGAACAGCCAAGCCCCGCATCAAGTGCGGGGTGACGGGTTGGCTTTGTTTGAGGCTGGGTGTGCCTAATCCAAGTTCGGCCGCAGCCACCGTTCTGCCACCGCCAGCTCCATCCCGCGCCGCGCGGCGTAGTCAGTCAGCTGATCGCGCCCAATCCGCGCGACGCCGAAGTACGCAGCTTCCGGGTGCGCGAAGTAGAAGCCGCTGACCGCCGAGGTCGGCAGCATCGCCTGGCTTTCGGTCAGGGTGATTCCGGCGTTCTCGGTCGCGTCCAGCAGGTCAAACAGGGCCGGTTTCAACGAGTGATCGGGGCAGGCGGGATAGCCGGGCGCGGGGCGAATGCCGCGATAGTCCTCGTGGATCAGCGCAGCATTGGTCAGTTGCTCGCCCGGCGCATAGCCCCACAGCGTGGTGCGGACGTGCTGGTGCAGCCGCTCGGCGAAGGCTTCGGCGAAGCGGTCGGCGAGGGCTTTGAGCAGGATGTCCGAATAGTCGTCGTGATCGGCGCGGAAGCGTTCCAGATGCGGCTCGATCCCGTGGATCCCAACCGCGAAGCCGCCGAGCCAATCACCATCGGGGTCGATGAAATCGGCCAGGCAGAAGTTGGCGCGGTCGCGAGATTTGCGGATTTGCTGGCGCAAGAAGGGAAGTTTGACGTTGCGTTCGTCATCGAGATGCAGCGTCACATCGTCGCCATCCCGGGCACACGGCCAGAAGCCGACCACGCCCCTGGCAGTGAGCCATTTTTCACTGACAATCTTATCCAGCATCGCCTTGGCATCAATGAACA
>JANORN010000280.1:0-17606 GCA_031415355.1 Novosphingobium sp. | reverse complement strand
CAAAAAGACCGGGCACTTGCCTTGCCAAGCCCAGACCCGCCGCTTATAGCGCGCCCTCCACTTGTTCCGCCCCGCGCGGAACCGTGGCGGTCGGGACGTAGCGCAGCCTGGTAGCGCATCACACTGGGGGTGTGGGGGTCGGAGGTTCGAATCCTCTCGTCCCGACCAAAATATTTCTAATAAATTCAGAACCGCAAGCGGTGCGGTTGATGGTGACACGGTGGTCCTAGCGGTTTAAGTCCAGGCGCGGCCAGTAGGAATGGGTGGGCTCCAAGTTCAGTTCTTGCCAGACACCAATTTCATGCAGGGCCGTGTCAGTGGCCTATCCCATCGTCGGAATGATGAAAGCATTAGAGCCATCGCCCCCGCCATCTGGCCAGCGCGCGGTTACCTTTTTGAGCTTGGTCCAGAACCGCAAACCCTCAAGGCCGTACTGGTCAGTATCGCCAAAGCCCGAGCGTTTCCAACCGCCAAATGAGTGATAGGCAACCGGGACCGGGATCGGCACGTTGATGCCGACCATCCCCACGTTGACCCGTGCAGCGAATTCACGCGCGACGTGGCCGTTACGGGTAAAGATTGCGACGCCATTGCCATACTGATGCGTGCTGGGCAGCGCGAGTGCTTCTTCAAAGGTGTTGGCGCGGACCATCTGCAACACGGGACCGAAGATTTCGTTGTGGTAGCTGGTCATGTCAGTCTTGACCTGATCGAGTAACGTCGGCCCGAGGAAGTAGCCTTCCTCATGCCCTTGCAGAGTAAAACCGCGTCCGTCGATCACCAGTTCGCTGCCTTCGTCAACCGCGGTTTGGATCCAGCGTTCGATGCTGGCCTTGTGCATGGCTGTGACGACCGGGCCGTATTGCGCGTCGGGATCGCTCGAAATCCCGACTTTAAGCGCGTGAATCGCCGGGATCAGCTTGGCACGCAGGCGTTCCGCCGTATCTTCACCGACCGGCACTACGACCGGCAGCGCCATGCACCGCTCTCCCGCAGAGCCAAAGGCCGCGCCGCACAAGTCGTTCACCACCATATCGAGGTCGGCGTCAGGCATAACAATGCCGTGATTCTTGGCACCGCCCATCGCTTGTACGCGCTTGCCGGCCGCAACCCCGCGCGAGTAAACATATTGCGCGATATCGGACGAACCGACAAAGCTAATCGCGCCAATTGCCGGGTGATCGAGGATCAGATCGACCATTTCCTTGTCGCCGTGAACCACCTGGAACACGCCTTCGGGCAGGCCTGCTTCGACAAACAGTTCCGCCAGTCGCACCGGCACCGAGGGGTCGCGCTCGCTGGGCTTGAGGATGAATGCATTGCCAGCGGCAATCGCCATCGTCCCCATCCACAGCGGAATCATCGCCGGGAAATTGAACGGGGTGATCCCCGCGCCAATGCCGATCGGCTGGCGCATCGAATAAACGTCAATTCCGGGACCGGCACCTTGCGAATGCTCGCCTTTCAGCAAGTGCGGCAACCCGCAGCAGAACTCGACCACTTCTAGCCCGCGCTGGATATCGCCTTTGGAATCGGCGATTACTTTGCCGTGTTCAGCCGACAGCAGTGCGGCCAGTTGGTCCATGTGGGTTTCGATCAGCGCTTTGAAGTTAAACATTACCCGCGCGCGGCGTTGCGGGTTGAAGGCCGCCCAGCCCGGCTGCGCGGCTTGCGCCGCTGCCACTGCTCGATCAAGCGCATCGGCGTTGCCGAGCATGACTTCAGCCTGCTGGCCACCATTGTTGGGGTCCATCACTGCGCCAGTACGTGCGCTGACCAGCCCGCCGGTGCCGCCTTGAATGAAATGATCGATCATACGCATCTTGTGTCTCCATCCCAGCTGCCGGACATTTGCTGGTCATCGCCGAGCTCGTCACAGCGTTCGCAACCGCCTTAGGTGCTCAATTTGCAACACTCAACCAGCGATCGCAACGGTGCTTTGCGCCATTCAGAAACAGCCAACAACCAATTGAGCAGTATGGTTGGCGTCCTTCGCGCGGTCCACCTCGCCGCTTCCGAAATTGCCAATGACACAGCGCAGACAGCAGCGGGCGAATCGTTTCCCCATGGGGCCGACTGACGCAACACGTGCGTAAGGCAGGCATTTTGAGCGCAATGAAATCGCATGTTTTGACGTCATGTGACCAAGAATGGGCATTACGACCGCAATCTAAACCTAAGACTTTCAAATAATAAGATGAGTTATGATTTGAATTACTGCTAAATATTCATAATGCATTTGTGAATTTTGGTCTTTTATACTAAATTTGCCACTTAAGATCGAATCATTTTGAGCTGGAGCATTCAATGCAGCAGTTGTCGATAGCGATTGGCGATTGGGTAAAGCGCAGTACGCAAATATCAGCTTTGCAAATAATCATGTATGCTGCTGGAATTGTATTGTTCTCGCTGGGCGTAAAGCTTTTTATCGATGCGGGCTTGGGCACTGATCCACTTCATGCGATGATCATCGGTATTGTCGACACCGTTGACCTGCCATTGATCAAAATTGGCTTTGTCGAAAGCGGGATCACGATTTTCTTCCTGCTCGTCTGGACACTTTGGAATCGGCGGTTCCCGCCGTTGATGACCTTCGTAACTATGGCCGCGGTTGGCTATTTGATCGATTTCTGGAACATGCTTGATTTCAGCGGGATCGACTGGATTCCCCGCAGCGCCCTGATGCTGACCGCACTGGTGATGGATGCCTATGCTTCGGCCCTGATCATCATGAGTGGGTTGGGAATTCGGGTGATGGACCTGGTTGCCATTTCGATGGTGCGCAAGTGGGGTTGGACGTTTTTCTGGGCCAAATTGCTGTTTGAAGTAAGCTTTGTCGCGATTGCATTTTTGTTTGGTGGTCCGATTGGAATCGGCACGCTGGCCTTTGTCGCAATCGTGGGCACGCTGGTTCCGCCGATGATGTGGTTCAGCGTTCGCTATTTCAGCCTGCCCAATTATGGCCTGCCGCCTGTTGACGCTGGCGCAAGCGCCAAGTGAGCGGAGCCGTCGAAACCACTTTCCTACACGAACCAATATGGTTATATGGCGCAGCTCCTAATCCTATGAGGAGTGCGTATCATGGCCGTGTTCGAAGCTGTCATCGGGTCTATTGCCAGCATTATCGACAAGGTAATTCCAGACAAGGCCGCACGCGAGCGAGCTAAACTGGAATTGCTCAAACTGCATGGCACGCAGGAGATGGAGACGATCAACGCCCGCCTTTCTGCGATTGTTGCGGAAGCCAATTCAACCGACCCTTGGACCAGCCGGGCCAGGCCAAGTTTCCTCTATGTGATGTACGCAATCATTTTGTGGTCTGTGCCGATGGGCGTGATCGCTGCGTTCAGCCCGGCCTCTGCCGCCGCCATCGCCACCGGCATGACTGCCTATCTGGGTGCCCTGCCCGAACCGCTCTATGCACTATTTGGCACCGGCTACCTTGGCTACACGGTCGCGCGGCAGTGGGGCAAGATCGCGGGCAGTGATAGCTGAACCGCCGTTATCATCGGGTAAGCTTTTGGCGCTATAGCGGCTACAGCTCGCCCGTTTGATAGCGCCAACAGGAGTTTGCCGTGAAATTCACCCTTGCCCATTTTCGTCTGCCAGTGCTGGCTGCGGCGGCATTGGTTATCAGCGGATGTTCGGCCAGCGAGGCGGAGTTGGCTGAAAAGCTCGCGGCGGTCGATGCCGCCGCCGTCCGGGCAGAGGCTGCGGCCAGCCGCGCCGAAAAGGCAGCCAGGACTGCCGGTGCCCCGCCTGCAGTAGTGATGGAAGACGAGCCCGAGATCGAAGCCGAAGGCGAGGTGGTTGAAGATAGCGCAGTGATTGCTGACTCTGGCCCCGTGCCAGCCCCACCGCCGCCGCCGCCCGGAACCTGATCGCGGGGTGGTTGCACCCGGCGCAGGCTCGGCTATGGCAGTGCTCTGCGCCGATCGGGGGATGCTGACACGATGACCGCCAAGACCATTCATGTTCTGAACGGGCCCAACTTGAACCTGCTCGGCACGCGTGAACCTGCAATCTATGGCAGCCAGACCCTAGCCGATATTGCGGCCATGCTGGACGTGCGCGCAGGCGAACTCGGCGTGACAATCAGCTTCCATCAGACCAACAGCGAAGGCACGCTGGTTGACCAGTTGCATCGCGCGCGCGCGGACGGTGCTCATGCCGTCCTGCTCAATGCCGGAGCCTATACCCACACCAGCGTCGCTTTGCTCGATGCGATCCGGGCAATCGAGCTGCCGGTGATTGAAGTGCACCTGTCCAACCCGCACACCCGCGAAGCTTTCCGCCACAAGAGTTATGTAGGGATGGCCGCCAGGGGCACGATCTGCGGATTCGGCGCAGATAGCTATCTACTGGCCTTGGACGCCGCCGCGCGGTTGTGAGCCAAGCGGCGCCGGGCAAAATCCTGCCCTGCCCCCTTGCCTAGCCCGCGCCCACCGCGCATAGGCGAAAGCCCAGTTTCAGTGTAGAGGATCGCATGAGCGAAACCAAGGGCGCCAGCCGTACCGGCGGCATGAACATCGACAGCAAGCTCGTTCGCGAACTGGCGGAATTGCTGGCCGAAACCGGCCTGACCGAAATCGAGGTGGAGGACGGCGATCGCAAGATCAAGGTCGCGCGCCAGGTGTTTGCTGCACCGGTGCACAGCTATGCTGCGCCCGCCGCCGCGCCACTGTCAGGCCCGGCCATGCCGATGCCGGCCACCGTCGCGGAACCGGCGGTCACTCCGGCGGCTGATCCCAATGCGCTGAAATCGCCGATGGTCGGCACCGCTTATCTCTCGTCCGAGCCGGGCTCGCCGCCGTTCATCAGCGTTGGCCAGCAGGTCAAGGTCGGCGACACCTTGCTGATCATCGAAGCGATGAAGGTGATGAACCCGATCACCGCCACCGCGGCGGGGACGATCAAGGCGATCCTGATCGACAATGCGCAGCCGGTCGAATTCGACCAGCCGCTGGTCGTGATCGCCTGAGGACAGATACATGGGCATTTCCCGCATCCTGATCGCCAACCGCGGTGAAATCGCCCTGCGCATCCACCGCGCGGCGCACGAAATGGGGATCGAAACGGTCGCGGTGCACTCCACGGCCGATGCTGATGCCATGCATGTGCGGTTGGCCGACCACGCGGTCTGCATCGGACCGCCCGCCGCCAAAGACAGCTATCTGAACGTCGCGGCGATCATCTCGGCGGCTGAGATTTCCCACGCCGACGCGATCCACCCCGGCTACGGCTTCCTGTCTGAAAACGCCCAGTTCGCCGAAATCGTCGAAAGCCACGGGATCGTCTGGATCGGCCCCAAGCCTGAGCATATCCGGACGATGGGTGACAAGATCGAGGCCAAGCGCACCGCAGGCGCACTCGGCTTGCCGCTGGTTCCGGGATCAGACGGTGCGGTCAGCGATATCGCTGAGGCGAAGGAAATCGCCGCGAAAGCCGGCTATCCGGTGATCATCAAGGCCGCTTCGGGCGGCGGTGGGCGCGGGATGAAGGTCTGCACCGGACCGGACGAGCTCGAAACGCTGATCTCACAGGCCGGAACCGAGGCCAAGGCAGCATTCGGTGACGCGACGGTCTATATCGAAAAGTACCTCGGCAATCCGCGCCACATCGAATTCCAGGTGTTCGGCGACGGCAAGGGCGAGGCGATCCATCTGGGCGAGCGCGACTGCTCGCTGCAACGCCGCCACCAGAAGGTGCTGGAAGAAGCCCCCTCACCCGTGATCAGCCCGGAAGAGCGCGACCGGATGGGCGGCATTGTTGCCTCGGCCATGGCCGGCATGGCTTATCGCGGGGCGGGCACGATTGAGTTTCTGTGGGAGAACGGCGAGTTTTATTTCATCGAAATGAACACCCGGCTGCAAGTGGAACACCCCGTCACCGAAGCGATCACCGGGGTCGATCTGGTGCGCGAACAGATCCGCATCGCCGATGGCAAACCGCTGTCAGTGCGGCAGGACGATATCGAATTCAACGGCCACGCGATTGAATGCCGGATCAACGCCGAAGACCCGTGGACCTTTGCTCCCTCCCCCGGCTTGGTCAGCAGCTATCACGCGGCTGGAGGGATGAATGTCCGCGTCGATTCAGGCCTATACACTGGGTACAAGGTGCCGCCGTACTACGATTCGATGATCGCCAAACTGATCGTCAAAGGCCGCACCCGCGAAGGTTGCATCATGCGGCTACGCCGCGCGCTCGAAGAAATGGTGATCGGCGGGGTCAAGACCAGCATTCCGCTGCACCAGGCGCTGATGAGCGAGCCGGACTTCATCCACGGTGATTACACGATCAAGTGGCTGGAGGACTGGCTGGCGAAGCGAGCGGCTTCCTGACCATGGGTCTGCTGCAAACAGGGTTAGAGCGCCGCGCCGCGCGCGCAATTGAACGGCAGCTGGCCTATCAAGAACGCAAAGCCGCAAAGGTTAAAGGCCGCGAACAGCGCGTAATCGCCAGAATGCAGGCGCATTCGGCAGAGGTGCGCGCGCGACTTGAGGCCATTCGCCCGATTGCCCCCGATGCGGCAGTGCTGGAAGTCGGTTGCGGCGCGCATGGGCTGATCTTCTACTTTGGAACCAGCAATGGCGTCGGCGTCGACCCGCTTGCGGATCACTACGCCAAGATGTTTCCCGCCTGGCACGGCCGCGCGCGCACGGTGACGGCATATGGCGAAGAGCTGCCGTTTGCGGATGCTTCGTTCGATGTCGTGCTGTGCGACAATGTGGTTGATCACGCTGAAAACCCGCGCCGCGTCCTGGAGGAAATCGTCCGGGTCTTGGCGCCTGGCGCTCTCCTGTTCTTCGAAGTCAACGTGCATCATCCGGTCTACCACGCCGCCGCGACGCTCCACGCCGGCTGGCGCGCGCTGGGCATACCGTTTGAGATTACCCCGTTCGCTGACCACACCGTCCATTTGACGCCCACCGCCGCGCAGCGCTTATTCGAAGGACTGCCGTTGGAACTGGTGGAGCAACGCAATACGGTCGAAGACGTAAAGCGCGCGGCAGATGCTACCCCGATCCGGCATCCCGGCGACCGAGTGAAGCGCTGGTTCTACAAGAACGCTGCTTATGAAGTGATCGCACGGCGGATTTGATTTACAGCGCGGCCCAACCAAAAAAACTGCGGCGGTAATCCAACTGGGGGCCAGCGCGAGTTTGAATTAACTCGGACTACCGCTTACTCCAGCGGCACCCCGGGCAACTGCTTCGCGGTGCGGATCGTCAGCGAAGTCTTCACGCTCGCCACATTCGGCGCGGGCGTCAGCTTGCTGGTCAGAAACTCCTGAAAGCTTTGCAGGTCCTTGCTGACGATCTTGAGGATGAAGTCGATCTCGCCGTTGAGCATGTGGCATTCGCGCACTTCGGGCAGGTCGCGCATCGCTTCTTCGAACTGGCGCAGCGAATCTTCGGCCTGGCTTTTCAGGCTGACCATCGCGAATACGGTGATTGCGAAACCCAGCTTTGAAGCGTCAAGATCAGCGTGATAGCCGCGGATCACCCCGGCTTCTTCAAGGCTGCGCACCCGGCGCAAGCACGGCGGCGCGGTCAGCCCCACGCGGTTGGCCAGTTCCACGTTGGTAACGCGCCCTTCGTCCTGCAATTCGGACAATAACCGCCGATCAATCTGATCCAGACTCGCCATCAGCCCCCACCCTTTCGATCCGGCAAGCGCAGGACAATGCCGGGCTTTCGCAAGATTCACAACCTGCGATGTCGCGTGTTGATAATTTTATTGTCTGGCCTGAATTTTATTGTGTGGATCGGCAACCGTCCCGCTTTGTGACGCCGCAGCGCGAGGTCTTTCACCCGCGACGCAACTTGCTATGGCCAGCATTCGCATCCTCCAGCGCGGACAGTTCACGCACTATGAAGTTCGACGATCGACTGGCAACGGCAATGCGCATTGGTGCATCTGGCCCCGCCATGTCGCGGATCGAACTGCGGCAGTTGCTCGACCTGCTGGGGGCCAGCCCCGCCCATGCGCGCAGCCCGGCGGTAGAGGCGGCTTACGCCAGGATCACCGAACTGGCGCAAGGGATCCCACCCGTTGACCGCGCGGCAATTGTGCGCGAGCCGGGGCTGCGGCTGCGCTCTGCCCGGCTGGTCGCGCTGCTTGGTGCCAGCGAAGATGCTGTCGCCGAAGCTGCGGTTGCGCGCGCGCAGCTAACGCCTGAGGAATGGCAAGACCTGATTCCGGCAATCTCGCCCGCGGCACGGCGCGCGCTGCGACAGCGCGATGATCTCGCGCCGCAGGTACTGCGCCGGTTGAATGCTGCAGGTGCTTATGATCGCGGGTTGCCGCCCGCCCGGGTCGATGCTGTCAGCTTTGAACCGGAGCTTGCGGTAACGATTCGAGGCGAGCCTGCCACTGTGCCGCCGCCGCACCCTGCCCCACTGACCGTAGAAACCGATCCAGGCACCATCGGCGCCTTGGTGCGGCGGATAGAAGCCTATCGCCAGGCCCGCCAAGCCGCAACCCGGATCACGCTGGATGGCAGTGCCGATGCCCCGCGCCTGCCGCTGGGTGAAGATCACGATCCGGCGCTGCACGGTGATCCTACTGTGTTCGATTTCTCAACGGGTCCGAACGGCGCGATCACCTGGGCAGACGGCCAAGCCGCGTCAATGTTGGTCGGCCTTGCGCCATTTACCACCGCTCCCCTCAGCATGGCATTCAATCAACGCCGCCCCATTACCGCACAGCCATTGGACCTGAGCGGCACCGCCATCGTTGGCGGGGACTGGCAAATCGACGCAGCTGCTCGTTTCGCACCGCAAACCGGCGCGTTCCTTGGCTATGCCGGACGGATGCGCCGCATCATTGGCGATGATCCCGCCGCTGTGCCCGCGCAGGACAGCGAGGCCGACCGGATCCGGCAATTGCTGCACGAATTGCGCACCCCGGTGAATGCAATCCAGGGCTTCGCCGAAGTGATCCAGCAGCAGCTGTTTGGTCCCACGCCGCACGAATACCGCGCGCTGGCGGCCAATATTGCCAGCGATGCCGCGCGGATGCTGGCGGCATTTGAAGAGCTGGAGCGGCTCGCCCGGCTGGAAAGCGGTGCGCTAGACCTCGACCCCGGCAGCACGGATTTCGTTGCGGTTTTGCGCTCCGTCGCCAGTCAGCTGCACGAACGCACCGCACAACGGAAGGTTGCCTTCGCGATCCCGGATGCGTTGCCAGCGGCGCTGATCGGCTTGCCGGAAAGCGAGGCTGAATTGCTCGGCTGGCGGCTGCTCGCCACGCTGGGCGGCGCGGCCATGCCCGGCGAAACCTTGAAGGTAGGCGTACACGCCCTCACCGATGCTGACGGAGCTTTGCAACTTACCATCGACCTTCCTGCCAGCCTGCGTGACAAGCCCGCCGAGGCCGTGCTGCATGCTGCCGTCGGAGCGGTGCCGCAGGCGCTGGCAGCCGGGATGTTTGGTGTCGGTTTTGCCCTGCGCCTGGCCCGTGCGGAGCTGCGCGCGGCGGGCGGCGCCCTGAAACTGGAACAAGGGAAGCTGCTTTTGCACTTGCCGGACTTGACCCGCCCGGACGCCGGGCATAGCGCACAACACACGACCTGAATGGTGTAATACGAAGGCCGAATCCAGACGTGAGCCGGGTGGATTGAACAGGGGGATGATTGCGGTGGCCAGCGGGCGAATTATCGATTTGCCGGAACTGGGCAGCCGTGTTGCTTTCAAACCCGGCACGCCGCGCCGGTTCGTGGTAACAGTTGATACCGAAGAGGAATTTGACTGGACCAAACCGCTGCAACGCGAAGGCCATTCGGTCCACACCGTCGGCCGCCTCGCCCGCTTTCAGGAATTCTGCGAGGCTGAGGGCGTTGTCCCGATCTACCTGATTGACTACCCCATCGCCACATCGCCTGCCGCCGCTGGCGTTCTGCGCGAAGCGGTGGCGGCGGGCCGCGCCGAGATTGGCGTGCAATTGCATCCCTGGGTCAGCCCACCGTTCGAAGAGGAGGTGACGCAGGCCAACAGCTATGCTGGAAATCTGCCTGAACCGCTGGAGCGCGCCAAATTTGAGCAATTGCGCGCTGCGATAGTCAAAAATTTTAACACCGCACCGTTGATTTACCGCGCTGGCCGCTATGGCGTGGGGCCCAATACGGCGCAGATCCTGATCGATAATGGCCTGACTATCGACAGCTCGGTCCGTTCACACTTCGACTATAGCGCCAGTTTCGGTCCTAACTTCCGGGGCTTTCCGCTGCACCCCTATTGGCTCGACCGCGCGAAGGGCCTGTTCGAACTTCCCCTGACCACCGTATACTGGGGGCCCCTGCGCCAGCTCGGGCCATGGCTGTACCCCCGGATGTGGCGCGTGCCGCGGCTGCGCGGCGCGCTCGCCCGGATCGGCTTGCTGGAACGGATTCCGCTCACCCCGGAAGGCGTGACGCTGGAAGAGGCAATCCGCGCGATCGACATTGCGATTGATGACGACGTGCCGGTACTGGTGTTCTCGTTCCACAGCCCTTCGCTCGCCGCCGGATTCACGCCTTACGTCCGCAGCGAGGCCGATCTGGACGCGTTCTTTGCCTGGTGGCGCGGGGTCTTCGCTCATCTGCGCCGCCGTGAAATCGCCGCAAGTTCGGTTGCCGGGATCATGGATACGGTGGAGCTTGCACAACCGCAGACCTCGGGCTAACGCTCAGCAGCCCTCAAGATGGGCCTGTAGCTCAGTTGGTTAGAGCAGGCCGCTCATAACGGCTTGGTCGCAGGTTCGAGTCCTGCCGGGCCTACCACCCTTTCCGGCCAAGCCGCAGCAAACGACGACCGGGGGGATGGCATATGCGTGGCAAGATAGGGCTCACACTGCTCGGCGTGATCGCCGCAACCGGCGCGGTGATCGGTTACAATACCGCCACGTTTGAACCCGCTAATTTGGCCAGCGGAGCGGATATCAAGGTCGCCGACGCCCTGGAACCCGATGCACCAGCCGCTGCCGCGCGGCTGGGCGCGGCAATCCGGTTTCAGACCGTGTCCAACCAAGATCCAGCTCGGAACCAGCGCGATCAGTGGACCGGGCTGCAAGCCTGGCTGCAAACCAGCTATCCCGCCGCCCACGCCGCGATGACTCGCGAGATCGTTGGCGGTGGCACCTTGTTGTACCGCTGGCCCGGCAGTGACCCCGCGTTACAACCGATCATCCTGATGGCGCACCAGGACGTGGTGCCAGTCACCCCCGGCACCGAACCGGCGTGGAAACACGCGCCGTTTGCAGGCGTGATCGCCGATGGCAGTATCTGGGGACGCGGCGCGATTGATGACAAAGGCTCGCTGATCGCGCTGTTTGAAGGGTTAGAGCTGCTGGCCGCCAAGGGCTTCAAGCCCAAACGCACCGTGATTGTGGTTTCGGGCCACGATGAGGAAGTCGGCGGAACCGGCGCGATGGCGGCGGCGGCGGTACTAAAGGCGCAAGGGATCAAATCGCTGTTCACGCTGGACGAAGGCAGCGCGATCATCACCAATGCTCCAATTGTTAACGGCCCGGCAATTATGATCGCGGTGGCGGAAAAAGGCTATGCCACGCTACGGATCACCGCCAAGGCGCCCGGCGGCCACTCCTCCATGCCCCCAGAAGAGATTGGCACGATCACCCTGGCTAAAGCCATCACTGCGATTCACGCACGGCAGTTCCCCACCCGTTTGCAGCATCCAACGTTGGGCACAGTCCAGGCGCTTGCGGCTAAGCAGGGCGGAATGGCCAAAGTGCTCGCCGCCAATCCCTGGTTGTTTGGCGGGCTAATCAAAGCACAGATGGCGGAAACCCCGGCTGGCGCAGCGCAACTGCACACCACGATCGCGCCAACCATGCTGCAAGGCAGCCCCAAGGAAAACGTGCTGCCGCAAGAAGCCTCTGGCCTCATCAATTACCGCTTGGCCCCATGGGACAAATCCGCGGCTGTGCTGGCCCACGCCAAGGCCGCGACCGGGCGGTTGCCGGTCAGTTTCAACTGGGAACGCCCCCCGCACGAGGCTTCGCCCGTTTCCTCAACCACCTCGCAAGGCTGGAAGCTGATCCGCGCCGCAGCAGAAGCCGAAGCGCCCGGCATTCCGGTTGCGCCATTCATGGTGGTTGGCGGCACCGACAGCCGGTTCCTGAACGAAGTGTCGCAAGACACCTACCGGTTCCAAGCGCTCCGCCTGTCGACCAAGGACACCGCGATGATTCATGGCACGAATGAACACGTCTCAATCGACAATCTCACCACAATGATCCGCTTTTTCACAAGGCTGGTTGCAACTGCCGCAAGCTAGGCCTAAGGCCCCCTTCTCGGTCGGGGAGTGGCGCAGCCCGGTAGCGCGCTTGCTTTGGGAGCAAGATGTCGCAGGTTCGAATCCTGTCTCCCCGACCATTTTCTTTCCCAGCTTGTATCTTTTTGCCCCATATAGTTCCAAAAAACTATTTAACTCAGATACTTAGCTCGGTCACGCCGTTTCAGGCGATTTCATCCGATCCCACCGATTACCAACACTGTGTTGGTAGGATTTTTGGTTATCACGCTCGAATGTGGTAAGTTACCAACATGCTGAGCGATGCCGCCATTCGCAGCCTGAAGGCTGGACCCAGACCGACCAAACACGCAGATAGCGGCGGTTTGTTCATTCTCGTCAATCCCGATGGCAAGAAACACTGGCGATTGGCGTATCGGTTCGCAGGCAAACAAAAGCTGCTTTCTGGCGGGCCTTACCCTATCGTCAAACTCACCGACGCCCGCAGGTGGCGCGACGAGGCCAAGGGCCATCTCTTGGAGGGGCGCGACCCAAGCACGATCAGGAAGGCCGAGAAGAAGGCGCTGGCTGCTGAAGGACAAGACCTGTTCGAAAACGTGGCGCGCGAATGGCTTCATACCCGTTCGCGTGTCTGGTCCGAACGCTATGCGCGGATCACGACGACCCGGCTTGAGCAGGATATTTTTCCAGTGCTTGGCACAGTTCCGATTGCGGACATCGATCCTGTGATGTTGCTGACCGAGCTCCGCAAGATTGAGCAGCGCGGTTCGGTCGAAATGGCGCACCGCATCAGAAATCACGTTGGCGAGGTTTTCCGCTATGGCATTGCCACGCAGCGGTGCCGAAGCGACCCCAGCCGCGACATTGCGCCAGCCATGATGCGTCCAGCACCAGTCAAACACCATGCGAAAGTCCATGCACGAGACTTGCCCGAATTCTTCGCCAAGCTGACGCAGGACGAAGGAACGCGCATGAGCCATCTGGCGTTGCGCTGGACCATACTCACGATGGTGCGAACGCAGGAAACGCGGTTTGCCGCGTGGAGCGAATTTGAAGGGCTGGACGGCAATCAGCCACTTTGGCGCATCACGCCAGAGCGGATGAAGATGCGCAGCGAACATATTGTCCCTTTGTCGCGTCAAGCTGTTGTGTTGCTTAATGAAATCGAGGCCGTAAACGTGTTTCGCACGGCGGGAAACGAGCGGCTGGGCAAATTCCTGTTTCCTGTTGCTACCAGCAAAAGCAACGTGATCAGCGAGAACCGGATGCTCGACATCCTCTATCGCATGGGACTGCGCGGCAAGGCGACCGTCCACGGTTTTCGCGGGCTGGCAAGCACGGTGCTGAACGAGTCTGGCGAGTTTGAACCCGACTGGATCGAGGTGCAGTTGGCGCATGTCGCGCGCGGCGTTCGCGCGGCTTACAATTCGGCCCGATACCTGGCCCACCGGCGCAGCATGATGCAGTGGTGGGCCGATTATCTTGAGCGGGCCGAGAAGGCGGGCCTGACTGTAGATGATCAGGCCGAAAGGTGATCGGTCGAAGCGGCACGGTAGGCCGGGGGATCAGCGATCCAGCGGTTAAGTTCGGACTCCTTCCATCCAATACCGTTGATGCCGACCTTGAGCCGCAGCGGAAACGTGCCTTCGTCCATTTTGCGATAGACGGTCGAGCGGGACAGGCCGGAGCGGTGGAGGACAGTCTTGAGGCGGATGATGCGGTCTGGTTCAGGCATTGTCTTGGTTCCATTCGTTGCGCGTTGATGACACCCCCTGCGAACAATTTTGGCCGCGCCGCGCTCAATGAAAAGTGCTTCTTCAGTGCATCGAAGTGCAGCGTAGAGAAACTGGCGCACGGCGGGTTTGGGCGGAAGCTTGACCGCACGCAAACCGGCGCAGAATCGCGAAAAACGTATGGCGTAACTTGACGCCGAACGAATCATAGGATAGGTAACGCTATGAAGATCAGGAACGTGATCCACAAAGGGTTGCGGCGTTTCATCGAGAATGATGACGCCAGTGGGTTGCAGCCCGCTGTTGTTGTCAAAGTGCAGCGTATCGTTTCCTTCCTCCAAGACATGGAGCAGGAAGACGAGCTTCGCACCGTGCAGAGCTGGAAAGCGCACATGCTGACCGGCGACCGCAAGGGAACGTGGAGCCTGTCCGTCACCAGAAACTGGCGGATGACGTTTCGGATCGACCGCACGGAAATCGAGATCATCGACCTCGATTATGAAGATTACCACTAGGAACTGGCACTAGGAGCTGGACATGAGCGCGATTGCAGGCATCCGCATGAAGAACCCGGCCCATCCGGGCGGCTTCGTGAAGTCCGAGATCATCGAGCCTTTGGGCCTGTCGGTAACAGCAGCGGCGCAGGTGCTGGGCGTCACCCGCGCGACGCTATCGACGCTGCTCAATGAGCATTCGCAGCTTTCTTCCGAAATGGCGCTGCGGATCGAAAAGGCGTTTGGCGTGTCGATGGACACGCTGATGCGGATGCAGAACAGCTACGACATCGCGCAGGCCCGCAAGCGTGAGGGGGAGATCAAGGTTCACCGGTATAGTGCGGCTTTTGGTGACGCGGCTGTAATTTGAAGCGATTTCAAGTTACCATATAGTGTTGACGAGCGCGTTGATAACGCGTGTCAGCGCGAAGGGATGAAGTCCGAAAAGTCGCGGGGGCGTGAAAATTTGGTTTGGGGGAATATGAAGCAGTGGTTACGCTTACGACAAGAGACATCTCTCGATCACTCAGCCCTTCGCTGAAAGCGCACAAGCCTTCTCGGGTTTCATTTGATCAATTTAAGGCCAAATTGAAGGAATACCTCGGCGTCATCGATCACAACGAATCTGAGGAGAATCTTAAAACGCACCTTATGCAGTTGCTGAAATCACTTTACGGCCAACAACACCTGATCGAGCAGCAAGAACGCATCGATTTTGTCATTCGCACCGGCGGGAAGAAATCACCAGCCGGTGTGCTGGTTGAGAGCAAACGCCGCAGCAACAAGGCTGACATGATTACGGCGGCCGATTGCAACCGTAAGGCAATGCATGAGCTGATCTTATATTACATGCGCGAACGGAGCGGTGGGAACACCGACATTCGCAATCTGATCATCTGCAACGAGCATGAGTTTTTCGTTTTCTCTGCCAAATCCTTTGAGCGGAGCTTTTTCAAAAACGCCGCTTTTCGGAAGGATTTTGATGATTGGGCTGCGGGCCGCAAATCGGATGGAACCACCGATTTTTTCTATAGCCAAATCGCAAAGCCGCATGTCGCCTCGTTGAAAGGGGATTTTGAAGCTACCCATTTTGACCTCACCAGCGCCCAAAAGGAGCTGGATTCCGGAAAAGGCGAAAAGCGGCTTTTGCTGCTGTTCAAAATCCTCAGTCCGCAGCACTTGCTCAGGACTGCGCTGGCGAACGATAGCAACAGTTTGAACAAAGCGTTTTACGACGAGCTGCTCTATATCATCGGCTTAGAGGAGAAGAAGCAGGATGGCGCTCGCGTCATCGGCAGGCTTGCGGACGACAAGCGAACTTCGGGATCATTGATCGAAAACACCATCGGCAAGCTGAAAACTAAGAACGCGTTCAATAGCAAAGCTATGGTCGGAACCTACGGTGGTGATCCAGAACAACGGGCCTTTGCGATTGGCTTGGAATTGTGCCTCACGTGGGTGAACAGACTGCTTTTCCTCAAACTTCTCGAAGCGCAGATCGTCAAATTTCATGGCGGCGACCCGAGCTACAAGTTTCTAAATCTCAATATGGTTGCGGACTTTGACGAGCTGTCAGATTTGTTTTTCGGTGTGTTGGCATTGCAGCCATCGGAGCGCGACGACCAAATCAGGGCGAAATTCGCCCGCGTTCCTTATCTGAATAGCTCACTTTTCGAAGAGACCGAACTGGAGAGCTTGCTTGGCGTCGGATCGCTCAATGCGGGAAACCAAATTGCGGCGCATGGCCGCACCGTATTGCTGGACGATCAGGAACGCCGCCGCGCCGGATTGTTGCCGAGCCTTAGCTACATTTTCGATTTTCTGGATTCCTACGATTTCGGCGCGGTAGGCGGCGGAGACATTCAGGAAGAAAGCAAAACGATCATCAATGCGTCCGTCCTGGGGCTGATCTTCGAAAAGATAAATGGCTACAAAGAAGGAGCCATTTTCACGCCCGGCTATGTCACCATGCACATGAGCCGCAAAGTGATCGAGAAGACGGTAGTGGAGGCCTTTGCCAAGGCTCACCCTCAATGGACCATCAGCGATGTCGATGACCTGAAAAACCAGATCACAGACCGTTCGAAAGCGAATATCCTGAAATTGAACGCCGTTATCGATAATCTGAAAATCTGCGATCCCGCCGTCGGTTCCGGGCATTTTTTGGTGTCCTGCCTTAATGAGCTTATCGCCCTCAAATCCCGCCTAGGCATCTTGGCAGATGCCGACGGCTTCCGCATCACCGACTATGATATCTCAGTTGATAACGACGAATTGATTGTGCTGAAATCTGATACGGATGAGGTGTTCGCCTATCAGGTCAGCAATGGTTCCGTGCCATCATCGCTGCAATTTGTGCAGAAGACGCTTTTCCATGAGAAGCAAAAGATCATCGAAAACTGCTTGTTTGGCGTCGATATCAACGCAAACTCGGTCAGAATTTGTCAGTTGCGCCTCTGGATCGAATTGCTGAAAAGTTCTTACTATCGCGATGGAGCTGGAAGCGATTTGGAAACCCTTCCCAACATCGACATCAACATCAAATGTGGCAACTCGCTGCTTTCTCGGTTTGCGCTGGACCAGAATCTCTCGCTGGCATTCAACAAGGCTGGCGTGACAGCGACCGAATATCGAAAGCTGGTTGCGGACTACAAGGGCAGCAAAGACAAGGCTGTCAAACGCGATTTGAACGACAAGATTGCGGCGGCCAAAAGCAGATTTCAGGCTGAGTCGCTTGGAGTTCTCACCAAGCGTGTTGACGCTGAAATTGCCCAGTTACGGGCCGACGAGGCGCAAGCTGACCTGTTCGTCATGGGCGAAGATCAAATTGCAACGCAGACGGCCAAGCTGGACGAAATCCGTGCCAAAATTGCTGAAAATGAACAGCGCAAAAGCGAGATGGAGCAAAACTCGACGTTCCTCGCTGCGCTGGAATGGCGCTTTGAATTTCCCGAAGTGCTCGACGAAAAAGGAAATTTTGTCGGCTTTGACATCATCATCGCCAACCCGCCCTACATGCGTGTGCAGGAAATCGAGGTCACCCAGCCCCTGCAAAAAGAATTTTACGAAAACAGTTATGACACGGCTAAGGGTGCCTATGATCTTGCCAATCTGTTTTTTGA
>JANORN010000279.1:0-6019 GCA_031415355.1 Novosphingobium sp. | reverse complement strand
CGCTGAAGCGCGCATTCGCCAGTTGGGCATGAACCCCGGCATGATGCTCGCCGCGCTTGATGATCGCACCGCGCAGGGTGGTCCGTTCCAGGGGCTGTTCACCTCGCGCGATGGCTCGCTCGACCCGCGTTTCCAGCGGCTTGGGATCAGCTTGGCGCGGATGGACGCGCTCGAACGCGGCCTGGCAGGGATCCCGCAAGTCAATCCGGCCAGCATGGAGTTCATCTCGTCTGGCTTTGGCTACCGCGCTGATCCGTTCACCGGCGGCGGCGCATTCCATGCCGGGCTCGATTTCAAGGGGCCGATCGGTGCGCCAATCTATGCCGCAGCGGCGGGCAAGATCAGCTTTGCCGGGGTCCGGCAAGGCTATGGCAATTGCATCGAGATTGAGCACGGCAACGGCCTGATGACCCGCTATGCTCACATGTCGCGGTTCGCCGCGCAGCTGGGCCAGGCGGTTCCGGCTGGCGCAGTGATCGGCGCGATTGGGAATACCGGCCGCTCAACCGGGCCGCATCTGCACTTTGAAGTGCGCATCAATGACCGGCCTGTGAACCCCAGGCCCTTCCTGGAGGCTGCGGCCCATGTTCAACAAGAAGCCGCAGCAGTCCGCGCGGCCAGCGGCCAGCCATAAAGCGATGGCCGGTTCCACGTTTTCAGTGCTGGGTTCCGATACTGCGATCAAAGGCGATTTGGCCGCTTCTGCGGACCTGCACATCGATGGCCGAGTGGAAGGCGACGTCACCTGCACATCGCTGGTTCAAGGTGAGGCCAGCGAGATTGTCGGCGCGATTAAGGCCGAAACTGCGCGGCTTTCGGGCACGGTGCGCGGTACGATCAGCGCGCGCGATCTGGTAGTGCTCAAATCCGCCCGGATTCACGGCGATGTGCACTATGATGCGCTGACGATTGAACAAGGCGCGCAGGTTGATGGCCGCTTCGCCCCGCGCAGCGCCGCAATGGCAACTGACGAACCGCTCTAACCAAGCGCCGCCATCGTCAGTTCCAGCGAGTGATGCCGCGCCGCCGGATCAAACGTCGCTCCGGCCACAATGATCTCGTCCGCGCCAGTGCGCTCCACAAACCGTGCAATCCGGTCGCGCACTGTCGCGGGCGCGCCAACCGCGCTGGCCTGACGCATATGTTCCAGCATCGCCAGCACGCTGGGTGACAGGCTGTCGCGGTAACCGGGCACCGGCGGGCGCAGCTTGCCGGGGGTGCCGCTGCGCAGCGCCACAAACGACTGGTCCATCGATGTGGCCAGCAGCGCTGCCTCGGCATCGCTGTCCGCTGCGATCACGGTCATCGCGGCCATCACCTGCGGGTGTTCCAGCGTGGGCGAGGGCACAAACCGGCGGCGATATTCGCTCAGCGCCGCGTCCAGCTGGTCGGGCGCAAAGTGCGAGGCGAAGGCATAGGGCAAGGACAGCGCCGCCGCCAATTGCGCGCCGAACAGGCTGGAGCCGAGCATCCACATCTGGACCTGCGCGCCAAGGCCGGGCGTGGCGGCAATGCCCATGGCGGGGTCGCCAGTGAACAGTGCGCGCAATTCCACCACGTCCTGCGGGAAATATTCCGAAGCCCGGCCCAGATCGCGGCGCAGCGCTTGCGCGATCCGCTGGTCCGCGCCCGGCGCGCGGCCCAGCCCGAGGTCGATCCGCCCCGGAAACAGCGCATCGAGTGTCCCGAACTGCTCGGCGATCACGAACGGGTTGTGGTTGGGCAACATGATCCCACCCGATCCGATCCGGATGGTCCGGGTGGCATGGCCGATGTGCGCCAGCACGACCGCCGTGGCTCCGCCCGCAATGCCGTCCATCGCGTGATGCTCAGCCACCCAGAAGCGTTTGTACCCGGCGCGCTCGGCCACCTGCGCCAGCGCCGCCACATCGGCCAGCGCCGCGCCCACCGTGCCCCCTGCGCGCACGGGGACCAGATCGAGGACGGACAGCGGGATCATCGGCCGTCCAACGCTGGTGCGGCACTGACCGGTGCAGGTCCCAGCTGCGCGATATAGCCCTGCGCGACCTTGGCGATCGCGCTGCCGGGCGCTGCGGTAATCACCGATTGCCAGCTTTTACGCGCGGCTTCATCGCGGCCGGCCATAACTGCAATGATCCCCGCTTCCAGTCCGATCTCTGGGTCCACCGGCATCAGGTCTGCGGCGCGCTCGATCTGGTGCTGCGCTTCGATCAATTGCTTTTGCTGGCGTGAGAAGCGCGCGGAGATCAGCCAGGCCTGGTAAAACCCCGGCAAGGCGGTGCGGGCTTCGGCCAGCGCGGCGGCGGCATCGGCAATGCGCCCGCTGTTGTTCAGCGGACTCGCCCGGTCGAGCGCGATATGCCCGGCCAGCACCGGATCGCCGCCGCGCACTGCATCGGCGTGGGCTTCGTCCAGCAGCTTGAGCTCGCGGTCAGTCGCACCGGCCTCCCCGGCGGCAATGGCGGCGGCCGCGCCCAGCTGCGCGAGGCGCGCGGGGTCGCTGGCGGGCACGGCATCGCGCCCCGCCAGATAGGCCGCCTCCGCCTCATCCCAGCGTTCCAGCGCGGACAGCGCCGTGCCCCGGCACAACTGCGGATCGACCGTCGCGCTGCCTTTGGCCAGCATCAGCCATTGCTCGGCTCCCTCAATCGCCGCGAGCGGGTTCTCGTCGGCCGCTTGCAAGCACAGCTCCAGCTTGGTCGGTTCGGCTACGGGCGCGGTGGGTACAGCGGGAGCACTGACACTCCTGCGCGGCAAGGGCACTGGCTGGATCGGTGGCGCGGCCCCGCCCGTGACCAGCGGGCCAGCCTGCAGCAGCAGCAGGGCGAGGACAGATGCGCTCATTCAGGGACTCCATTGGGCAGGTCAGCCAAAGTCCGCAGCAGCAGCGCAATATCGGCAGCGCGGCTGAGGCGGTGATCGCCGTCCTTGACCAGCGTGACCTGAACATCGCCCGAATGCAACGCTGTGGCGAGGCGCAAAGACAGCTCCCATGGCACATCAGCATCGGCTTGCCCATGCAACAAGCGCACCGGGCAGCTCAGCGCGATCGCGCCATCGAGCACCCGCTGCGCTTGACCATCGGCCCAGAACGCGGCGGTGGTCGGGGTTGGTTCCGGGCCATAGGGGTTGGCCTCAAACACCGTTTCACCGGCGGCGAGCACGGCCTGCTGCGCCGCGTCATAACCCCAGCTGGTAAAGTCTGGCGCAGCGGCGATCCCGACCAGCGCCGCGACCC
This sequence comes from Novosphingobium sp., assembly GCA_031415355.1. Classification (GTDB taxonomy): domain Bacteria; phylum Pseudomonadota; class Alphaproteobacteria; order Sphingomonadales; family Sphingomonadaceae; genus Novosphingobium. Next base: position 2,799 of record JANORN010000279.1, on the reverse strand, counting down.
GCTCGGGTATCGCCAGCGCGACCAACAGCATCAGCCAGCCGCCCAGCGACGAGCCAATCAGCACGACCTTGCCCACCGTCTGCGCCGCGATCAGCGCCAGCACTTCATCGCGCCAGCGATTGAGCGTGCCCTCCTCGAAATCCCCGGAACTCTGTCCGCAGCCCGAATAGTCGAGCAGCAAACACGCCCGTCCCTCACGCACCGCCCAGTCGAACACCGCGCCCGCCTTGCTGCCCGCCATGTCGGACATATAGCCGGGCAGGAATACCAGTGTTGGGCCAATGCCGGGCGCATGGCGAAACGCAATCCGGCGGCCATCGGACAAAGTGTGAAATTGTGGGTCGGACATTACGGCCAGCTTGAACGCAGCTTGGACCAGCGGCAAGCCCGGAACCGCAGACTGTCACTTCCCCGTCGCAATTTTCGGGTTAGGATGGCACCCAAAGGGGAGCCTGCCATGCCTGCACTGCCGATTGATCGCCGCAGCCTGTTTCGCGCCGGAGCGTTGGGGCTGGCTGGGCTGGCCACCCCGGTATTCGCGCAGGCCAAAGGCTTTACGCATAATGTCGCCAGCGGCGAGCCGGGGCCGCGCCAGGTGTTGTTATGGACGCGCTATGTGGGCAGCGGGGCGGCGCAACTGGGCTGGGAAGTGGCGGAGGATCAGACGTTCCGCACCACCGTGGCCAGCGGCGCGGCGCTCGCCGGGCCGGAGCGCGACTGGTGCGCGAAAGCCATGGCCACCGGATTGCAGCCGGGGCGGTGGTACTATTACCGCTTCGTCGCGCCATCGGGCGAAGTGTCCGCGATTGGCCGCACCCGGACGTTGCCGGTGGGCAAAGTGCCCAGTTTCAAGCTGGCGGTGTTTTCCTGCTCCAACTTCGGGTTCGGCTGGTTCAACGCCTATGCCCACGCGGCGCAGGCGGGCGATTTTGATCTGGCGGTGCATCTTGGCGACTATTTCTACGAATACCAACGCGGGACTTATCCCTCCGCCAAGCAAGCCCACCCGGAACGGCCGCTACCGCTGGATGAAACAGTGACACTGGCGGGCTATCGTGAGCGGTTTGCCACCTACCGCTCCGATCCCGATTTGCAGCGGCTGCATCAACTGTACCCGATGATTTCAGTGTGGGACGATCACGAGACCGCGAACGATGCGTGGGCCGGCGGCGCAGAGAATCACAGCCCGGCAACCGAGGGCGACTGGGCCTTGCGCAAGGCGGTTGCCGCGCGGGCCTACCGCGAATGGTTGCCGATGTCCGATGCGGACTGGGCGGACTATCCGATTGGCGATCTGGCCACGCTGTACCGGCTGGAAACGCGCACCGTGGCGCGCACCAAACCGCTCGATCTGGACGATGTGGTCAAGGGCGCTGCGCCCGATCAGCTGTCCGCCGCGCTCGCCGCATTTCGGGCTGGCACATGGCAGGATCCGCAGCATACTTTGCTGGGCGCAGCGCAGGAAAGCTGGCTGCGCGCGGGGCTGAAGCAATCGCGGCGGCACGGGGCGGTGTGGCAAGTGCTGCTGCAACAGATCGTGATGACCAAGCTGCTGCTGCCTGCCATGGTGCTGGACCGCGCCGGACCGACCACGCCCGACTGGCTGCGGCGGCGGCTGGCGACCAGCGTGGCGGCGGCGCACGAAGGCTTGCCGTGGTCAATGGATGCCTGGGGCGGCTATCCCGCCGCGCGCGACCGCTTGCAACACGCCGCGCTGGAGGCGGGGGCCAACCTGCTGGTGCTGTCGGGCGATAGCCACAATGCCTGGGCGGGCAACCTGCTGCTGGGCAACGACCGCGTCGGGGCGGAGCTGGCAGGGCACTCTGTTACCTCGCCGGGCGCGGAGGATACGTTGCCGTGGCTGAAACCGCAGGAGCTGGCGGCGGCGGTGACCGAACGCAATCCCGAACTGCAATGGTGCGATACGGCGCAACGCGGCTATCTGGCGCTGGAATTGACGCCAAAGGCCGCGACGGGTGAATGGCGGTTCATGGCGTCAGTGCGGCAAAAAGGCACCGCGCTCGCCAGCACTAAACGGATGACCGTGCTGGCGGGACAGCGGCAATTTACCCGATCTTGAACTGTTTTCACTAGGTTCGCCGGGATGGATGGAACGATTGACCGGCTGGCACAGTGGTTCGCCGTATCGCGCGGGGCGCTGCTGGCGTTGTGGGCGGTCTATCTGGTGCCGCGCGCACTGCTGATCCTGCTCGATGTCCAGCCGTGGTCCGACGCGGCCTATTACTACGAGCGCGCCGAGGAGCTGGCGGCGGGGCAGGGTTATCGCTCGCCCGAGGGCCAGCCGACCGCGTTCTGGCCGCCGGGCTGGCCGCTGGCGCTCAGCCTGGTGTTCAAACTGCTGGGCCCATCGGTGGCGGCGGTCGGTCTGTTCAATCTGGGCTGCGCCGCGATCAGCGCCGCGCTGGTGCTGGCGCTGGGGCGGCGGATCGGTGGATCGGAGCTTGTTGCCCGGCTCGCATTGCTCCTGCTCGCTGTGTACCCCAACAACGCCGCTTACGTACCGCTGGCGCTGACCGAAGTGTTTTATACCATGCTGCTGCTGGCGGTGTGCTGGCTGCTGGTGGCGGAACGCAGCAAGCTGGCGCTGCTTGGGGCCGGGCTGCTGCTGGGGCTGGCCACACTGGTCAAGGCGCAGTCGCTGGCGGTAGTGCCGCTGGTGCTGGGCATCGGAGTGTTGCGTGCGCCGCAATTCTGGCGCGCGGTCCGCGGCGCGATCGGTCAAGGGCTGGCGCTCGGCGCGCTGGCGGCGCTGGTGGTGCTGCCGTGGAGCCTGCGCAA
>JANORN010000278.1:0-8474 GCA_031415355.1 Novosphingobium sp. | reverse complement strand
TTCGGGGTCGATGTGGCGAATGCCTCGATGTACGATGGCTCGACTGCCGCATGGGAAGCCGTGGCGATGGCCGGGCGGATCACCAAGCGCGCCAAGGCCATGCTGTGTCGCGGGCTGCACCCGCACTACGTCGGCACGATCTGCACGATGGCCAAGTTCACCGGCGATGCGATTGACTGGAAAGCGCCCAAGCTGGACGCTGAGCCCGACACCGCTGGGCTGATCGCCGCGATTGATGGCGAGACCAGTTGCGTCGTGGTGCAATATCCCGACATCCTTGGCCGCATTCCCGATCTGGCCGCGATTGCCGCAGCGGCGCACGCGCAGGGCGCGCTGCTGGTCGCGGTGGTGACCGAGCCGGTTGCGCTCGGGCTGCTGGAGGCACCGGGCAAGCTGGGCGCGGATATCGTGGTGGGCGAGGGGCAGGCGCTGGGCGTCGGCCTCCAGTTCGGCGGGCCGTACCTTGGGCTGTTCGGCTGCAACGAGAAATTCGTGCGGCAGATGCCGGGGCGGCTGTGTGGGCAAACTGTCGATGCGGAGGGCAAGCGCGGCTTCGTGTTGACGCTATCCACCCGCGAACAGCACATCCGGCGCGAGAAGGCGACGAGCAACATCTGCACCAATGCCGGGCTGTGTGCGCTGGCGTTCAGTGTGCATATGACGTTGCTGGGCGGCACTGGGCTGGCACAGCTGGCGCGGGTCAATCACGCGCGCGCGCAGCAAGCTGCGGCGCGATTGGCGCAAGTGCCGGGGGTGGCGGTGCTCAACAGCGCTTACTTCAACGAATTCACACTGATCCTGCCCAAGGATGCGCGCGAAGTGGTGCGCGTGCTGGCGGACCGGTTCATCCTGGGCGGGGTGTCGCTGGGGCGGCTCTATCCGGGCGAAGACAGCCTTGCCAAGGGCTTGCTGGTCACCACGACGGAAACCACCACGCTGGAGGATATTGACGCCTTGGCCGAATCCCTTGCCCAAGTCCTTGAAGGAGTTCTGGCATGAACGCCCCCAACACTGCCGGTTGGCGTCCTGCAATGGGCAGCGCTGAAACAGCTGAGTTCAAGACGTCGAGCGGCGACTATGGGCTGATGCTGGAAGAACCGCTGATCTTCGAACTCGGCCGGTTCGATGCCACCGGGGTTGATATCGAACCCGCCGCGCTGGAACCGCTGGCCGCGCTGTCCGGGTTCCTGCGTCAGGACGCGCCCGCGCTGCCCGGCCTGACCGAGCCGGAAACGGTGCGGCACTATACCCGGCTGAGCCGCCAGAACTATGCGATTGATCTGGGGCCGTTTCCGCTGGGTTCGTGCACGATGAAGCACAACCCGCGCCTGAATGAAAAGATGGCGCGGCTGCCCGGCTTTGCCGACATCCACCCGCTCGCCCCGCAGCAGACCGTGCGGGGCGCGCTGGAGACGATTGCCGAGCTGGCGCACTGGCTGATCACGCTGACCGGGATGCACGGTGTGGCGATGACGCCCAAGGCCGGGGCGCATGGCGAGCTGTGCGGGGTGCTGTGCATCAAGGCGGCGCTGGAGGCACGCGGCGAGGACCGCAAGGTGATGCTGGTGCCTGAAAGCGCGCATGGCACCAATCCCGCCACCGCCGCGTTTGCTGGCTTTGCTATCGAAAACATCCCGGCCACCGCAGAAGGCCGGATTGATCTGGTCGCCTTGACCGCGCGGCTCGGGCCAGATGTGGCGGGGGTAATGATCACAAATCCCAATACCTGCGGATTGTTCGAGCGCGACCTTAAGGCAATTTCTGATGCAGTCCATGCCGCTGGCGGTTACGTCTACTGTGATGGCGCGAACTTCAACGCCATCGTCGGCAAGGTCCGCCCGGGCGATCTGGGGGTCGATGCGATGCACATCAACCTGCACAAGACCTTCTCCACCCCGCACGGTGGCGGCGGGCCGGGCTCAGGGCCGGTGGTGCTGTCAGAGGCGCTCGCACCGTTCGGGCCGCTGCCCTATGTGATGCGCACGGGCGATGGCGTGCAATTGGTGGAAGAGGAAGACGCCGCCGCGATGGACCACGCCCAGTCGTTCGGGCGGATGGCGGCGTTCCACGGCCAGACCGGCATGTTCACCCGCGCGCTGACTTATATGCTCAGCCACGGCGCGGATGGACTGCAACAAGTGGCGGAAGACGCGGTGCTGAACGCTAACTACGTGCTGCGCAGTCTGGACGATGTGCTGGAAGCGCCGTTCGGCGCAGCCGGGCCGTGTATGCACGAGGCGTTGTTCAGCGATGATAATCTGCCCGAAGGTTTTTCCACGCTCGATATCGCTAAAGGCCTGATTGACGAGGGCTTTCATCCGATGACGGTGTATTTCCCGCTGGTGGTTCACGGCGCGATGCTGATCGAGCCGACCGAGACCGAGAGCAAGGCCGGGCTCGACCGTTTTATCGGTTCGATGCGCAGCCTGGCTGAACGTGCGAAGGCGAGCGATGTCAGCTTGAAAAGCGCACCGCACTATGCGCCGCGGCGGCGGCTGGATGAAACGCTCGCGGCGCGCAATCCGGTGCTGGCGTGGCGCGGTGATTTTCCAAGCAATTGAGGAGCGACGGTTATGTGGAACACTGTCTTCGTTGCCACCAACCTGATCGCCGTGATCGGCTGGCTGCTGCTGGTGGCCGCCCCGCGCAAGCCGTTGACGCATAGCGCAATCCTGTACCTGGGGGTTGCGCTGCTGTGTCTGATCTATCTGGTCTGCTTTGCCCTGGTTGCAAGCGGATCGGTGGATCGCGGATTGGCAGCGGGAGCAACCTCCGCGCCGATCGAGCTCACTTCGATCGCGGGTATCCGTGCGTTCTTCCAGTCAGACGGCGGAGTGGTGATCGGCTGGACGCATTATCTGGCGTTCGATCTGTTCACCGGCATGTGGATCGCGCGTGATGCCGACGCCAAGGGCTTTGGCCGCGTGGTGCAATTGCCGTTCCTCCTGCTGACTTTCCTGCTTGGACCGATCGGGTTGCTGAGCTGGCTGATAACCCGCGAACGCCGCGCCCGGCTGACCGGGCGCGGGTAGGCCTGCTTCATTCCTCAGCAGCAGGCAGCGCAGCCTTGCTCAGCCGGTGCTCGCGCCAGGCGATGATCGTACCCGCCGCGATGATCAGCGGCGCGCCCGCCCAGGTGACGGCGGCGGGCAGTTCGTCCCAGATCAGCCAGCCATACAGCGTGGACCAGATCAGCGCGGTGTAATCCATCACGATCACGCTCGCGACTTGCCCGTAGCGCAGCGACGCGGTGAGCAGCAGCTGCGCGATGCAGCCCAGCATACCGCCGCTGATCAGCAGCGCCCATTGCTCAGGGCTGTGCGGGCTTGCGAAGAACGGCAGCAGCAGAGCATAGACTGGGACCGATATCAGCGAGAACCAGAACACCACGGCAATCGATTCTTCGGTCTGCGCCAGATCGCGGATCTGGATGCTGATCAACGCGACCATGAACCCGCCGCCCAGGCCTAATGCCGCGCCTAAGGCAGGCAACGGCGATCCGCCCGGCTGCGCAATCATCAACACGCCGACAAACCCCAGCCCCACCGCCAGCCAGCGCCACACGCCGATCCGTTCCTTCAACAGGATGGCTGACAGTACCACCGCGAACAACGGTGTGGTGAAGGCCAGCGTGGTCGCTTCGGCCAGATGCAGCACGATTGGGGCGCCAAAGGTGCAGACCATTCCGATCATGCCGGTCACCGCACGGCCGGCATGGCTGCGCAGGCGCTTGGTCTTCAATCGTGAGAGCTGTCCGCGCAATACAAGCCAGCTGAACAGGATCACGACCACCGGCAATTGACGCCAGAACAGGATTTCGGCGAAATGCACACCGATGGATGCGGTATACTTCACCAGCATGATCAAGGTGGAAAGCACAACCACCGCAAGCAGGCGCAGCCCCAGCGCGCGCATCGGATGCTGGACAGTTTCCACTTGGCTGCTCTAACGGGCGGCGCTGAAGGGGCAAGCGATGATCTGGCATTGGTGGAATGATGAGCGTGTGGCGTGGCTACTGTGGCCAGGCCTGGTGGCGCTTGGCCTCGCGCTTGTTGCCTGGCTTGGCGATCACCGCCGCCGTCACCGCGCGAAGCCTGATGCGGTCGGCTTTGTGCCGTGGACGACGGTATTTGTGCTGGCTTCGCTGTGCGCAGTCGTGCTGCTGGGCCTGGCCGCAAGGATCTGGATCGTCAGCTAGGTCTTAGAGGCACGCCTCCAGAAACGCCTGATCGAACCCGAACTGGCGGGCTTTTTCCAGCGTGTAGGGGCGTAGGCCGGACGAGCGGAACTCGCCGATGATCTTGCCGTCGTCAGTCTCGTCCAGATATTCGAATTTGAACAGCGTCTGGGTGACGATCACATCGCCTTCCATGCCGATCACCTCGGTCACCTCAGTGGTGCGGCGCGAACCATCACGCAGTCGTTTGACCTGGACGATCAGATCGACCGATTCAGCGATCTGGCGGCTGATGGCTTCCTTGGGAATTTTGATGTCGCCCATCAGGATCATATTTTCCATCCGCCCCAGGCATTCGCGCGGGCTGTTGGCGTGGAGCGTACACATCGAACCATCGTGACCGGTGTTCATCGCAGCGAGCAGATCGAAGCACTCCGCGCCGCGGATTTCGCCCAGGATGATCCGGTCAGGTCGCATGCGCAGCGCGTTCTTGACGAGATCGCCGATGGTAATCGCGCCTTGACCTTCGAGGTTTGGCGGGCGGGTTTCCAGCGGCAGCCAGTGCGGCTGCTGCAGGCGAAGTTCGGCGGCGTCTTCAATCGTCAGCACGCGCTCGCCCGGGTCGATCATCTTCGACATGGCGTTAAGCATGGTGGTCTTGCCCGAACCGGTGCCGCCTGAGATCACGATGTTAAACCGGCAGGCCCCGGCGATCTTCAGCGCGGTCGCCATCTTGTCCGACATCGAACCAAAGTCACGCAGCATGTCAATGGTGATCGGCTTTTCGGAAAACTTGCGAATTGAGATTGCAGTACCGCGCAGCGACAGCGGCGGCACGATCACGTTGACGCGGCTGCCGTCCTTCAGGCGGGCGTCGGCCAGGGGAGTAGTCTGATCAACCCGGCGGCCGACCTGATTGACGATCCGCTGCGCGATCTGGAACAGATGTGCTTCGTCACGGAACCGAATGTGGGCGAGTTGCAGCTTGCCCTTCTTTTCGATGTAGGTCTGATCGGGTCCATTGATCATGATGTCGGACACGTCGGGATCGCTCAGTAGCTCTTCGAGCGGACCAAAGCCCAACAATTCGTCAATCAGCACCTTTTCCAGCGCGAACTGTTCGCGGCGGTTCAGGGTGATTTTCAGCTCGGCGAGCACTTCCAGGATGATCGGACGGAATTCTTCCGACAGTTCGTCCTTGCTCAATGTTGCGGCGGCTTCCGGGTCAACGCGTTCCAGCAGCCGCGGCAGCACTTGTTCTTTGATCTTGTGAACCGAGGCTTCGAACCCTTCGGCGTTATGGTGGCCGTCGACCGTGGTATTCATCCGGTCGGTCAACCGGGACATCGCATCCTGTTTGTTGGCACCATTATCAAACCCGCCCATGGTCAGACTGTGGTCTTCGCCGGGGACGGGGATCGGTTCGGCCGGGAGGGACGCGGCTGAGCCAGAGGCCTTGCCTTCCATCCCGGTCTTCATCGGCCGTGCGACACCAAAGCTGGGCCGCGCGCCAGGCGCCATCCCGCTGATGCCATTTTTCCGCCCGAATGCGCTCATTGCCGCCTACCCCATCACATAACTGTGCTGCGCAGCCGAGGCCGCACGTCCAGTTGTAATTGACCAATAAGGTTGAAAATTTGATAAGATGGGTGCAGCGGAGTGCAGCATTTCGCACGTAACCGCGATTCCAGCAGGCCATCGGGAAACCCGTGAAATTCGATCAAAAGACGCGGGAGTTCAATGTTTTGAAAGGTAGCGAGCGATCAGGTTTGGGGCTAGCACTGCTGGGCTTCATGCTGCTGACCTGTGGTGATGCAGTTGTAAAGACTATGGCTGGTCAATGGGCTCCAACGGCCGTCGCGGCCTTGCGCTATACGATCGGCCTGGTTGGCCTGATTGGCGTGTTGATGGTGCGTGAAGGCCCCAAAGCCTTGCGGATGCCGCATCCCAAGGTCCAGCTACTGCGTGGGCTGGCGATTTCGATTGCTACGATCGGATTCTTCGCGGCGGTGTTCGTTATGCCCTTGACGGCTGCCACCGCGATCACGTTCACCAGTCCGATGGTAACGGCAATTCTGGCGGCCGTGGTGCTGCGCGAGCCGGTGGGACGCGGTACTTTGCTGGCAATCGGGCTGGCCTTTGTCGGGGTGCTGATTGTGCTGCGGCCCAATGTTGCTGCGGTAGGCATCGCCGCTTTGCTGCCGCTGGCATCGGCGCTGGGCTTCAGTGTACTGCTGATCTGCAACCGATTTCTGGCCGGGGCAGGCAGCGCATTGGCGATGCAATTTACCTTGGCACTCTGCGCCGCGCCGATGCTTGTCGTCGCGACTATTGCTGGGCATTTCAGCGGCATCGTCTCATTGCAAGTTGGCATACCCAGTGTCGCCGTGGTTCTAAAATGTATCATCGTGGCGTTTACTGCAACCACTGCGCATCTGTTAATTTTCATCGGCACCAGCCGCGCTGGGGCTGGGCGGGTCGCGCCGATGGCCTATGTGCAATTGCTGTTGGCTGCAACAATCGGCCTGCTGTACTTCGGTCACTGGCCCGATATGATGACGATGCTGGGTGCCGGGGTGATTGTGGTTGCCGGGCTGGTGCTGCTGCGCGGTGGGCCGGTGGCTCAACCGGAAAAGACCGTTTGAAACTAGCGACGAGAGGCTTGTCTATGCGCCGAATGTTGATCGGACTGGCATTGGCATTGGCGCTGGCGGCGCCAGTGGGGGCCATAACCATTCGCGAACCTGCGCCCGCGCTTCCCGCGTGGATGGCCGGTGCATGGGAGCAAGTCGAGGGCGAACGCTGGAACGACGAATTCTGGACCCTGCCGCGCGGCGACATTATGATTGGTGCGGCGCGGATCGGCACGGGCGGCAAGCTGGAGCTGTTCGAGCACACCCGGATTGTCCGCAAACCTGACGGGATGATCAGCTACTTCGCCCAGCCGCGCGGCGCGCCAGCGGCCGAATTTCCGGTCGAAGCAATTGGTGCGGACTGGATCGAGTTCGCTAACCCGGCGCACGATTATCCGCAGCGTATTCGCTATTGGCGGGAAGGGCGTCTGCTTAGGGCCCGGATTTCGCTGATGGACGGCAGCCAGGCCTTCGAATGGACCTATCAGCCAATGGGCGGCGGCGAATGAGCCGCGCGCGTGCCTACGCTCAAGTCGATGTGTTCACGGCGGTTCCTTACCTCGGCAATCCGGTTGCGGTAGTACTCGACGGGGCGGGCTTATCTGATGCCCAGATGCAGGCTTTTGCTAACTGGACGAACCTGAGCGAAACGACCTTTGTGCTGCCTCCCAGCAATCCGGAAGCAGGTTACCGTGTGCGGATATTCACCCCCAAGGCCGAACTGCCGTTTGCTGGTCATCCTACGCTTGGAACGGCGCATGCCGTGATCGCGGCGGGGCTGGCGACCCCGCAGGACGGCAGATTGGTGCAGGAATGCGCGGTCGGGCTGGTGGAACTGACCGTGGGGCCGGCTGGCTTGTCCTTTAAACTGCCACGCTATAGCTTGACCGAGCTCGCTGATCCTGAGGCGACAGCTTGGACCGGTGCGGCGGTCAAGGGAGCGGCGCAGGCGGTTGATGTCGGACCTGTTTGGTTGGTGGCTGAGCTAGCCGAGATGGCGGCGTTGGAACAGCTTGCCCACAATGAAGCGCGGCTGGCCGCTTATTACGTCCCGCGCGGAATGACCGGTGCAACGCTGTTCGCGGTTGAAGGTGAGCGCGTGGTCGTGCGCAGCTTCGCCCCCGGTGATGGTATTACCGAAGACCCGGTCTGCGGCAGCGGCAACGCAGCCGTCGCGGCGTTCCGCTTGGCTGCAGGGCAAATCCGGGCTGCCGACAGCTATGGTGCCAGTCAAGGGCGGCAGGTGGGACGTGACGGCAAGGTTTCGGTGCGGATTGACGGGGCGGACATCCACATCGGCGGGCTATGCGTGACCTGTGTCGAGGGCAAAGTTACACTCTAGGGTGACAGTGTCACCCAACTGCATGACAAGCTATTATTGTATTACAATAGCTTGCAATCAAAAAACTGGGTGACACATTGCAAGAAGAATCGAATTTTGGGATCACGGCCAAGCGGTAGGCTAGATGCTTAGCACGCTGAGCCGATGTAGGAAAACCAAACCGCCTCAAGTCCAAGTTCCTTCCCATTTTTGGCGAATGCCACAAATGGGGAGGTGGATCGCCGAAGGCGAGACAGAGGGGTTGGGACGCAGGGGTAGCAGCCCCTCCTTCTGGCCCTGACCGGCCAGCCACCTCCCCATTTGCGACCTTCGTCGAAAATGG
>JANORN010000277.1:0-1681 GCA_031415355.1 Novosphingobium sp. | reverse complement strand
GGCCGTCTGGGATGCGCTGGGCAGTGCGGGCAAAGCCGCCGGCCCGGAAGATCCTCCGTTCGGAAACGAGGATGCATTTGTCCACCCACAATACCATCTGAAGCTGCTGCTGAACCGGATGGGGGTACAGCGCGGCGAAGTGCAGGCGTGGCACCGCGCGGGGCTGGCCGCGGCACCGCCCGAGCGCAGCCGAACGATTTCCAGCCTGTTCCTGCCACCGCAAGCGAGCGCGGGCTGGGTCGATCTGCCCGCCGAACGCCGCCGCTTGACCGGGGTGCGGCTGCTGGAAACCGCGCACCCGCGTGAAGAGGCCCAGGCGATTGCGATCCTGATCCGTGAAGCGCTGGAAGTGCCCGAACGGCGCATCGCGCTGGTCACGCCGGATCGCGGGCTGGCCGCGCGGGTGATCGCGCAATTGCGGCGCTGGGACATTCAGGCGGATGATACTGCCGGTGAGCCACTGGGTCAGACGCGGGCCGGACGGCTGTTCCTGTTGCTGGCGGAAGTAGCGGGTGAACAAGCCGCGCCGGTGCCGCTGCTGGCGCTGTTGCAACATCCGCTGGTCCAGCAAGCGGGTGACCGTGCCGCGTGGCTTGATGCCGTGCGCCAGCTTGATCTGGAACTACGCGGGCCGCGCCCGGAACCGGGCTTGCCGCCGCTGCGCGCCGCGATTGCGCGCATTGCGGCGCGTCCGGGGCATGACGGCATCGCAGCATGGTGGCAAGCGGTCGAAGCGATCATCGCGCCGCTGGTCGCGCTGACGGGCGCGCCGCCGCTGGCGGATTTGCTGGGAGCGTTGACCAGCGCGGGCGAGGCCTTGTGCGGGGACGCGTTGTGGAGCGGCGCGGATGGCCGCGCGCTGGCTAGCTGGATTGATGAACTGCGCACTGCGGCAGGGGCGGGGGCGGGCGCGGGGCAGCCGCTGGAACCCGCCGATCTGGCCGCTGTGCTGCGCGAAGCGATGGACCGCGTCGCGGTGCGGCCACCATGGGGCGGGCACCCACGCGTGGCGATCTATGGCTTGCTGGAAGCGCGGATGAGCCGCGCCGATCTGGTGATTTGTGCCAGTCTGACCGAAGGCACCTGGCCCGCCGCGCCAGCGCCAGAGCCGCTGTTGCCCCCCGCCGTGTTGCGCACACTAGGCGTGCCCGGCGGTGAATTTCGGATCGGTCTGGCCGCGCACGATCTGGCGGGATCGCTCGGCGCGCCCGAAGTGGTGCTCAGCTGGGCGCGGCGCGATGAAGCTGGGCCAGTGATCCCGTCGCGGTTCGTGCTGCGGGTGCAGGCGCTGCTCGGCGATCTGGCCGGCCAGCATCGTGAGCTGACCGTGCTTGATCTGATGCGGCGGATCGATCTGGCCCCGCGCGCTCCGGCGTACCCGCGCCCGGCCCCGCTGCCATCGCCGCAGCAGCGCGATGTCGCGCTGGCGGTGACCGCGATCGACCGGCTGCGCGCCGATCCGTATCAGTTTTATGCCAACGCGATCCTGCGGCTGCGCAAGCTGGATGCGCTGGACGCCGAGCCCAGCGCGGCGTGGAAGGGCACCGTGGTTCACGCGGTGCTGGACCGCTGGCACAAGGCCGGTGGCGGCGCGGGCGAACTGCTGGCGCTGGCATCAGAAGAGCTCGCCGCGATGCGCGCGCATCCGCTGGTGCGCAGCCTGTGGTGGCCGCGCCTGACC
>JANORN010000276.1:0-7201 GCA_031415355.1 Novosphingobium sp. | reverse complement strand
GTCGATTATACGGTCCTGCTGACCGGCACCGCCAATGCCGCTGACCTTGATGCCGCCGCCGTGCTGGCGGGCACGATCAGCTTTGCTGCCAACGAATTTACCCGCACCATTACGGTCCCCGTGGCAGGCGACGTGGTGGGCGAAGACAATGAAACGCTGAACGTCCAGCTGTCCAACGTGACCGGCAATGCCGTGATCGGCGATGGGCTGGCAGTGGGTACGATCACCAACGATGACCCGCTGACGCTGACGATCATGCAGATCCAAGGCGCGGGGCATCAGTCGGCCTATGTCGGCCAGCCGGTGACCACCACCGGCATCGTCACTGCGGTCGATACCACCGGGTACTTCCTGCAAAACCCCACCGGAGACGCCAACGCCGCCACCTCTGACGCGGTGTTCGTGTTCACGGGCACTGCCCCGGCGGTTGCGGTGGGCGATGCTGTATCGGTCAGCGGTGCCGTGGCCGAATTCGTCTCGGGCATGGGGCTAGCGATGACTCAGCTGAACCAGACCGCCGTCACCGTGACCAGCACCGGCAATGCCCTGCCCGCCGCCGTGCTGATCGGCACCGGCGGGCTGCTGCCGCCCACCGGCGTAATCGACAACGACGGGCTGACCAGCTTTGATCCCGCCACGGACGGGATCGATTTCTGGGAAACGCTGGAAGGCATGCGGGTCACGATTGATGCGCCGCTGGTGGTTTCCAACACCAATTCATTCGGCGAAACCGACGTGGTCGCCTCGCTCGGCGTGGGCGCAACCGGGGTTAACGCGCGCGGCGGGATCACCATTTCCGGACCGGCGGACTACAATCCGGAAAAGCTCCAGCTCGACGACCGCTTCGGCGCGCTGATCGGCTATACCCCGGCGCATACCATCGGCGATCAGCTTGCCAGCGTAACCGGGGTGCTGAACTACAGCTTCCTGAATTATGAACTGCTGGTCACAGCGGCGGTAACCGTGACGCAGGACGTGACCCTGACCGAAGAGCGGACCAGCTTGATCGGTGATGCAAACTATCTGACCATCGCGACCTATAACCTTGAGAACATGGACCCGTCGGACAACAAGTATACGATTCTGGCCAATGATATCGTGTTCAGCCTGCGCGCGCCGGATATCATCGGGGTGCAGGAAGTGCAGGACGCCGACGGCGCGGGCAGCGGCACCAACCTCAGCGGCGCATCCAACGTCCAGGGCCTGATCGACGCGATCTTTGCGCAGAGCGGGCTGGTTTACACCTATGTGGAAATCGCCCCGACCACCGCCAACACCTCGGGCGGCGAACCGGGCGGCAACATCCGCAACGGCTATCTCTATCAGGCGGACCGCGTCACGCTGGTTTCGGGCAGCGTTGCCCTGCTGACCGATGCGGCCTTCAACGGCAGCCGCAAGCCGCTGGTCGCCACCTGGCTGTTCCAAGGCGAGGAAGTGACCACGATCAACGTCCACTTTACCTCGCGCGGGGGCAGCGACCCGCTGTGGGGCGCCACCCAGCCGCCCGCGAACGCCGGCGCAGCCGCGCGCACCGCGCAAGCCGCAGCGGTCGGCGCCTATATCAACGCCAATCTGGCAACTAATCCCGCGCTCAACTATCTGATCCTGGGCGATTGGAACGGGTTCTACTTCGAAAACGAGCAGACCCAGCTGACCGCAGGGGGCGTGATGGTCAACCTCGCCACACTGCTGCCCGCTGCAGAACGCTATAGCTATGTGTTTGAAGGCAACAGCCAGTTGCTGGACAATCTGGTCGCCACGGCGGGGCTGTTTGCCGGCGCGCAGTATGATGCGGTGCATCTGAACGCCGAATTCGCCAGCGGCGGCGGCCGTCCGACCGATCACGATCCGCAGATTGTCCGGCTGTTGCTGGGTGCTGCGCCTTCAAATGTGACCTTGTCAAACAGCAGCGTGAATGAGAACCAGCCTGCTATCACCACAGTCGGAACCGTCAGCGCCAGCGATACGGTGGGCGATATTTTGATCTTCAGCCTGACTGACAATGCTGGCGGGCGGTTCGTAATCAACTCGGCCACGGGTGTCATCACCACCTCTGGGCCGCTCGATCACGAAGCCGCAGCCAGCCACGCGGTAACAGTGCGCGTGGCCGACAGCGCCGGGCAGGCAACCAGCCAGACCTTCACGATCACCGTGAACGACGTCAACGAAGCCCCGACCGCAGTCGCCGATGGCGTCGCAGTCGATGAGGACGCAACCACTGCCAACCTGTGGACCACGCTGCTGGGCAATGACAGTGATCCCGATGCCGGGGCCACGCTGACCATCGTCAGCGTCGATACCACCGGCACGCTGGGTTCGGTGATCTTCAACGCTGCTACGCAGACGCTGCAATATATCGCCGACGATACCAGCTTTGACGCGTTGCTGGCGGGCACGACCGCGCCTGATACGTTCACCTATACGATCAGCGACGGCACCACTCAGCGCACGGCCACGGTGACGATGACCGTCACCGGCATCGCCGACATCGTCCCCACCCCCACGCCGACCACGGGCAACGACACCTTCACCGGCACTGACGGCGAAGACGAGCTGCTCGGCGGCGCGGGCGTCGATACGCTGAGCGGGGGCAAGGGCCATGACTGGCTGGAAGGCGGGATCGGCAACGATATCCTGACCGGCGGCGAAGGCTTTGACACTTACGTCTTCAGCCAGGGCGACAAGCATGACTTCATCACCGATTTCAGCAAAACCGATGATCGCCTGCTGATCGGCGGCGGCGGCACGGTGGGCAAGGCCACGGTGGCAGACTTCAACAACGATGGCATCCTCGATCTGCGGATCAAACTGTTCTGGAACGGGGTGCTGGGCGGATCAGCCACGCTGCTCGGGATTGATTCGCTCGCCGGGGTGCGGATCGATTTTGCAGACCCGCTGACCCCCCCCAGCACCACCGGACAGTGGATCGACTGGACCGCCCCGCCAGCGCCATCCGCTGAAACGCTGCACTGGCTCTGATCTGTACACGAACTAACGCGCGCGTCAGGGCTTGACGCGCGCCCGTTCTGCATCAAGGTCGCCCGCGATGATCCTGTCCCCCCAATCCTCTGCCATGCAGGCCGCCCTGAAGCGCGCAGCCACGCACCTGAAGGCGACCGCGCTGTTTTCGGCGCTGGTCAACCTGCTGTACCTTGGCCCCACGATCTACATGCTCCAGGTCTATGACCGGGTGGTGCCATCGCGCGGCCAGCAGACGCTGCTGCTGATCACCATGGTGCTGCTGTTCGCGCTGGCCACGCTCAGCCTGCTCGACCGGGTCCGCACCAGCCTGCTGGTCCGCGCCGGGGTGGAACTGGACAGCGCGCTGGCGCAGCCGGTGCTCGACGCCACGCTCGCCCGGCCCGATTTGCCCGAAGCGCGCAGCGCGCTGCGCTCGTTCGATAATCTGCGCGCGGTGCTGTCGGGCACGCCGATCATCGCGCTGTTCGATGCGCCGTGGACGCCGATCTATGTGATCGTGTGCTTCATCATGCACCCGCTGATCGGCGCGGTCGCGCTGCTCGGCATTCTGATTCTGCCGTTCCTGGCCTGGCGCAACGAACGCGCCACGCGCCCGCAGACGGACCGGGCGAGGGCCACCGCCAACGCCAGCTATCACTTGCAGGAACACATGATCAGTTCCGCCGGCGCGATCCGCGCGCTGGGGATGCGCGAGGCGATGGTCCGGCGGCAGGCGCGCGTACGCGAAGGGATGCTGGCCGAACAGACCGAGGCCAATTTCGCGGGTGGCGGCTATTTCACCATCACCAAATTCGTCCGGCTGGCGCTGCAATCGCTCGCACTGGGGCTGGGCGCATGGCTGGCGATTCACGGATCGATCAGTGCGGGCGCAATTTTTGCGGCCTCATTCCTGATCGCGCGCGCCTTGCAGCCGGTCGAACAACTGATCGGTTCGGCGAAGATGCTGGGTGACGCGCTCGACGATTTCCGCTCGCTCGATGCGCTGCTGCTGGAAGTGGCGGCGGTGCCCAATCCCACCACGCTGCCCGCACCCACCGGCGCGCTGGCGGTCGATGCGCTGAGCGTGCTGAACGCGCGCCGCGACGGGGTGATCGTCAACAATGTCAGCTTTGCGGTTGCGCCGGGCGAGGTGGTCGCTATCGTCGGCCCATCGGGGGCGGGCAAATCCACGCTGGTCCGCGCGATTGCCGGGGCGGCGTTGGCGGATCGCGGGATGGTGCGGTTTGACGGGGCCGAGGCCAGCAACTGGGCGCCCGAACGGCTGGCCCGGCACATCGGCTATCTGCCGCAGGACGCGGTGCTGTTTGCCGGCACGGTCGCAGAAAACATCGCAAGATTTGCAGGCGAATTCGGGATCGACGCGGACCAGATCGATGCCAATGTAGTGCAGGCCGCCGACGCCGTCCGCGCAGGCGATCTGATCAAGCAACTGGCGGGCGGGTTTGATTACCGGTTGGGGCCGGGCGGTAGCGGGCTGTCGGCGGGGCAAGCGCAACGGATTGCTCTGGCCCGCGCGATGTTTGGCACGCCCGCCGTGCTGATCCTGGATGAACCCAACGCGCATCTGGACAGCGAAGGCGATACCGCGCTGCTCGAAGCGCTCGCCACCGCCAAGGCGCGCGGCGCATCGGTACTGATCGTCAGTCACAAACTGGGCGTGCTGCCGGTGGTGGACAAGATTCTGGTGATGCGCGGCGGCGCGGCGGAGCTGTACGGTCCGCGCGATGAGGTGCTGGCCAAGATCATGCCGCCGCAAGCGCCCAGGGTGGTTGCAGGGACCGCTAGACCTAACGATGGCAGAGTAGTGGCGGCATGAGCGGCGAACTGATCCCCATGCAAGCCGCGCTGCCCGCACTGACTCCAGCGCGCGAGATTGCCAATCCGCGCGCCGATATTCGCAAAGGCCTGATCATCGCGGCGATATTCTTCGTCGGCTTTCTGGGCTGGGCCGCGCTGGCGCAGCTGGATGCCGCCGCCATCGGCAGCGGCGCGCTGACCGTATCGGGCCAGCGCCAGGCGGTGCAGCACCGCGATGGCGGGGTGGTTGGCACGATTACCGTGAAGGAAGGCCAGGCGGTCACCCAAGGGCAGATCCTGCTGCAAATCGCCGCGCCCGAGGTGAAGGCGCAGGAACGCACGCTGACCAGCCAGGCGATCCGCCTGCTGGCTTTGCGCGCGCGGCTGGAATCCGAACAAAGCGGCGCGCGCACATTCCGCACCCCGCCTGAATTCGCGACGCTGGCCCCGGAAGATCAGGCCGAGGCGATGCGGATCTTGCAGCTGCAATATTCCGAACGCTCGGCGCGATCGGCCACGCTGGCGGCGCAGGCCGGGATGGCACAGGCGCGCAGCAGTCAGTCGGGTGCTGCGGGGCAAGGCTTTGGCAGCCAGGCGGTATCGACGCAGGAACAGATCAAGCTGATTGATCAGCAAATCGAAGCGTACCGCCCGCTCGCGGAGAAAGGCTTTGTCTCGCAAACCCGGATGCGCGAGCTGGAACGGATGCGTGCGGCCGCCGCCGGGCAAGGCGGGCAATACTCCGCGCAGGTTGGCCAAAGCCGCGCGGCGGCGCGCGAAAGCCAGTTGCAAGGCACCGAAACCAAGCAAGGCTTCCGCGCGCGGATCGGATCGGACCTGCGCGAGGTGGAAATCCAGCTGGGCGACGTGCTGCCCAAATTGGCCGCCGCGCGCGAACAAGTGGCGCGCACCGATGTCCGCGCGCCGGTCGCGGGCACCGTCGTTGGCCTGTCGATCTTTACTGCGGGCGGCGTGGTCGCGCCGGGGCAAAAGCTGATGGATATCGTGCCCAACAACCAGCCGATGGTGATCGAAGCGCGCTTTGCGCCAACCGACGCCGATGATCTGCGGATCGGGCAGGATGCCGAACTGCGGTTCAGCGGGATCAAGGATCGCGGCGCGGGGCCGCTGATTGGCAAAGTCACGCGGTTTTCCGCCGACAGCTTTACCGATGAGAAGACCGGAATGACGTTCTATACCGGCCAGATCGTGGTGGACCGCAAGGAGCTGGAACGGTTGCAAGCCGCGCATGGGCCAAGCCTGCAATTGCGCGCGGGCTTGCCGGTGGATGTGATGGTCCGGCTGCGTCCGCGCAGCGCGCTGTCGTACTTGCTGGAACCGTTGACGGACCAGTTCTGGGGCTCGCTGAGCGAGCAGTGATGTCCCGCCTTACGGATGCCGCGCGAGTGGATCGTCGGCGCTGACGGGTTCGGACATGACCCAGCCGGCATAGACCCGGCGCGGGCCGCCAGAGAGCAACGGGGTGACGCGGTGTTCCAGTCCTGGCCCGATTCCAAACACCATCAGCGTGCCGGGGCGCTGATGGTGATAGCTGAACAGCGGATCACTTTCTCCCTTGCGGCGAAGTTCAAACTGGCCGCCTGCAAATTCGGCGGTCGACAGGTTCAGCACCAGCGCGAGCTTGCGCCGCTTGTCGTTCAGATCATCGTGCCAGGTCAGCCCGTCTTTGGCCCGGGTGCGGGTCTGCGCCAGTCGGCCTGAAATGGCGCGCAGCGGGACCGCGCCGGTAACCGCCTCCAGCCATTCAAGCAAGGCGTGCCGCCCCAGCATCAGCCCCAGCGCTGCGCCCACGCGCTGCGGCGCTTCCACCTCGCGCGTGCCCAGTTTATCGACCACATCGTGCACGAAACCTGCCTGCTGCGCCTGCCGCAGCAACAATGCGAGCAGCGCCGGATCGAACACGCCTTCGAATACCAGCACCGGGCATTGCGCAAATTTGGCCCGCAGCACTGCCGGATCGGCAGCGATCTGGGTGCGGTCGGGCATGATCCGGAACGGCGGCATCTGAACCTCCTATGGCACCGCCCGCCGCAATGCCAGTCGCAGTGTCGCATTCCCTATCTGGCAGGTTGGGCGCGTGGGTGCTGGCGGGCATAACCGATCAATGGAACAGGCAGGCTCAGCGATCGTCTTTGGCGCAAGCGGCGGGGTTGGCCGGGCCTTGGCCAGCCGCCTGGTGGCAGAGGGTGGGCACGCACAGGTCTACGCCGGATCGCGCACGGCCAGTGCTGACCTGCCCCAAGACGCTATCCCGTTCACGTTTGATCTGAGCGACGAACCGTCCATCGCCGCTGCGGCCGCCAGCTGTGATCCCGCGCCTGACCTGGTGATCGTGGCCACGGGCGTGCTCCACGACGCAGCGCGCGGCATTTCGCCGGAAAAGAGCCTGCGCGCGTTGGAC
>JANORN010000275.1:0-3088 GCA_031415355.1 Novosphingobium sp. | reverse complement strand
AGCGTCTTGCGGCTGATGATCCGCGCCCCGTCCAGTTCGCCATCGTTCAGCAGCATCGTGCAAAACCGGTGATAATCGAGCGCGGTCGAAACCAGCCCGCCGCCGCCCGAGACCTGCCGGGGGGCGCGGCTCCACGCGCTGTCCGCGCCGCGATCATACATCACCCGGCCTTTGCCCGGCGCGAAGGTATAGCAATCGGTCAACCGGTCGATCTGGTCTGCGGGCACATGAAACCCGGTGTCATGCATCTGCAACGGTGCGAAAATTTGCTCACGGAAAAAGTCCGGCAACGGCTGCCCCGCGATCCGTTGTACCACCGCCCCCAGCACATCGGTGGAGACCGAATAGTTCCACGCCTCGCCCGGCGAAAATTCGAGGGGCAGCTTGCCCAGTTCGGCGATCAGCCCATCCAGATCAAGATTCCCGTGCCAGTTTTCCAGCTTGCCCGCGCGGTAGGCTGCATCGATATTCCCCCGGTTCTGGAACCCGTAGGTTAGCCCGGAAGTGTGCCGCAGCAGATCGACCATCAGCATCGGCCGTGCGCAGGGCTTGGTCAGAAACGGCAAGCCGCCGCCGCCGCCGTTGTAAACGCCCAGATCCTTGAATTCAGGCAGCACGTGATGCACCGGCGTATCAAGCGCGATTTTGGCCTGTTCCAGCAGGATCATAAAGGCAATCGAGGTGACCGGCTTAGTCATGCTGGCGATGCGGAAGATCGAACGTTCGTCAATCGCCGCCCCGCTTTCCCGTGCAGTGCCCTGGGACGAGAAATGCGCGATTTCGCCGTCGTGGGCAATCAGCAGCTGGGTGTGCGGCAGCTTGCCGGTATCCAGGTAGCGCTCCTTCAGGAAGCCATCGATCCGCGCCAGCCGGGCGGGATCGAATCTGCCGGTCTTCGCTGTCATTCCGTGCATGTCATTCCCTGTCAGCCACTACTTGCCTGCACAGGTTGTGCCGCGCAACCACGGTGATGGCAATCCGGCAGGTTCAGCTAGTGCTGAATCCGCGCGAACTGGGTGCTCAGGGCTTGCGCCATCCACGCGCTATCCACCTGATCGAATTCCGCCGTAACGGGGTCGGCCTGGTGTAAGGTATACTTGCTGCGCTCGATCGGTTCGCACTGCACCGAAACAGTGGTCCCGCTCAGCCGCAGCGCCAGCGCCATCACGCGAAAGCCGTGGACCTTGACCACGAACCGCCGCAAGGCCCCGCCGGAGCCCTCATCGGCCAGTTCAAAATCCGGGCGTTGCGCCACTGCCGCTGCGGCCAATTCCACCAGATAGGCCAGCTTGGGTGCCTCATCACGCGCCCAACGCATCCGTTCAAACTGAACCGCATCAACAGTCTGCGAGAGCTGATCGCAGGCGAGGTCCAGGGCAAGTTGTGGCACGGAGAGTTCCTTTGCGCCGAGAAGCGGGCAGACTGCGCTTAGGCGGCAAAGTCCTAACAATCGGCTACGCGCGCTTTTTGCATCGCCCCACTTTACATCGTGCAGTCAAGCCAGCATAGGTTGCGGCATGATCCGCGCGCGCTTTCTGGCTTTGGGCCTAACCCTGCGACTTATCCGCCCTTGGGCGTGAACTGGCGTGCGCTGTTGCGGCACGCGGTGCCGCTCAAGGGAATGAACTCCACCCGATAGTCGCCACGCCCCCCGATAATCGCCCAGATAACTGGGACGCCAAAGCCGAGACCAGACCATGACCATGCTGCAAAACCCTGCGGTCAAGTACCGCCCCTTTCCGCCCATCGACCTGCCCGATCGGCAATGGCCCAGCCGCCAGATCACCGCTGCGCCGCGCTGGCTCTCCACCGATTTGCGCGATGGCAATCAGGCGCTGGTCGATCCGATGGGCGCAGAAAAGAAGCACCGCTTTTTTGATCTGCTGCTGAAAGTCGGGGTCAAGGAAATCGAGGTCGGGTTCCCGGCATCTGGCGCGACCGATTTTGATTTCATCGCCGGACTGGTCAAAGGGGACCGGATCCCCGCTGACGTGATCCCGCAAGTGCTGACCCAATCGCGGCGTGATCTGATCGAAACCACCTTCGCCAGCCTGGAGGGCGCGCGCACCGCCATCGTCCACGTTTACAACGCGGTCTCCCCCGCCTGGCGCCGGATCGTGTTCGGGATGAGCCGCGACGAGATCAAGCAAATCGCCATCGACGGCGCAAAAGTGATGCGCGATCAGGCCGCCAAGTACCACCGCACCGACTGGCGCTTTGAATACTCGCCCGAGACGTTTTCCACCGCCGAGCTCGATTTTTCGGTCGAGGTCTGCGCGGCGGTGATGGAGGTGCTGGCCCCCACTCCGGATAAGCCGATCATCTTTAACCTGCCCGCCACGGTCGAATGCGCGACGCCCAACGTCTATGCCGATCAGGTCGAACTGTTCGGGCGGTTGATCCCGAACCGCGACAGCGTGGTGATCAGCCTGCACACCCACAACGATCGCGGCACCGGCGTCGCCGCCTGCGAACTGGGGCTGATGGCGGGCGCGGACCGCGTGGAAGGCTGCCTGTTCGGCAATGGTGAGCGTACCGGCAACTGCGATCTGGTCACCGTCGCGCTCAATATGTACACGCAAGGCGTCAATCCGGGGCTTGATTTTTCAGACATCGACGGCATCGCCAAGACGGTGGAGTACTGCAACCAGCTGCCGATCCACCCGCGCCATCCGTATGTGGGTGAACTGGTCTATACCTCGTTCTCCGGCAGTCATCAGGACGCGATCAAGAAGGGCTTTGCCGCGCGCGAGATCCAGAACGACGAGACCTGGGAAATGCCGTACCTGCCGATTGATCCGTGGGATCTGGGGCGCAATTACGAAGCAGTGATCCGGGTCAATTCGCAGTCCGGCAAGGGCGGGTTCGCCTGGGTGCTGGAACAGGATCAGGGGTTGAAACTGCCCAAGAAGATGCAGGCGCATTTCTCGGGCCATGTGCAAAGCCTGGCCGACGCAGCGGGCCGCGAGCTGTTTGCCGACGACATCTGGGAGGTGTTCCAGGCGACCTACAAACTCAGCACCCCGCAGCGCTATCAGCTGGTCGATTTTGACGAGACCAAAGCGTCCGACGGCACACGGATTTTCGC
>JANORN010000274.1:0-15582 GCA_031415355.1 Novosphingobium sp. | reverse complement strand
GGTTTGTTGAACAGGATCAGCTGCGTCATGTGCCCGCGATGACACTGTTGCACCGGCAAGGTCAAACCCCCGTGTCAAACTCCTTGCCCTTTGCGCATGCTTGCGGCCATCTAGGCGGCAGATGCTGCGCCAATATGAACTTGTTGAACGGGTCCTCGCTTATGACCCTGATGCCGATGAGGCCATGCTCAACCGTGCCTATGTCTACACCGTCCAGAAACACGGCTCGCAAAAGCGCGCGTCGGGCGATCCCTATTTCAGCCATCCGGTGGAAGTCGCGGGGCTGATGACCGAGCTGCAGCTTGATCAGGAAACGATCATCACCGCGCTGCTCCACGATACGGTCGAGGATACGCTCGCCACGATCGAGGATATCGAAAAGAACTTCGGCCCTGAAGTTGCCCGACTGGTCGATGGCGTGACCAAATTGTCCAAAATCGAAGCGCTGGGCGAAAGTGAACGCGCGGCGGAAAACCTGCGCAAGTTCCTGCTGGCGATGAGCGAGGACATCCGCGTCCTGCTGGTCAAACTGGCCGACCGGCTGCACAATATGCGCACGCTGCACTTCATCCGTAGTGAAGAAAAACGCCGCCGGATCGCCCGCGAAACGATGGATATCTACGCCCCGCTGGCCGAGCGGGTGGGTATGTATGAGTACATGCGCGAGATGCAGCTGCTGGCGTTCGAACAGCTGGAGCCCGAAGGTTATGCCACAATCACCGGGCGTCTGGCGACGATCCGCTCATCTGAAGGCGGGCAGGTTGACGCCATTGCGCTGTCGATCAAGCAGGCGCTGGCCGAAGCCGGGCTGAAAGTGGAGGTTTCAGGGCGCGAAAAGCACCCGTTCTCGATCTGGAAGAAGATGGCCGAACGCCACGTCAGCTTTGAGCAGATCACTGATATCATGGCCTTTCGCGTACTGACCGAAAGCCCGGAGGATTGCTACCGCGCGCTCGGCGTGCTGCACCAGACCTGGCAAATGATCCCCGGGCGGTTCAAGGATTACCTCTCCACGCCGAAGTCCAACGGCTATCGCAGTCTCCACACCGCGCTGATCTTTGAAAATTCGATGCGGATGGAGGTGCAGATCCGCACCCGCGACATGCACGAGCTCAACGAATTCGGGCTCGCCGCGCACTGGGCCTATAAGCAGGGCGACGTACCCGATGGCCAGGTCGGCTGGCTGCGCGATCTGATTGAAATCGTCGATGCCAGCCACGATGCCGAAGAACTGCTCGAACATACCCGGATGGCGATTTACCAGGACCGGATATTTGCGTTCAGCCCCAAAGGCGCGCTGCACCAGTTGCCGAAGGGGTCGACCCCGGTGGACTTCGCCTATGCGGTCCATTCGGACCTGGGCAACTTCGCGGTCGGCGCCAAGATCAATGGACGGCACATGCCGCTGCGCAGCCAGTTAGCCAATGGCGATGTGGTGGAAATCATCAAGAACCGCAGCGCCAGCCCGCAACTGTCGTGGCTGGGGTTTGTCGTCACCGGCAAGGCCCGCGCCGCGATCCGCCGTGCGGTGCGGCTGAAAGAACGCGACGAAATTGCGGCGATTGGCCGGGTGCTGTTCGACGAGATCGCCGGACGGCTGCCCAGCAAGATCGGCAAGAAGGCGATCAAAGACGCGGTCAAGCGGCTGGGTCTGGGCAGCGAAACCGAACTGATGATCGCGATCGGCACCGCCAAGCTGGATGACCGCGCGGTGATGGAGGCGCTCGTCCCCGGCAGCGCAGCGGCACTGGCCGAGCCCGATTCCTGGCCCAAGCAGGAACGTGCAATCTCGATCCGCGGGCTGACCCCGGGCATGGCGTTCCAGCTGGGGGCGTGCTGTCACCCGGTGCCCGGAGACCGGATCGTGGGACTACGCCATCCCGGCACCGGGGTGGAAGTCCACGCGATTGATTGCTTCAAGCTGGCTGACGGCGTTGATGCCGACTGGATCGACCTCAGCTGGGGCGAGCGGACCACCGGCGCGATCGGGCGCTTGCGGGTGGTACTGTATAACCGCACCGGGACGCTGTCCGAAGCCACCGGCATTTTCGCGGGCAACCGGGCCAATATCATCCATCTGGAAATGCAGGGCCGCGATGATCTATTCGGGACTTACGAAGTCGATCTGGAAGTCAACGATCTCGCTCACCTGACCCGGATCGTTTCCGCGCTGCGCGCCAGCGATGCCGTGGCGGAGGCGGAGCGGATTTGATCCGCTGCGGCAGACCGTTCGCCTAAACCGGGCGAGGCTGACATGCCAGCTAGTGCCAAGCAGGCTGCGCCAGTCGCGTTCTCAGGTGCCGCTCTAGTTATAACGCCGTACGGCCCGGCACCAAAAGCGTTAGCTATGTTGAACTAGAGGCATACTGGTTGCGGTAGCGACTTGTTCGCTTTAGACTGAGTTAAAATGCTGCGTCAGTCAGCAACTTTATATCACGCAGGAAACGGCGGCTTGGCTCCGCTGGAGGAGAGCGCAGGCAATGAATTCCAAATCGCCCCTGGCCCAAAACTTGGCTGAACGGCTCGCCGATTCCTTGTTGCCCGGTGACACGCCGTTTGCAGCAGAAGCCTTGACCAGCGCGGCGGAGTTCATGCTGGCCGCAGCAACCCTGCGCAGCAATAGCGATCCGGCAATAGCAATCGAAACGGTGTCTGGCTCTGCCAGTGAACGGTTCATGCGGATCGGGATCATCAATGACGATATGCCGTTTCTGGTCGATTCCATCGCCACGACCGTGACCGCACAAGGGATCGCGATTGACCGGCTGGTGCACCCCGTCATGCCGGTGCGGCGCGGCGCGGACGGCGCACTGGGCGCGATCGTTGACGGCGATGCGACCGGCGAAAAGCGTGAATCGATGGTCTATCTGGAATGCCCGCGCGTCGACGCCCGGCTGCGCCGCCAGCTGGAGGCCGCACTGCGCCAGACGCTGGGCGATGTTCGCGCGGCAGTGGCCGACTGGCCCCGCTTGCAAGCCGCAATGGTCGCCGATGCTGATGCCCTGACCGACGGTGAGGGCGCCGCACTGCTGCGCTGGTTCAAGGACGGCTCGCTGACGCAATTGGGCCACGTTACCCGGCACCGCGATGGCAGCCACAGCGACGCGCTGGGGATTTGCCGCAAGAGCGCCAAAGTGCTGCTCGGCGATATTTCGTGGGACCGCGCCTTTGCCTGGTTTGATGGCAAGGCCAAGGGCAAGCGCGTGCCGCTCGCGGTTAAATCGAACCGGGTCAGCAACGTCCACCGCCGCACTCCGCTCGATCTGTTCATTGTGCCGGTCTATGAAGCGGGCAAGCTGGAGGCGCTATCGGTTCACGCTGGCCTGTGGACCAGCGCCGCGCTCGCCGCTGCGCCGATGCAGGTGCCGCGGATGCGTGCGCAGCTCGCCGATCTGATGCGCGAGCTCGAATTCTCTGCGCAGGGCCACGCCGGTAAAGCGCTGGTCCACGCGCTGACCGCGCTGCCCCACGATCTGCTGATCAGCTTTGGCGAGGACGACCTGCAGCGGATCGCGACCACCATGATGAGCCTGATTGACCGGCCCCGGCCCAAGCTGGCGCTGATCCCGTCACCATTGATGCGCCACCTGTTCGCCTTCGTCTGGCTGCCGCGTGACATCATGTCCACCGGCACCCGCCGCCAGGTGGAAGCGATGCTGGTGGAAGCCAGCGCGGCACCAGTGCTCGACTGGAGCCTTGAAGTCGAAGGCAATTTGGCCCTCCTGCAATTTGTGCTCGACCTGCCCGAAGTGGCGCAGCTGCCCGACGAAGCCGCCCTGGATGCAAGGCTGCAAGGCATGCTGCGCGGCTGGGCGGAGGCCGTCGAAGGCGAGCTCGCGGCCAGCGAAGACGCCAGCCGCGCCGCCGCCATTGCCGCGCGCTATGCCGAAGCATTCCCGCTGTCTTATCGCAGCGCATATGGCCCAGCCGAAGCCGCGCGCGACATCGCCCGGTTGCGCCGGGTCACGGGTGACGGCGAAAGCGGTACCTTGCGCGACGTGCGGCTGCACTGTGTGGCGAGCGATGCGCCAGACATTCTCCGGCTGAAAGTCTATCAACGTTCTGGCGCGATTGCGCTGTCCGATGCGGTCCCGGCGCTGGAAAATTTCGGGTTCCGCGTGATCGAGGATATTCCGACCGAACTGGACGACGGGCGACTGGGTACAATCCACGACTTCCTGCTGACCCCGCCCGCCGCGCTCGGCTGCGCCGCACTGCTGGACCGGGCCCCCGCGATCGAAGGCGCGATCAGTGCGGTGCTCAATGGTACCGCAGAAGACGACCCCTTCAACCGGCTGGTCACCGCTGCCGCACTCAATCCGGTCGAGGCCAACTGGCTGCGCGCGTGGTATCGCTATCTGCGGCAGGCCGGGCTCAACTATTCCGTGCCCACCGCCGTGGATGCGCTGCAAAACGCCCCCGCTGTGACCCGCGCGGTGATTGCGCTGTTCGCCGCCCGGCACGATCCCGCGTTCAAAGGGGACCGGGACAAGGCCGAAGCATCCGCGCAGGACGACATTCGCACCGGATTGGCCGGGGTTCAGGCGATCAACGATGATCGCTTGCTACGCCAGTTCCGCGCAGTGGTGGAAGCCACGCTGCGAACCAATGCCTTCGCACTGGCCGGGGCCGCTGCGCTGGCGTTCAAGCTCGATTCGGCGCTGGTTCCCGGCTTGCCCAAGCCGCTGCCGTGGCGCGAGATCTTCGTCTATTCACCGCGCGTGGAGGGCATTCACTTGCGCGCCGGGCCAATCGCGCGCGGGGGGCTACGCTGGTCTGATCGGCGTGACGATTTCCGGACCGAAGTATTGGGGCTGATGAAGGCGCAGCGCGTCAAGAACGCGGTGATCGTGCCGACCGGGGCGAAGGGCGGGTTCTATCCCAAGCAATTGCCGAACCCCGCGCTGGACCGTGATGGCTGGCTGGCTGAAGGCAAGGACAGCTACAAACTGTTTATCCGCACGCTGTTGTCAATCACTGACAATATCATTGAAGGCACGGTCGTTCATCCCCCAGCCGTAGTGATCCGCGACAGCGAAGACCCCTATTTTGTGGTCGCAGCCGACAAAGGCACCGCCACCTTCTCCGATACTGCCAATGCCATCGCCGAAGAGCACGATTTCTGGCTGGACGATGCGTTCGCCAGTGGCGGATCGAAGGGCTATGACCACAAGGCGATGGGGATCACCGCCAAAGGGGCCTGGCTTTCGGTCCAGCGCCACTTCCTGGAATTGGGGGTGGACGTGCAAAGCGCCCCGGTCCGCGTCGCCGGTTGCGGCGATATGTCGGGCGACGTGTTCGGCAATGGCATGTTGCTGAGCAAGAGCATCAAGCTGGTCGCCGCGTTCGATCATCGCCACATTTTCCTCGATCCGGAGCCTGACGCGGCGAGCAGCTGGAGCGAACGCGCGCGGATGTTTGCGCTGCCGCGGTCCAGCTGGGATTATTATGACAAAGCGCTGATCAGCGCGGGCGGCGGCGTGTTTGCGCGCAGCCTGAAAGAAATTCCGCTGTCGGCGCAGGTTCAGGCCGCGCTGGGGATCGCGGCGGACACGCTCGATCCGGACAGCCTGATCACCGCGATCCTTAAGGCCCCGGTCGATCTGCTGTGGTTTGGCGGGATCGGCACCTATGTGAAGGCCAGCCACGAAAACAACGTCGCGGTTGGCGATCCGGCTAACGATGCGTTGCGAATCGACGGCCGCGAATTGCGCTGCAAGGTGATCGGCGAGGGCGCGAATCTGGGCACGACTCAGGCCGGGCGGATCGAATTCGCGCTGGACGGCGCAGATGGCGCGGGCGGACGGATCAACACCGACTTCATCGACAATTCCGCCGGAGTCGATTGTTCGGATAATGAGGTCAATATCAAGATCGCGCTCGCCAGCGCCAAGCGGGCTGGGCGGCTGACCGAACCCGCCCGGGTCAAATTGCTGGAAAGCATGACTGATGAAGTGTCGGCCTTGGTGCTGGAGGATAACCGGCTGCAAGCGTTGGCGCTGTCCATCGCTGAAGCGGGCGGGCCGCGCGCATCGGCCTCATACCTGCGGCTGATTGACACCTTGGAGGCCAGCGGCAACCTGGACCGCAAAACCGAAGGGCTGGCCGGCAGCGATGTGCTGGCGCGCCGCGCGGCCGATGGTCACGGACTGACCCGTTCCGAATTGGCGGTGATTCTGTCCAGCTCCAAACTGGCGTTGCAGGATGCGTTGGAACATTCCGGCGTGCCTGATGATCCGGCGCTGGAGGCCTATCTGATCGCGGCTTTCCCCGAACCGATGCGTGCCAAATTCCGGCAAGACATGCTGGATCACCGGCTGCGGCGCGAAATCATCGCGACCAAGCTGGCCAATCGCATGGTCAACCGGCTGGGGCTGATCCATCCGTTCGAACTGGTCGAAGAAGAAGGCGCGACGCTGGCCCAGGTTGCTGCGGCGTTCGTGGCAGTGGAGCAGTTGCTGGAAATGCCTGCGATCTGGTCCGCCATCGAACAGGACGCGATGCCGGAAACCGCGCGCATCCAGCTGTTCGAGCGCGCCGCCGCCGCAATGGTCAACCATATGGCCGATCTGCTGCGGATCAGCGCCGGGACCGCCGCGCCCGCCGCCGTGATCGCTGCGCTGAACAGCGTTGTGCAGGATCTGTCGCGGTCATCGGACCGGCTGCTGTCCGACGATGGCCGCGCCGGATCGACCCGGATGGCACGCGAATTCGTGGCAGCGGGTGCGCCTGAGCAACTGGCGGCTGATGTCGCGCACCTGTTTGATCTGGACGGCACAATCGGCCTGGCGCAATTGGCGCAAGACAGCGGGATTGGCGCCCAGGAGTTGACCCGCGCCTTCGTGCTGCTGGGCTCTACGCTGGGGCTCGACTGGGCGCAGCACATCGCCGAACGGATGAGCCCGTCCGACCCGTGGGAACGCCTGCTGGTCAACGGGCTGGCGCGCGACTTTCAGCATATGCGGCTCGATTTCCTGCGGCGCGGCGCGCGGCGCGGCGATCCGGTGCAGGCAGCCGAGCGCTGGGCCGAAGCTCAGGCTCCGGCGATTCGCCAGTTCCGCACGATGCTGGGCCGCGCCCAAAGTGCAGTACCGGTGGCCCCGGCGATGCTCGCCCAGATCGCCAGCCAGGCGCGCAATCTGCTGGGGCGGTAAAGGTTGAAGGATTGGATTCGCGCAGAGGCCCAGAGCGCAGGAAGGCGCTAAGTGGTTGCTTTAAGACGAAGGCTCCTGATTTGGTTGAGCCTATCGCTAGACGCCACGTTTGAGATGCAAACCGGCTTCGCCGCGAGCGCTAGCCCTTAGCGCCTTCCTGCGCTTTGCGCCTTTGCGTGAACCAATTCAGCCTCTGCCCACTGCGCGGCTTCGGAAACTACTGGATCAGGATCGCCCCGCAACGCCTGCACCTGCTCCAACAACTCCGCATCGCCGCTGTTCCCCGCCGCATAGAGGCAATTGCGCACGAACCGATTGCGACCAATTCGCTTGACTGGTGAGCCGGAAAACAGCGCGCGAAAGCCTGCGTCATCCAGCGCAAGTAGCTCCGCCAGTTTTGGCGCGACCAGTTCGGCGCGGGGTAGGAAGGCCTGGATCCGGTGGGCCGAATCGGCAAATTTGTTCCACGGGCACACCGCCAGACAATCATCGCAGCCATAGATGCGGTTGCCGAGCGCGGTGCGGAATTCTTCCGGCACCGGTCCCTTGTGCTCGATTGTCAGATAGGAAATGCAGCGTCGCGCATCGAGCCGGTATGGCGCGGGGAAGGCGTCAGTTGGGCAAGCCGTCTGGCAGGCGGTACAAGTCCCGCAGTGGTCAATTTCAGGTTTATCGGGGGCGAATTCCAGCGTGGTGTAGATCGCCCCCAGGAACAACCACGAACCGTGCGTGCGGCTGACCAGGTTAGTGTGTTTGCCTTGCCAGCCCAGCCCGGCCGCTTCGCCCAGCGGTTTTTCCATCACCGGAGCGGTATCGACGAACACTTTGACGCCAACCTCGCCCAAGCCGCGCCGGGCACCTTCGGCCACCAGCCAGCGTGCCAGCGCCTTCAGCGCCGACTTGACGGTATCGTGATAATCCTTGCCCTGAGCATAGACCGAAATCCGGGCGCGGTCAGGTGCGTTTGCCAGCGCGAGTGGATCGATGGCCGGAGCATAGCTCATCCCCAGTGCAATCACGCTGCGGGCCTCTGGCCACAGACCCTCGGGTGAACGACGGTGCTGCGCGCGGGTTTCCATCCACTCCATCTGGCCGTGATGACCCTCGCCCAGCCAGGCCTCCAGCCGCGCCGCGCGCAGCGAATCTTCGCGCGCAAGTGTGACCCCGCAGGCTGCGAAGCCCAGCTGCGTCGCCTCCGCCGCCAGATCAAGTTTGAGCTGCGCGCAAATGGCGTGTCGTTCGTCGATTTGCGCTGCGTTAACCAAACTTGCGGTTGCCCTTGTTCATGCCCTGCCCAATACCGGAGCGGTAATGCGAATAGGGGAACAGACGATGGCGGGCAACGCGGCCGTGAGTGCGGAGCGCCCGTTGGCGATCGAAGCGCGCGGGCTGGTGAAGCGATTTGACGGGTTCACGGCGGTCGATGGAGTCGATCTGGAGGTTCCCGAAGGCGCGATCTACGGCATTCTGGGACCAAATGGCGCAGGCAAAACCACCACGCTGCGAATGCTGCTGGGGATAATCGATCCTGACGCGGGCCTGCGCCGGGTGCTGGGCCATGACCGTCCGCACGAGATCAGCCACGCCATCGGCTATCTGCCCGAAGAGCGCGGGTTGTACCCCGCGATGAAGGCCTATGACGCTATCGCCTTTCTGGGCGCGCTGCGCGGCCTGCCGCTGGCCATCGGGCGCCAGCGCGGCAAGGAACTGCTGGAAGAGCACGGCCTGGGCTATGCGATTGACCGCCAGATCCGGCAATTGTCCAAAGGCATGGCGCAGCAGGTCCAGCTGCTCGGCACGCTGGTCCACGAACCCCGACTGGTGGTGTTTGACGAACCGTTTTCTGGGCTCGACGCGATCAATCAGGGCAAGCTGGAGCAGATGATCCGCGGGCTTGCCGCCAAGGGCACCACAGTGATCTTTTCCACCCACGTCATCGCCCATGCTGAACGGCTGTGCGATTCGGTGGCGATTATCGCCGGGGGCAAAGTTCCGTTTGCGGGTGCGGTCGATGCCGCGCGTGACCGGATACCGGCGCAAGTCCGGCTGGAAACCCGCGCCGGCGACGGGCCATGGCGCGCCGCTTTGCCCGCCGACGCCCGCCATGAAGGGAGCTTCTGGCACTTCTCACTGCCCGAAAGCGGGATTGAACCCTTGCTGCGCGCGCTGATCGAGGGCGAGGCGGGCATCCTCTCGCTATCCATCGAACGCGCCGGGCTGCATGATGCCTTTGTCGCGATTGCTGGTGAGGCCGCCGCCAAGGCGCTGGCCGAAGAAAAAGAGGAGATCCGGCGATGAGTGGTTCAACCCGGACTCCGGCGCGCGGCAGGCTCTCGATCCTGGCGGCGGCGTTCGTGATCGCCCGGCGCGATTTCGTCGCGATCCTGTTCAGCCGCACCTTCCTGTTCTTCCTGTTGGGACCGCTGTTTCCGGTGCTGGTGGGCGGCCTGGCTGGCGGGATCGGTGCGCAGGTGAAAACTGCCGCAGACCGGCCCGAACTGGGGATCATGATGCAAGCGGCTGATACCCGCGCGGTCACGCAGGCCTGGATCCGGCTCGAAGACCGCGTGGGCGGCAGTTTGCCCCGGCTGGTTGAACTGGATGCCCCCAAAGCAGGGCAGTCCTTTGATCCCAAAGCCGTGCTGACTGCCAAAACCGGCAATCTGGCGGCCGTGCTCACCGGTACGCCGCAAGCGCCGGTACTGACCGGATCGGCCGAGCTGATCGAGCGTTGGCAAGGCCCGATTTCTTTGATCGCGGCCGAGGCCGCTGGAACTGGACCGCGCGCCTATCCCGTTGTCAGTCTGGTCAATCTGGGCGCGCAAACCCGCGCCGATGATACCCGCGGGCGAATGTTGACCGCGCAGGCCGGTCAATTGCTGCTGTTCCTGCTGACGATGATGCTGGCGGGCATGGTGCTGTCCAACCTGGTCGAGGAAAAGGGCAACAAGATCATCGAAGTGCTCGCCGCCGCGATCCCGATGGACGCGGTGTTTCTGGGCAAGCTGTTCGCGATGCTCGCGGTGTCGCTGGTCGGGATCACAGTCTGGGGGATCACCGGCGCGGCGACCGCGCTGGCAGTGGGGCGGTCACTGGCGGAATTGACCACCCCGGCGGTGGGGTGGCCGCTGTTCTTCGCGCTCGGAGTGATCTACTTCGCGATGGGCTATCTGCTGCTCGGCTCGCTGTTTCTGGCGATTGGCGCGCAGGCCAAGACCGTCCGCGATGTCCAGACGCTGTCGATGCCGGTCACCTTCCTGCAACTGTTCGTGTTCTTCTTCGCCACTTTCGCCATGGCTATGCCCAATTCGCCGGTTGAGCTGGCGGCAGTGGTGTTCCCGCTCAGTTCGCCCTTCGCAATGCTGGCGCGCGCGGCGCAGGACCCGGCGCTGTGGCCCCATGCTCTGGCGCTGGCCTGGCAAGCGCTGTGCGTTATGCTGATGGTGCGCGCCGGGGCAGCGCTGTTCCGCAAGCGGGTGATGCAAAGCGGTTCTGGCGGGCGGGACACGCGCAGCTGGCTGAGCAGGATACGCAACCGCACTGGTGCAGCAACCTAACCCGCGCAAAACCGATCGAACTACCTATTGACATTATGGTCAGCAGCGCGAGATAAGTCTTATTGAGAAACGTATCCTCCGCTTGCCGGAGGGAGCAAATTCGACCGAGAGGAATTCCCATGGCCACTCAACCTGTCGCAGAGCAGTCCTTCACCTATCGCACCAGCCCCAGCGCGAACGAAATGTTCGAAGCCTGGCTGAAGGATCACGGCGAGCGCCTGCCCAAGCACACGCACCCGTGGGACGTCAGCCGCAGCGATATTTATGTCAACGACACCTGGCACGCCCCCTTTGCCGAAATGCGCGCCAAGGACCCGGTCAACAAGATCGAAGGCTCGCCGTATGGCGATTACTGGAACGTCACGACTGTGAAAGCGATCCAGCACGTCGAAGCATTGCCAGAGCTGTTCTCCTCCTCGTGGGAGCACGGCGGGATCACCATCGGTGATGCCCCGGACGACGCGACTGAGGAAGAGATCGATGAGCGCCGCTTGCCCATGTTCATCGCGATGGACCGGCCTGAGCATACCGGGCAACGTCGGACTGTCGCCCCGGCCTTTACCCCCACCGAAATGGAACGGATGGCAACCGAGATCCGCACCCGGACTGCCGAAACGCTCGATTCGTTGCCATGGGGTGAGCAATTCGACTGGGTCGACAAGGTTTCGATCGAGCTCACCACCGGGATGCTGGCGCTGCTGTTCGGGTTCCCATGGCAGGATCGCCGTCTGCTCACGTTCTGGTCTGACTGGGCAGGGGACGTCGAGCTGACCCTGGCCCGCGAGCTCAGCGATACCCGGTTCGAAATCCTGGGCGAGATGGCGCAGTATTTCCAACGCCTGTGGATGGATCGGATGGGCAAGGAGCCAACGCCTGACCTGATTTCGATGATGATCCACTCAGAAGCGATGAGCCAGATGGGGCCGAAGGAATTCATGGGCAATCTGGTGCTGCTGATCGTCGGCGGCAACGACACCACTCGCAACACCATGTCGGGCATTGTTGAAGCGCTGGACCACTTCCCCGATCAGCGCGCGCTGTTTGAAGCCGATCCGGCGCTGATCCCCAATGCAGTGCAGGAGTGCCTGCGTTATGTCACTCCGCTGGCACACATGCGCCGCACCGCGACTGAAGATGCCGATCTGTTTGGCAAGCAGGTCAAAAAGGGCGACAAGGTGATCTTGTGGTATCTGGCTGCCAACCGCGACGAAACCGTGTTCGCAAATCCGGACAAGCTGGACATTACCCGCGCCAACGCGCGGCGACACTTGTCGTTCGGCTATGGAATCCACCGCTGCGTCGGCGCGCGGCTGGCCGAATTGCAACTCAAAATCCTGCTCGAAGAAATGCACAAGCGCCGGATGCGGGTGAATGTGACTGGCGAAAAAGAGCGGGTCCGGGCCAACTTCGTTCACGGCTTTCGCAAGCTGGAAGTAACGCTCAGCAAATTTTGAGCGGGCCTGTTGCATCCATTTGTGGCAGGGCGGCGTATAGATCCCAGCCGGGCCTGCTGGTTCGCTGCGAAAGGACTGATCATGGAACACCCGCACATCGCCCGCCGCCGCCTGCTTGGCTGGTTGGGGGCTTCGGCTGGGGGATTGGCACTGGCCGCTTGTGGCAGCGGGGCTGAAGCCAAGGCCTATCCGGTGCGCTATACCGAGGCCGAATGGCGCAAACGGCTGACGCGAGATCAATTTCAGATCCTGCGTCAGAAAGGCACCGAAGTGCCGAACAGCTCGCCGCTGCTCAATGAAAAGCGCAAGGGCACTTTCGTCTGCGCGGCAGACGGCAACGCGCTGTTCGGATCCGAGACCAAATATGACAGCGGCACCGGCTGGCCCAGTTTCTGGAAAGCCTTGCCGGGCGCGGCGGTGACGGGAACCGACTGGGACGCCGGCTATCCGCGCACCGAAGTGCTGTGCGCGCGCTGCGGCGGGCACCTGGGCCATGTGTTCGATGATGGGCCCAAGCCTACCGGCAAACGCTGGTGCATGAACGGCGATGCAATGCTGTTCAAAGCCGCCTAGTTTCACCCAAGCCAGCCAAGCACGGCGGTGGTGCGGACGGCCAAATGGTGCGGACGGTGGGACTCGAACCCACACGATCAAAGATCAAGGGATTTTAAGTCCCTGGCGTCTACCATTCCGCCACGCCCGCGCTGCAGCTCGCCATAAGGAAGTATGGCAGGAGTTTCCACCCCTGCCTTGCGCCATCGGCCTGGTCCCCAGTCAGACTCCCGTCTGGCTGGCCGCAATCAATTTCAAACTCGGCAATGCATTAATCGGCGTTCAGCCGTGCACGCATTTCCTTGCCGGGTTTGAAATAGGGCACCCGTTTACCCGGCACGCTGACCGATTCGCCGGTGCGCGGGTTGCGGCCCTTGCGGGCCTCGCGTTCGCGGGTTGAGAATGCGCCGAAACCGCGCAGTTCCACGCGACCACCTTTGGCCAGTCGATTTGCGATTTCATCGAAGAAGGTCGAGACCGCCTTTTCGATTTCATCGGGTTTCAGGCCGGGGTTCTCCTGCGCCAAAGCTTGCACGAGTTCGGATCTAATCATTTTCTCACACGCCTTTCAGCGGGCCATAAGACCCGCCACCAATCGATTGGCAAAAAAAGCGCGGCACAGCCCCCGACCCGGTGCGAGCGGCACAGCACAGCGTAGACTTGTGGCAGAGCCTATCGCGCTGTCAATCCGCAAATTAACGGTTGTTCAGAATTGCTTCAGCATTCTGCGAGCAAATCGGCCTCCACCAGACCCAAACGGACGATCCGGTCGCGGATCGTTGGCCATTCGTCTGCCAGGAACGAGTCCCGTTCGCTCTGCCGCAATCGTTCCGCCGCCCCTTTGGCCACGAACAGGCCGACTCCGCGCTGCACCTCGACCAGCTCTTCCAGCTGAAACAGCTGATAGGCCTTGGCCACGGTCAGCGGATTAGCGCCTTGATCGGCGGCAAAGGCCCGCACCGACGGCAGAATTGCGCCTTCGGGATAGGTGCCATCGATGATCGCATTGGCGATCTGATCGCGCAGCCGCAGGTAGACGGGTTTCTGGCTCGGTCGCATAGCGGCTTACTGCCATAATACAGCGTGCCAGGCAAGCGCGCCCAGCAGCGACAATGAGTGGCCCAGGATGTGGATAAGCGGCGCAACAATCCTGCGCATTTGCCGAATTTCGCTTCACACGCCGGAAATCGCCATTAGTGTCCGCTGCCATAACCCGCGCGGGCACATCGCCCGGCGCGTGCAGCATTACTTGGGGAGCTGACATGAAAGACATGGGCCTGTGGAACGAGGGCGATTGGGTCGCGGCCATCGCTGCGATAATCTTAGCGATGTTCCTCGCCGTCGGGCTTGCGATTGCGAGCAGTCGCAAGCCCGAAGTGTTTGGCCATCCCAAGGGCCTGTTTATGCTGTTCTTCGCCGAAATGTGGGAACGGTTCAGCTTTTACGGGATGCGCGGCATTCTGGTGTTCTATCTGGTGCAGCACTGGATGTTTTCCGAAGGTGAAAGCAGTCTCATGCTCGGCGCTTATGGCTCGCTCGTCTATATCACCCCGCTGTTCGGTGGCTGGCTGGCTGACCGCTATCTGGGGCAGCGCAAGGCGGTGCTGTTTGGTGGGGTGCTGTTGGCGGCGGGCCATCTGTTCATGGTGTTTGAGGGCGTTGGTGGGCAGAACGACCCCACGATCAACGTGTTCTGGCTGGCGCTGGCCTTGATCATTGTGGGTTCGGGCTTTCTCAAAGCCAATATTTCGGTGCTGGTGGGCCAGCTCTACAGGCGGACCGATACCCGGCGCGATGCCGCCTACACCATTTTCTACATGGGTATCAATCTGGGCGCGGCTGCGGGCGGTATTCTGGTTGGCTATCTGGGGCAGACCATCGGCTGGGCCTATGGCTTCGGCTTGTCGGGCATTGGTATGGTGGTGGGGCTTGCCGTGTTTGTCCTTGGCAAGCCGGCCCTGCGCGGCGCAGGTGAGGCAGTTGTCTTGCTGACCCGGCAAAAGGAAATGCTGATTTACGTCGGCGGGATCGCTGCGGTGGTGGTGATGTGGTTGCTGATTCAATATCGTGATGCGATCCAGATCCTGCTGATCGTGAGTGGGGTCGGCCTGCTTGGTTATGTCCTTTATGAAGCTTTCAAACTGCCGAAGGAACCGCGCGAGCGAATTTATGCCATCCTGTTCCTTATCGCCCTCAATCCGCTGTTCTGGAGCTTGTTCGACCAGGCCCCGGGCAGCCTCAATCTCTACACCGACAAGTTTGTCGATACGGGCAATATTCCAGCATCGGTGTTCCAGTCGATCAATCCGATCTACATCATCCTGCTCGCACCGCTGTTCGCGGGCTTGTGGCAATGGCTGGGCAAGCGCGGTTTGGAGCCATCAGCCCCGGCCAAGTTCGCGCTGGCGCTATTCCAGGTTGGCGCGGGCTTTCTGGTGTTTGCATGGGGTGCGCAGGCTGCTGGGATCGGGGCGATTACCCCGGTGATCTTCGTGTTTCTGCTCTACTTGCTCCACACCACTGGTGAGCTGTGCCTCAGCCCGGTCGGTCTGTCGGCGATGAACCGGCTCGCGCCGACGTTCATGGCCAGTCTGATCATGGGTGCATGGTTCTACATGACGGCGGTGGGCAGCTTCCTGGCGGGCAAGATCGGCGAGGCAACCGGAGGAGAAAGCGGCGAGCTGACACAGGGACTCGTACTCACCATCTACAACCAGATCGGCTGGATCGCGATTGGTGTGGGCGTGGTCGTCCTGCTGGTCTCGCCGATCGTCAAGAAGTGGATGCACCTCGATACGCTGGAGGATCACGTTGCCCCTGACCCGGTGCCGGTGAAGGAGTAACCGCCGATGTCTCTGCCCCGGC
>JANORN010000273.1:0-2152 GCA_031415355.1 Novosphingobium sp. | reverse complement strand
CTTGACGAAGATGGTTGTCGTTCAGGGTTGTTCCGGCGGATTTCACTTCCGCCAAGTAGTGAATTTTACCCTCGACACGGATTGCCAAGTCGCAAAATGTACCGCGAATTTGCTGCTCGCTGGTTAGTTCGGCGTATTTATCATATCCGAATATGTCTGTGAGCATATCCTTGATCACGGTGACTGTATCAGCTTCGGAAATGTCCCGTTCGGCGAGCTTGCGAACGATCGGTTGATACCGCTTAAGTCCGGATGTGAGCCTGTCTTGCGTCTTCTTGGCGATCTTCATTGGCTTCCGGCCCCTGTTCATAAAACTCCGGTAGTTACAATGACACGTTTTTACTGATCTGCAATCTCACTTGTTGCCTTACCCATAGCGGCCCTGCAACATCCCCCAAGCCGCGCGCAGGCCCAGCGCGTCGCCGCCTTTGGGGCGGCCGGGTTTGGCGGCGGGGCGCCAGGCGAAGGTGTCGAAGTGCGCCCAGTCGATGCTTTCGGGCAGGAACCGATCCAGAAACAGCCCGGCGACCGAGGCCCCGGCGAAGCCGTTGGTGCCGGTGTTGTTCAGGTCGGCAATATCGCTTTTCAGGTATTCGCGGTAAGCATCGGGCAGCGGCAAGCGCCAGCAGCGGTCGTCATTCGCTTCGCCCGCCGCCAGCAATTGCGCGGCAGTATCATCGCGGCGGGTCATCAGCGCCGGCAGATCGGGGCCGAGCGCGACGCGCGCCGCGCCAGTCAGCGTGGCGAAATCGATCACCAGTTCTGGCGCTTCCTCGCCCGCGCGGGTCAGCGCATCGCCCAGCACCAGGCGGCCTTCGGCGTCGGTGTTGCCGATTTCCACCGAAATCCCCGCGCGGCTGCGCAGGACGTCGCCGGGGCGGAAGGCGTTGCCCGCAATGGCGTTTTCCACCGCCGGGATCAGCAGGTGCAACCTCACTTTCAGATGGTGCTGCATGATCAGCTGCGCCAGCGCCAGCGCGTGGGCCGCGCCGCCCATGTCTTTCTTCATCAGCAACATGCCCGAACTGGGCTTGATATCGAGGCCTCCGCTATCGAAGCACACGCCTTTGCCAATGATCGCCACTTTGGGGTGCTGCGGATCGCCCCAGTGCAGTTCGATCATGCGCGGGGTGTGGCTGCGCGCGGCGGCGCGGCCAACCGCGTGGACCATCGGAAACTGCTGCGCCAGTGCGTCGCCGCTGGTCACGGTCAGCTCTGCCCCAAACTTACCAGCGTAGGCCTTGGCCAGCCGCGCGGCTTCGGCCTCCAGCTGCGCGGGGCCCATGTCCTCCGCCGGGGTATTGACTAGATCGCGGACCAGATTGGTCGCGGCGGCTTGCGCCAGTGCGGGGTCGATCGCTTTCACCTCGCTGGTCAGCAACACACGCGGGCCTTCGGTGGATGGTTCTGCGCGGTAGCGGTCAAAGCGGTATTGCCCGCTTACCCAGCCGAACAGCGCAGCGCCGGGCTCAGCGCCGACGCGGCGATAGGTTCCGGCGGGAAGCACTTCCGCCAGCTTGGCCATGCACCAGCTGGACAGGCTGGCGGTATTGGCCACGCCCGATACCACAAACCAGTGATCTCCATCGGGAACAATCGCGTGTTGATAACCGTCCGCCTCAAATTTCTGTGCGGCCAGCGCGGCGCGTTGGGGGGCAGACAGACCCTTGCGGAACTGGTCAAGCCCGGCCTTGTCGATCAAGTGAATCGCGGTGGCGGGCTGGGCGCGATCAGGCTGGATCAGGGCGTGTTTGCTGGTCATGGCCTGGGCAATAGCCAAATGCGGCCAATGTTACTATATGCAGTGCCATGAACCTTTATCAGACAGTCGATTCATCCGACATCGTCCTGCGCGATGGCACGATCAAACTGCACGGGCCCGATGGCTTTGCGGGAATGCGCGCGGCGGGTCAGCTGGCTGCCGATATCCTGGATGCGCTGGTGCCGCTGGTGCTGCCGGGCGTTACCACGGGCGCGCTGGACGATGTGGTGCGGCAGATGACGCTGGCTGGCGGCGCGGTGCCGGCGACACTGGGCTATCGCGGCTATGCGCACTCCTGCTGCATCTCGATCAATCACGTGGTCTGCCACGGCATCCCGTCAGACAAGGTGCTGAAGGACGGGGACATCGTCAATATTGACGTCACTCCGC
>JANORN010000272.1:0-4299 GCA_031415355.1 Novosphingobium sp. | reverse complement strand
GCCGCACCCCCGATTTCCAGACCCGGCTGGGCTATCCCGTGACGCCCAAAGGCAGGGGCAATCTGGCGATGAGCACCAACCAGCTCGCCGAACGCTTCGGTGCAGTGGCGATGACGCTAGAAATGCCGTTCAAGGACAACGACGACCTGCCCGACGCGGCGCAGGGCTGGTCGCCCGAACGCTCAGCTCAGCTGGGGCGCGAGTGCATGGCGGCGCTGCTGGAGTGGCTGGGGGCCGCGTGAAGGCAATTAGCGCAGGATGACATTGCTTGGAGCCCCAATCCCCGGCCCTTCCCCAACGGGGAAGGGAAACCATCGCTTCAATGTAAAGTCATCATGCTCTAACGCAGCAACAGTGTTTTGATGTCGGCGCGCTTGAGCAATTTGACAGCTTGCTGATCGAACGATGCGAACACCTCCCCGCCAAGCCCGCGCCCTTCGAACTCGATTGCACCGTCCGCAAAATCACCACCGGCATCGAGCAATGCCAGCCCAGCGGCTACCGCAGGGCGATTGATCGAAACATTCCTGATGCCGAGCAAACGCCGGATTGCCGCGCCGATAGCATCGCGAGACATGCCAAAGGTTCGATCCAACACCCAGGCCATCTCGCACAGCGCAAGCACACCAATGGCGACAAACTCAGCTTCTTCAAGCAGTGTGCTAGCCCTGCGCTGCTGCTCCAGATCGTCGCTAATGGCCAGTCTAACCAGCACGTTTGTATCGAGCGTGAATTTCATTTGCGTGTGAGCCCGCGCATTCCCGCTTCAGCGCCAGCTTCGGCGATGGCATCGTTCATCTCTTCGATCGTGAGTTTGACGCCGTTGCCTTTGCCTTTCAGCATTCCTGCAAAATCAGCCCACGTTCCAGTCGGCTGATCGGCTTTCAGTTCGGCCCGTCCGCCGGGCAGCAGCTGTAGCTCCACCTTGCCGCCGGGTTGAATCCCCAGATGCTTGAGCACGTCCTTGCGAAAGGTCACTTGGCCCCGCGCGGTTACGGTCAGTTTGGTCATGGTCGGCGCTCCGATCTCGCTCAAAGTAATGCAAAGCTGCATTACTTACAAGCTGGACGTCGCTTACGTAAGGCTTTCCGGCCCGAACGCGTGGGGC
The DNA here is from genome assembly GCA_031415355.1 of Novosphingobium sp. Classification (GTDB taxonomy): domain Bacteria; phylum Pseudomonadota; class Alphaproteobacteria; order Sphingomonadales; family Sphingomonadaceae; genus Novosphingobium. The sequence continues at coordinate 3,191 of JANORN010000272.1, read as the reverse complement.
AGCAGTTGCGACAGGCGCAGTTCCAGCACGGCATCCTCCCCCGCACACCAGACCAGCGGGTCACTCGCGCCCAGCGCGGCGACTTCGTTCAGCAGCTGGCGGCAGCGCCCGCACGGTGTGACCGGAGCGCCCGCGCCCACCGCGCCGGCCTTGCCGCCGATCACCGCAACGGCCTCCAGTGCCCCGCGCCAGTCTTCGCTCAAGGCCTTACCGACCGCGACCGTCTCCGCGCACAGCGTCAGGCCATAGCTGGCGTTCTCGACGTTCGCGCCGGTTACCACCGAGCCATCGGCAAACCCCAGCGCCGCGCCAACGTGGAAGTTGGAGTAAGGCGCATAGGCCGAAGTGGCGGCGGCGCGGGCGGCGTCGATCAGATTGGCTTGGGTGTGGTTCATTGTCCTGTCCTACGCGCGCGCGGCCGAGGCCGCAACGCTTCCTCCCCCGCAGGGGAGGGGACCCATTGCAAATGGGGGAGGGGCACAGGCCGGTACTCCTGCGGGTGCCGGGTTAGGCCCAGGCGTTGGCCGGAAAGGGCGGGAGTACTTGCTGGTGCCACTCCACCCCCAGCTGCGCTGGCGGTCCCCCTCTCCCACGGGAGAGGAAGGGACGCCTACGGCCGCGCCACCACCCAGCGCAGCGGGGTGCCGCCCGCTTCCGCGCTGAGCATTTCGTTGGCGGTCCACAGCGACCAGGGGCGGCCGCCATAGCCGGGTTCCAGCCGGGTGCGGACCAGCCACAGGTTGCGGTCAATCGCGCGGGCAATGTGATAGCGGTCTTCGAACGCGGCTGACACCTTGAGCAAGGCCGCCTTGCCGGTGTGATTTTCGATCTGGTTGAGGAAGGTCGTGAGCTCGCTTTCGATCGCCGCTTCGCCCACTTTCATCGGGCAATCATCGGCCAGCCGGTCCAGCTCAACCGCCGGCGGCAGCAACTTGGCATCACGCGGGACCACGCTGACGAAGTTGGCGGCTTGTTTTTCGGCCGGCTGGCACGGATCATAGCGGTGCACCGCGCCGACTTGCAGCCTGGCCGCACGCGCGCCGTCCAGATTGGCTCCGAACGCCGGATCACGGGCAAAGGCGCTGGCCGAAGCGTCCAGATAGGCAAAGTCTGCCCCGGTGGCTTTCAGCGCCTTCCAGTCAACCGCACCGTCTTCGCTGTCCACTTCGACGCCCTGCACCGGATAGGCCGCGCGCGGTGGCATCCAGTGGGTGATGTGCCACCAGCCCCAGACCCCGCCGACCAGCGCGAGCAATAGCACCGCGCCGAACAGGCGCAGCCGGGTGCGCTTGGATTGCTTGCGTGCCATGACCTGTGCGAACCCCTGTCAAAAAAGACCACTCGTCATTGCGAGCGAAGCGAAGCAATCCAGAGCGGTTTGCACTTGCGCTCTGGATTGCCGCGTCGCTTCGCTCCTCGCAATGACGAAATTATGGAAGATCGCCAAGTCCAGGCTGACGACGCACACTACCCCCGGATATGCAGCACGCAGATCAGCGTGAACAGTCGCCGCGCGGTGGCGAAGTCGGTCTCGACCTTGCCCTCCAGCCGTTCCAGCAGCATTTCCGCCGCTTCGTTGTGCACCCCGCGCCGGGCCATATCGATCGTCTCGATTTCAGCCGCAGTGGCCTTGCGGATCGCCTGGTAGTACGAATCGCAGATCGCAAAGTAATCGCGGATCGGGCGGCGGAACCGCCCCAGACCAAGAATCAGCGTTTCCAGTTCAGCGCCGTCTTCGCTCGCGATCACCAGCCCCAGTCGGCCATCTTCCACCGACAGCCGCAGCCGGTAGGGCCCGTGATGCCCGGCCTCCCAGCTGCGCAGCGGTTTGAAGCTGTTTTCCTCGATCAAATCGAAGATCGCGATTCGGCGCTCCTGCTCGATATCGGCATTGCGCCACAGGATCGTGGCTTCGTCCAGCTCGATATGAATGATCCGCGCGTCTGCCATGGTGGCGGCGCTTCTCGCAAATGCAACATGGCAGGGCAAGGGGCTGTGTAAAGGGTTCGCGCACAGGCGCTAAGAGCAGGAAGGCGCCAAGGTGTTACGCCCGCGGCGAAGCCGCTTGTTCAATTTTCGCTCGGACTGGTGAAACGCTATGATCAGCAGGGAGCCTCCGGCACAGAGCGACATCTTCGCGCCTTCCTACTCTTAGCGCCTTTGCGTGAACCCATCTACTTTCGTCCCCAATATCCACAGGGTCCATACGTCCAACCGCGCTTGAACCGCATCCGTCCTAGGCGCATGGCCTTGCTCCCATGCCTGAACTTGAACTCATCACCCGCCCCGACGATTCGCCGATCCGGATGTTGCCCAGTAACGTCGAGGCGGAGGCAGCGTTCCTGGGGGCGGTGCTGATCGATAACCGCGTGATCGAGGAACTGTCAGCGCCGCTCGCGCCGGGACACTTCTTTGAACCGATCCACGCGCGGATTTACGAGCGGATCGTCCAACTGCTGGACCGCAAGGCGGTGGTCACCCCGGTTACCCTCAAGCCGTACTTCGAAGCCGATGAAGCGCTGAAGGAACTGGGCGGGGCGTCCTATCTGGCGCGGTTGACGGCAGACGGTCAGGGCCTGCTCGCCCCGCGCGAGCTGGCGGCGCAGATCTATGATCTGGCCTTGCTGCGCGAGCTGGTCGCGGTCGGACGCGGACTGGTGACCGGCGCGATGGACACCAGCGAAAGCGTCGAGCCGCTCGAACAGATCGAACTGGCCGAAGCCGCGCTCTACAAGGTGGCCGAGGGTGCGGGTACGCAAAGCGAGGCGCAGGCGTTCAGCCTGGCCACCCGCACCGCGATCACCGCGATTGAAAAGGCGTTCAATTCGGGCGGGCATATTTCAGGCAAGACCACCGGGCTGACCTCGCTCAACGAGAAGGTCGGGGGTTTGCACGATTCGGATCTGATCATCCTGGCGGGCCGTCCCGGCATGGGCAAAACTTCGCTCGCCACCAATATCGCCTTCAACGCCGCCGACCGCTTGCGCCGCGATTTGACCGACGGGATCGACCCGGCCAAATCGGTCGGCGCGGCGACTGCGTTCTTCAGTCTGGAAATGAGCGCCGACCAGCTCGCCACGCGGATTCTGGCCGAACAAGCCGGGATCAGCAGCGAAGCCTTGCGGATGGGCAAGATCAGCCGCGAAGACTTTCAGCGATTGTCTTTCGCCAGCCAACGGCTCGCCGAACTG
>JANORN010000271.1:0-3074 GCA_031415355.1 Novosphingobium sp. | reverse complement strand
ATTGTCCTACGAGCTACCTTCATTGCTTAAACTCCCCTTGGTGGCCGTCGCACCGACCAAAATCGCTTACGCAGGAGTAAAGCAAAAAGCGGGCAGGACAACAAAGCATATTTGCATTCCCGAACGAATTGCCTGATCCTGTCATGCAGGAGGATGCCGACATGGCGCAAACCACGATTTTGCCTGATCGCCAGCCGACGGCTGGTCAACTGGCCTTGGCGCACGCCATCGCCGCTGGCACCATCCGCAACATCGACGCCATCAGCAGCGTTCCGGCCAGCGTCTATACCGATCCCGCGCACTGGCAGCGCGAGCAGGCCGGCCTGTTTGGCCGCCTGCCGCAGGTGCTGTGCCCGTCCGCGCTGGTCCCAGACGCCAACATGGCGGTGCCACATGACTTGAGTGGCCAACCGTTGCTGATCGCGCGCGATGGTGACGGGCAAGTGCGGGTGTTTCTGAACGTTTGCCGCCATCGCGGGACGCGGCTGGTGGAAGGCAGCGACATTCAATGCGGCAAACGCTTCACCTGCCCCTACCACGCCTGGACCTATGCCACCGACGGGCGGCTGCTCGCCCTGCCCCGGCCCGACAGCTTCCCCGGCCTTAGTAAAGCCGACTATAGCCTGAAGGAATTGCCCTGCCACGAAGCGGGCGGACTGATCTGGTATGCTCCCCAGCCCGGCGCGGACTTTGCCGATGCAGGACAGCTCGGCGAGGATTTTGACCGGTTTGCGATGCGCGATCTGCACCTGTTCCGGCGCAATACGCACGATGTGGCCTCCAACTGGAAAATGATCATGGATGCCTTCCTGGAAAGCTACCACGTCACCCGGCTGCACGCCGCCACGATCGGGCCGTTCTTCAAGGACGGGATTTCCAGCGGCGATCAGATCGGCCCGCACCAGCGCAGCCTGGTCTGCCGCGCTGAGGAACTGGACGGGGTGGACTTCACCGATATGGCCGAGTTGCGCCGGGTCGGGACGTTCGCTTATCAGCTGTTCCCCGCCACCGTGCTGGTGATCAGCCCCGATTACATCAATGTGATGACACTGTGGCCGCAGGCGCATGACCGCACGCTTGTGGAAGACTTCATGCTGATCCCCGAAGCACCGCAAAGCGACAAGGCGTTGGCGCATTGGGAGCGCAGCTGGAACCTGCTCGACGGCGGGGTGTTTGGCGGCGAAGACTTCCGCGCTGCCGCGTTGGGCCAGCAAGGGCTGGCGACCGGATCGGTGCCAGAACTGACCATCGGCACGCTGGAAGGCGGGATTCGCCGCTTCCACGAAATCTGCACGCAGCAACTGGCGCGCGCGGAGGGGTGACGGCTAGGCTGCACTGGCCTATGGGCGCTGTCATGACCACCCCCACACCAGAGACCGCCCCCCGCGAGGGTGAGCGCATCGCCAAGTTGCTCGCCCGCGCCGGCATCGCCAGCCGCCGCGAAGTTGAGCGGATGATTGCCGACGGCCGGATCAAGCTGAACAATGTGGTGCTGACCACGCCCGCCACGGTTCTGCCCAACCTGCGCGGCGTGACCGTGGATGACCAACCGGTGAAAGCCGCCGAGGCTGCGCGGCTGTTCGCGTTCCACAAGCCCAGCGGCCTGATTACGGCGGAGCGCGATCCGGCGGGCCGCCCGACGATCTACAATGCGCTGCGCAATGCCATGCCCGAGGACGCAGGCCGGGTAATGCCGGTCGGGCGGCTCGATTTCAACACCGAGGGGCTGTTGCTGCTGACCAATGATGGCGAGTTGAAGCGCGCGATGGAACTGCCGTCATCGGGCGTGCCGCGCACTTACCGCGCGCGCACTTTTGGCGATATCACTCAGAACGAACTCGAAAGCCTGATCGAAGGGATCGAGATCGACGGGATGCGCTATGGCAAGATTGACGCCAATCTGGAGCGCAGCACCGGGCGCAATCAATGGATCGAACTGACCCTGACCGAAGGCAAAAACCGCGAAGTGCGGCGGGTGCTCGAACATCTGGGGCTGGAAGTATCGCGATTGCTGCGCACCTCCTACGGCCCGTTTGAACTGCTCGACCTGCCGCGCGGCGCGGTGGTGGAGATCCGTCAGGTCGAGGTTGAACGGTTCCGCAAGGAGCTGCGGATCGGCGGCGATGATACCCCGCGTCCCGCTGCGGAACATGCCCGGCTGCGCGTCCAGCGGTCCCGCCGCCGGTGAGGATCATCGCAGGCCAATGGCGCGGGCGCAAGCTGCTCGCCCCGGCGGGCGAGACCACCCGCCCCACGGCGGACCGCACCCGTGAAACGCTGTTTTCGATGCTGGTCAGCCGGGTCGGAGCCTTTGACGGGCTGCGCGTGGCCGATCTGTTCGCCGGATCAGGCGCGCTGGGGCTGGAGGCGCTGTCACGCGGTGCAGCGGTGTGCATCTTTGTGGAGCAAGATGCCGCCGCGATCCGCGCGATCCGCAGTAATATAGCGAACTTTCAGGCCGCCGCACTCTGCGACGTTTGCGCCGCATCGGTGCTGACGCTGGGCGTAGCGAAGGAGCCACTCGATCTGATCCTGCTCGATCCACCCTATCAGACCGGCGCGGGCGCAGTTGCGCTGGACAAGCTGCAACGGCTCGGCTGGGTCGGCCCGGCGACCTGGATCAGCCTTGAAACCGCATACAATGAAGTGCCCGCGATCAAGGGGCTGGAGGCCGTGGCCGAGCGCAAAGTCGGCACGGCGCGGATCACGCTGTTGCGGGCTGCGGCCTGATCACCGGATAAGCACGATGGGAGTCATCCTCTCCCAGTTGGAGTGGAGCCGCAGATTTGCTCCAATCGTCCAATCGGACAGACCGTGCGTCGGGGCGAAACGTCTTGGTTTGTTCCGCCTGCTGTGATAGCAAGCCGCCTATGGCAAAGCTCGATCCCATCGTCTCCGAATTCGCCACCACGGAAGAGGCGGAAGCCTATGACCTGTGGTTCCACGCACAGGTTGAGGAGGGGCTGAAGTCCAAGGGACCGTGGATTTCAAACGAAGAGGTCATGCGCGAGGCGCGCCAAATCATTGCAGACGCTAAGGCAAAACGTGCGACAGCTTCGCTGGGAAGCTGAAGC
>JANORN010000270.1:0-22305 GCA_031415355.1 Novosphingobium sp. | reverse complement strand
AGTCGACCGTCTCCTTCGCGTCCTTGCAGCGATAGGCGACGTGGTGGATGCCGCCGAGGGTTATGGAATGGGTCATGGTGCGTACTCCTCAGGACTTGTGCGTTACGCTGGGCCATCGACCGTCAGCGCCCCGCGCCGCAGTTGGTCGCGTTCCATGCTTTCGAACAGCGCGGTAAAGTTGCCTTCGCCAAAGCCTTCATCCTTCTTGCGCTGGATAAATTCAAAGAACACTGGGCCGATCTGGGCCTGAGAAAAGATCTGGAGCAGCAGCCGCGGATCATCATTGGCGGTCGAACCATCGAGCAGAATCCCGCGCTGCTGCAGTTCTTCAACCGGCTCGCCGTGGCCGGGCAGGCGTTCAGCCAGCATTTCGTAATAGGTCGCAGGCGGCGGGGTCATCATCGGGGTGCCGCTGGCTTTCAGCCGGTCCCAGCTTCCCAGCAGATCATCACAGATGAAGGCAATGTGCTGAATTCCTTCACCATTGTATTCGCGCAGGAACTCTTCGATCTGACCGCCGCCGGCCCCCTTGTTCGAACTTGGGCCTTCTTCGTTCAAAGGGATGCGGATCTTGCCGTCGGGCGCGGTCATCGCCTTGCTGGTCAGCCCGGTATATTCGCCCTTGATGTCAAAATAGCGGATTTCGCGGAAGTTGAAAATCCGCTCATAGAACCCCGCCCAGTGCGCCATGCGCCCGCCATAGACGTTGTGCGTCAGGTGATCGATCAGCTTGAGGCCCGCCCCCACCGGATTGCGGTCCGCCCCGGCCTCGTAAACAAAATCGATGTCGTAGATGCTGAGGTCGTCACCGTACCTGTCAATCAAGTAGATGATCGAGCCGCCAATCCCTCTGATTGCAGGCAGGCGCAGTTCCATCACCCCGGTGCTGCTTTCCACCGGTTCCGCCCCGCGCTCGATCGCTTCGGCGTAAGCCTTGGCCGCATCGCGCACGCGAAAGCCCATGCCGCAGGCCGATGGGCCATGTTCAGCCGCGAAGTAGGCGGCAGGGCTGCGCGGTTCGTAGTTGGCGATCAGGTTGATTTCGCCCTGCCGCCACAGCTGCACATCCTTGGAGCGGTGCCGCGCGATCTGCACGAAACCCATCGCGGCGAATACCGGCTCCAGCGCGCCTTTGGCCGGGGCGCAGAATTCGATGAATTCAAAGCCGTCGAGGCCCAGTGGGTTTTCGAACAAGTCAGTCATGGCGGATCCGAATTTGGTTTCAAACGAAACTAGATTGTCGCTGGGTAGCGCGCGCGAGTCAAGTGCATCGTGACATAAGTGACTCCGAAACGACTCGGTCTGTCGCAAATCGAGTGGATTGGCAGAATTAGGACTTGAACTGCTGAATCAACTGTGATTCTTGGGACGATGCGACCGACCGGCAAACCTCAGCGTGACAACGTGACTCAGGGCATGGCGCTCGCGTGCTTGCTGGGCATGGGCGGGCTGGCGCTGGTCGGGCCGAGCGGCGTACTGTCGTGGAGCGAAAACAGCCACTTGCTGACCGAACGGCACAAGGAGGTCGCACGACTAAGCGTTGAGCGTGACGAATTGCGCAACCGGGTCGATTTGCTTGATCCCGCGCGCACCGATCCCGATCTGACCGGGGAACTGCTGCGCAAAGACCTGAACGTGGTCCATCCCGATGAAATGGTGCTGATGGTCGATTGACCGGAGCACGGCAGCGCCAATCCGGCCATAAAATACGTATGAGACGGTTTCCCTTACGGCGGCGACATCCTATAGCCGCTGGGTAACACACCACTCAGGGGATCGTTCTTGGCCAAGCCCGCCACCAGCCGCACCAAGCGGCCCGCCCCAGCGGCGTCCGCTGCGGACCCGAGTTTCGCGCTGCGCAGCTTGCAGGATGCCCTTGAGGCAGATCGGCTCTACGCGGCAGACGATGCGCAGTTGCTGGCGTTCTACGAACAGATGGTGTTGATCCGCCGGTTTGAGGAACGCGCCGGGCAGTTGTACGGACTTGGCCTGATTGGCGGGTTTTGTCATTTGTACATCGGGCAGGAGGCCGTGGCGGTCGGGCTGCAATCGGCGCTGGATGGGGACAAGGACAGCGTGATCACCGGCTACCGCGATCACGGGCACATGCTGGCCTATGGGATTGACCCCAATGTGATCATGGCCGAACTGACCGGGCGCGGCGCGGGCATCTCCAAGGGCAAGGGCGGCTCGATGCACATGTTCAGCGTCGAGCATAAATTCTACGGCGGCCACGGCATCGTCGGCGCGCAAGTCGCGCTCGGCACTGGTCTCGCCTTTGCACACAAGTACCGCGAAGACGGCGGCGTCTGCATGGCCTATTTCGGCGATGGCGCAGCCAATCAGGGCCAGGTTTACGAGAGCTTCAACATGGCGGCGCTGTGGAAGCTTCCGATCATCTTCGTGATTGAAAACAATGGCTATGCGATGGGCACCGCAGTGAAGCGCAGCTCGGCTGAAACCGAATTCTACCGCCGCGGCACCGCGTTCCGCATTCCGGGGATGAAGGTCAACGGGATGGACGTACTGGAAGTGCGCAAGGCTGCCGAAGTGGCGCTGGCCTATGTCCGCGCGGGCAACGGGCCGGTGTTGATGGAACTCAACACCTATCGCTATCGCGGCCATTCGATGTCCGATCCGGCCAAGTACCGCAGCCGCGAAGAAGTGCAGGATATGCGCGATCACCACGATCCAATCGAAGCGGCGAAGGCCGAACTGATCAAGCGTGGGGTCAGTGAGGACAGGATCAAGGACATCGACAAGCAGATTCGCAGCAGGGTCTCCCAATCCGCTGATTTTGCAGAAAATTCGCCAGAGCCGGAACTGTCGGAACTCTACACTGACATTCTGGTGGAGAGCTATTGATGGCGATCGAACTGAAAATGCCGGCGCTGTCCCCGACGATGGAGGAGGGCACGCTCGCCAAGTGGCTGGTCAAGGCTGGCGACACGGTGAAATCGGGCGACATCCTGGCCGAGATCGAAACCGACAAGGCGACGATGGAATTTGAAGCCGTGGACGAAGGCGTAGTCGGCGCGATCCTGGTTCCGGAAGGAACCGAAGGGGTCAAAGTCGGTACGGTGATCGCGACGATGGACGGGGAGGGCGCAGCACCTGCTGCCGCGCCCGCCGTCAGCCCAGCTCCCATGGCTGCCGCCGCTGAAGTAACCGCGCGCCCCGCGCCAGCCGCCGCCAAGGCCGACCCGGAAGTGCCCCATGGCACCAACATGAACAGCGCAACCGTCCGCGAAGCTTTGCGCGACGCCATGGCGGAAGAAATGCGCCGCGATGAGCGCGTATTCGTGATGGGCGAGGAAGTGGCGGAATATCAGGGGGCCTATAAAGTCACCCAAGGCCTGCTGGAGGAATTCGGGCCAAAGCGGGTGATCGATACACCGATAACGGAATATGGCTTTGCCGGGATCGGTGCGGGCGCGGCGATGGGCGGTTTGCGCCCGATCATCGAATTCATGACCTTCAACTTCGCGATGCAGGCGATTGACCACATTATCAATTCGGCGGCGAAGACCAATTACATGTCGGGCGGGCAGATGCGCTGCCCGGTGGTGTTTCGCGGGCCGAACGGTGCCGCCACCCGCGTTGGCGCGCAGCACAGCCAGAACTTTGGCCCATGGTACGCCAGCGTGCCGGGCCTGATCGTGATCGCACCCTATGATGCAGCCGATGCCAAGGGCCTGCTGAAAGCCGCGATCCGCAGCGAAGACCCGGTGGTCTTTCTGGAAAACGAGCTGGTCTATGGCCGGACGTTCGAACTGCCCGAACTCGACGATCACGTCCTGCCGATTGGCAAGGCGCGGATCATGCGCGCGGGCGCAGACGTGACCATCGTGTCTTATTCGATTGGGGTCGGGCTGGCCTTGCAGGCGGCGGAAGAACTCGCCGGGGAAGGGATCGATGCCGAAGTGATCGATCTGCGCACGCTGCGCCCGCTCGACAAGACGACGGTGCTGGGCTCGCTCGCCAAGACCAACCGCATGGTGGTGGTGGAAGAAGGCTGGCCAGTCTGCGGAATCGCGTCGGAAATTATCGCGATCTGCATGGAAGACGGCTTCGATCTCCTCGATGCGCCGGTCCAGCGGGTCTGCAACGAGGACGTGCCGCTGCCCTATGCCGCCAATCTGGAAAAGGCCGCGCTGATCGACGTGCCGCGGATCGTCGCGGCGACCAAGCGGGCGTGTTATCGCTAGCCTTCGGCTCAGCCGGTAATCGCCGGGGTATCGTTAAAGGTGTTGCAGCCTGATACCTCGTCGGGCTTGGCCGGATCGCGTTGATAGACCTGGGTCAGGTCGCGATCATCGCGGACGGTGAACGAGGCGATTGATTGGATCGTACTAGTCTTGAATAGGAATGCCGATGAGATGATCGGCTGGTAATCATAGAACACTTCGACGAAGATCACCGCGTCTTCGGGTTGGGCTTCCACTTCTTCGCCAGTGGGGCCAAGCCCGGCAATCGGGGTGGCCAGCCCGTCGCCGGTGTTGCCGTAGGTGGAGTTTTCAACCTTCATCCCCCGGCAGCGCTGCCAGTGGATATATTGATCACCGCTGGCGTCATCGACTTGCAAGCTGGAGATGATCACGCGGCCATGTTTGAGCAGTTCCATTTTCTGGCCGGACTGAGCTGCCGCGCCGACAAAAATATCATTGATATCAGCTTCATAGATTTTGCGGTTAGTCAAATTCGAGGTGTCGCCGATCCGCGAGCCGTTGTCGGCGATATGCACCGTTAACTGACCAATCTGCATATTGGTGACGGCAAAGTTTGCCAGTTCCACTCCCCACAGCCCGGCAGTGAGCAGCACAGGGGCTCCCAATGCGAATTCGGTCAGAGCAAGGCCGACACGATCGTGGAGCAAGTGGCGCAGGCGCGCAAACCACGTCATGAGCAATTACCCATGACTGGGGCGGCATCTGCCGATTGCATGCTGAACGGCTGATTGCGGAGCACGGTTTGCGCTTTCAGGGTGAAGTCATCTGTTTGGCCCGGAATGAATTGGGCCACCGGAAACAGCCGGCGATAGTTTATCGTCACGGTATACAGCACTGCATCGCGCGCGCTCCCTTGGCCCACGATCCCGCGATCCGGATCCCAGGTGCCGTTGGCATTGGTATCTTCGAATGCTTCGCCGTTGTTGCAAGTGCCGTCACTGTCCATGTCGGTAAAGTCTTCGGGCCGCGAGACGTCGGAAAAATTGGTATAGGCAGTGCGCGCGAATTCGAGCGTGGCATACGGCGAAATTGAATGGACCGCGCGGGTCACCAGTTCGTCCTGCGCGGCTTCATCAGAGCCCTCAATCGTCGCCTTGCGCGCCGCCTGCTGGATCGCGCCTTGCAACATGCTGTTGGTGTACATGTTGTGGCCGATGTCGAAGATTCCGAACACCATCATCAGCAGCACCGGCGTAACCAGCGCAAATTCGACGGCGGCGGCACCGCGCCGATCGGGGCTGATCCGGTGAAGGGCAGAGCGGATCATTTCGAAATCCGTAATTCGCCGATCGACGCCGCGATCTTGTTAAACACCGTATTGAGCTGTGCCGCATCGCTCGCCTCAAACGAATGGCCGGGACCTGCGCATTCGGTCATGATCGGATTGAGCGAAGTGCCAAAGCCGATCACCCAGACAGTGATGTTGCGCTTCTTCACTTCCCTACAGGCCACACCAAAGCGACCTTCCACGACCTCGGTCAGCGTCTGGGTTGATTTCTGCGACCAGCGCCGTTCATCCAGCGGTTCGATTCCGTAAGTGCCATAGGAAACATCGAGCGGTGCGGTCTGGCCATCGGTCAGGAAGATCAGATGGCGGCTGGTCGGCTTGCCGGGCAGATCGGCGTTTTCATCAGCAAAAATGCCGGTCGGCGACAGGAACCGTCCGCCCCAGATCATCCCGATATCATGGTAGGTACTGCCAGCGGTGACCAGACTGTCAACATAGTCTCGGACGTCGGCAGTGGTCATTTCGGCCAGCTTGTAAGCCGGGGTGGGGCAAGCGGAAAAGCCACCCCACTGCGCCATCAAGTAGTGGTTTTCGGAATTGCTCGGTGATTTGAATTGGCCAGTGCCGTCCCACCACATCTGGGGTTCGAATGACAATTCGTTGATCATCGGCCGCCATTGTGTGGCCGGGTTGCCAGGGATTGGAACCAGATCGAGATCGAGATCGAGTGCCTTGTTGAAATCGACATTGTCGTAATCATCGATCTCGTAAGTATCGCGTTCTTCGATGCAGCCGCGGAACCAGGCGGCCAGGTTCAGCGGCGTGGGGGAGGGATAGCCATCCATCAGGACGTCAATTGAACCGCTCACCAGCGGATCATTGCCCGACGCCCCTTTGACAAAGGTCACGTCAAACGGCATCTTTTTGTAGAACCAGTTATAAACGGGCCGGGTTTCTTCGCCGGTTTTTTTGCTCGACCAGTCATAGACATAGCTGCTGTAAGTGGTGCCGCTGACAATCAGGTTGGTGCCATCCGAGCCAAGGTTGCAGCTGTATGCAATACCGTCTACCTGATTGCGCCCGCGCTGGGTGCCGTCCGCATCGGTCGAGTTCGACAGGCTGGTCCAGGTCGCCGTGCTCGCCGGGCAAGTGGCGGCAGAATAAGGCGTGATCGCGGTGGAGCTGCCGCTGATGTAGGTATATTGGTTGTCATAGATGTCGTACTTGCGGGTCGCGCCGGTGGCCATGTTTTCGCGCCCATGGTATTCCCATTCATCGACCACCCAGTCAGACTTGAGCTGGAAGCCCACGTTGACGTTGGTGGAATAGGGCACGAAGCCATAGCGGATCCGGGTGCCGGGCTTCTTCGCACCTTCCAGCTGGCCATGGAACGACTTCACGACGTTGCGCAGCACATCGATCCGTGGCGTGGCATCGCTGGGGTTGGTTTCCGCCATCGATCCGGTGGTATCGAGCACCATCATCACGTCGGTGTTAGAGAAACTGAGCCGGGCCTGGCAATCGACTCGCAAGTCAACCTGTGAAAAGCCGAACACGCCCATCACCGTCACCGGAACCTCGACCGTCGCGGTGCCGCTGACCGAATAGTCGTCTTCCAGCGTCATCTGGAAATCGCGGTCACGCGTGCCATATGCCCCGTTGCGGAAATTCAGGTTGAAGAATTTGGCTCCGACATCGGCCGCGTCCGCCGGGACATCGCCCGTCACCACTACCGCCGAGCCCAGCTTTTTGCGCGCGGCCAGCACCCCGGCGTCGCAGGCTTGCTGCAACCGTGCATTTGACAAATAGCTGCGTCCCATATCGATCCCGCCACCAACCATTGCCAGAATCGGCAACAGCGAAGCCGCAATCAGCGCGAGCGTATTGCCCGACCGGTCCTGTGCCAAACGGCGCAGTAGCGGCAACGAGCGGTTTGTAACCGACATTTCAGAGACCTGGTTCAATAGCGATTAGTCCAGAAGTAATGCGAGCTTGCCCTAGGCCCGGTCCGTTGAAGACACTGCCAATGATCATGCTTAACAAGCGGCTAAGAAGATTTCGGTGGCGTTGAAAAACAGGCGCTCAGCCTGGCTCGAAATTCTTAATGCGGCTTGCAATTCAAGGCGACTTTGGCCTTGACTTTGAACAGCCAGGCGGGTCGTCGGGACGGGCTATGTCCGATCTGCTGCTTAACGAATTGACCGCACCAGTCCGGCTGGCGCTGGCCTATGCACCGCGTGGTGTGCGGCCTGCGGTTATTGCACTGTTCGCGCTGGATCAGCGGCTGGAACGGCAAGTGCGCCAGACCAGCGAGCCGATCCTGGGCCAGGTGCGGCTGGCCTGGTGGCGCGAGCGGCTGGCGGAGCTGCCGCAGCTGCCAGCGGGCGAGCCACTGCTGGCGGCTTGCGCGGCGGCGCAGCTGCGCGGGCCACTGCTGTCGCCGCTGGTCGATGGCTGGGAAACGGTGCTTTTGGCAGAAGACCAAGCGGCCGCCGTTGCCGCGCTGGCAGATGTCCGCGGGGCGTTGTTTGCGGCGGTGGCTGAAGCGGCAGGGGAGGCGGCGCAGAGCGAGCACGCACGGTGCGCCGGGGCACGCTGGGCGCTTGCCGATCTCACCATTCAGGAAAGCGAAATCGGGCAATTGGCGCGGGCGAAGCTCACCCGCCTAACATCCCCCAGACTACGGCTGCCGCGTAGCTTAAGAAGTCTGGCAATGCTCGATGGGTGGGCTTTGGCGGTAGCACAGCAAAAGTCAGAAGTTGTGCGGCCCGGTTGGAGAGATCTGTCCGTAATGCTGCGCATCGGCTTGTTTGGATAGGCACTTCAACCTAGACAGTGGGGCTTAACCATTGCTGGATGAGCCATGAACCGGATGATCTTTGGCGCGGTTGCCGCGCTGTTACTGGCGGCGGCGGGGCTGTTCTGGTGGCAAGGCCGCGCCGCCACCGAAGTTGGCGCGCCGCCACCTGAGCCGCCCGCCGAGGAAGAACCGGCCGCAGTGGCCGGTGCATTGCCCTTCGCCGATGTGCGCGGCAAGCGCGGCCCCGCGCCGCCCGCTGCGACTGAAGCCACCAAGGAACAGCGCCGGTTTGGCCGGATGGACCGTGATGCCGATGGCCGGATCACCCGCAACGAGATGCTGTCCACCCGCACCGCCGCGTTCCGCAAGCTCGACAGCGACGGCAACAACCTGCTGACCTTTGAAGAATGGGCAGTTGCCACGGGCAACCGCTTTAAAGGCGCGGACCGCAACGGTGATCAGGCGCTGACCCGCGAGGAATTCGCCACGACCAAGCCGCCCGAACGCAAGCAGCCAGGCTGCCGCTGCTGAGCGCGCCTTACAACCCGCCGGCGAAGCGGAAGCCGAAGCGGTAATCGAGCGGCTTTTCCGATCCTTGTCCGGCGATCCGTCCAGGTGCAACCTCGACCAGTTCCAGAAGTCCGTCCGCGATTGGCAGCGGCTTGCCCGTCACAATCTCATGCTCGCGGCTGCCCGAACCCAGCGTCACAAGGATCCGCAGCCGCACCTGCCCAGCCCAGACGCAGCGCGCATTGATCGGACAGCGGCTGTCCTCCAGCACGGCGAGGGGGGTCACTTTGGGGCCGTCAACGATGCCGGTCTGACCAATGGCGAGCCGGGTGATGCCGTCGGTGCTGGGCGGCACCGTGGCACAGGCCGACAGGGACAAGGCGAAGGCGGGGAGGAGGTGGGCTATTTTCATGCGTTGATTGATCGCCCAGTTGCGATGAACGGTTTCGGAACGATGGCAGAGCAGCTAAGCGGGATCCCATGTCCCATTGCAAACTCTACCTCATTTCGCCGCCGGACGTGTCCGGCAGCTTTCCGGATCAACTGGCGCGGGCGCTGGATGGCGGGCGAGTGGCCGCGTTTCAGTTCCGGGTGAAGGACCTGGACGATCATGCCGCTGCGCCGCTCGCCGAACCGCTGCAACGGCTGTGCGCGGACCGCGACGTGGCGTTTATCGTCAACGATTCGGTCAGCCTGGCCAAGCGGTTGGGGGCGGACGGGGTTCATCTCGGGCAAGGCGATGGCGACGTGCGCGATGCCCGCGAGCGGTTGGGGCGCGCAGCCCAAATCGGCGTGACCTGTCACAACAGCCGCCATCTGGCGTTGGAAGCGGGCGAGGCTGGGGCGGACTATGTCGCGTTCGGTGCGTTCTATCCCAGCGGAACCAAGGCGGTGACTCATCAAGCCAAGACCGCGCTGCTGCGCTGGTGGCATGTCTGGTCTGAAATTCCCTGCGTGGCGATTGGCGGGATCACGCTGGATAATGCCAAGCCCCTGATTGCTGCCGGGGCGGATTTTCTGGCGGTATCAGCCGGGGTCTGGGCGCACCCGGCGGGGCCGACAGCGGCAGTGGCCGGGTTCAATGCGTTGATAGCGGAAACTGCCGCGTTCGATCCCCGTACGGCCGATCTCGCCGCGATCATGGAAGAACTGGGCGAACCGCTCCCCGGGGCCTTTGCCGAGGATTGACCCTTCCTCCCCGGTCGGGGAGGAAGGACGTTCGCCGATTGTGAATCGCGCTGGTCTGGCTATGCTGCGGATCGATGCGGTGACAAGCCGCTAAGGCTAAACGGAGGGGCGCGATGAAAGAGCTGACCATTCGGGGCGTGCTGCTGGGCGCGGTGCTGACCGTGCTGTTCACCGCCGCCAACGTCTACCTCGGGCTCAAGATCGGGTTGACCTTCGCAACCTCGATTCCAGCGGCAGTGATCTCGATGGCGCTGCTCAAGGCCTTTTCGGACAGCACGATTCAGGAAAACAATATCGTCCAAACCATTGCCTCGGCCGCGGGGACGCTATCCGCGATCATCTTCGTGTTACCCGGGCTGATTATGATCGGCTGGTGGACCGGGTTCCCTTATTGGTTGTCGGTCGCGGTGATCGCGGTCGGCGGCATTCTGGGGGTGATGTATTCAGTCCCGCTGCGCCGCGCGCTGGTGACCGGATCGGACCTGCCTTACCCCGAAGGCGTCGCAGCCGCAGAAGTGCTAAAGGTTGGCGCGGGCATTGGCGGCGCGGAAGAAAACCGCAAGGGCTTGGCCGCAATCGTGCTCGGGTCGCTGTTGTCGGCGGGATATACCTTGCTCGCGAAGATGAAGCTGGTGGCGGAGGAGGCCGGGACCGCGGTCAAGTTTGGCGGCGGTGCGACTAGCTTTTCGGCCTCGTTCTCGCTCGCGCTGATCGGGGTCGGTCATCTGGTCGGGATCGCAGTGGGCGTGGCGATGCTGGTCGGGCTGGTGATCGGCTGGCTGGTGCTGTTGCCGCAGTTCACCGCAGGCGGCCCGCCCGCCGGGACCGAACTGGCCGATTTCGTCTCGCAGACTTTCCGCCAGAAAGTGCGGTTCGTCGGCGCGGGGACCATCGGCGTCGCCGCAATCTGGACCTTGATCAAGATGCTCGGTCCGATTGTGCGCGGGATTTCCGGTGCACTGGCGGCGGCGCAGGCGCGCAAGGCCGGGCAGGGCGACACGCTCGACATCACCGAGCGCGATCTGCCGATCAGCGTGGTCGGCGGCACGATCCTGCTTTCGATGCTGCCCATTGGTTTGCTGTTGGCGCACTTTGCGGCGGGCGGCCCGATCGAAGCAGCGCTGGGATCAACCGTGCTGGTCTCGATCCTGTTCATTCTGGTCGCGGGGATCGTGATCGCTTCGGTCTGCGGTTATATGGCCGGGCTGATCGGGGCCTCGAACAGTCCGATTTCGGGGGTGGGGATCCTTGCCAGCCTGGGGATTTCGCTGCTGCTGGTGGCACTGTTCGGGCAAAGTAGCGATGCGGAAACCACCAAGGCGCTGGTCGCCTTCGCGCTGTTCGTCACCGCGATCGTGTTCGGCATCGCGACGATCTCCAATGACAACCTGCAAGACCTGAAGACCGGGCAACTGGTCGGTGCGACCCCGTGGCGGCAGCAGGTGGCGCTAGTCTTGGGCGTTATCTTTGGCGCGCTGGTGATTCCGCCAATCCTCGATCTGCTGAACAGCACTTTCGGTTTTCAAGGCGCACCGGGCGCGGGTGAGAACGCGCTGGCCGCGCCGCAAGCCGCGCTGATTACCGCGATTGCGCAAGGCGTGCTGGGCGGCAATCTCGATTGGGGCCTGATCGGCCTTGGCGCGGCGATTGGCGCCGGGGTGATCCTGATCGATGAGCTGTTGCGGAAGACCGGAAAACGCAGCCTGCCGCCGCTCGCGGTGGGCATGGGGATCTACTTGCCGATGGGGCTGACCCTGCTGATCCCGGTCGGCGCGGTGATCGGGCACCTGTATAACAAATGGGCCGCGCGGCAGCCTAATCCCGACTTTGCGGAACGGATGGGCGTGCTGGCCGCCACCGGCTTGATTGTGGGCGAAAGCCTGTTCGGGGTGGCTTTCGCCGGGATCGCGGCAGCAACGGGCAATCCCGAAGCGCTGGCGCTGGGTGAAGGCAATCCCTGGCCGGCGCTGACCGGGCTGGTGGTCTTCGCAGGGGCGATTGCGTGGCTTTACACGCGCACCCGGCAGGCAGTGCGTGGTTAGCGGTTGTTGGTGACGGCGCGGACGCAGCGGAGGTCGCTGTGGCTGCCGTCGGCGGTCAGTTTGCGCAGGAAGTTGTCGCCGAGCTTGGCATAACGCGTACCTTTAAGCGGGCCGCTGGTCATCTGCACGACCGATCCGGTCAGCAGATAGGTGCCGCGCTTGCCGCCTGCGATATAGCTGGAGGCATTGACGATGGTGAAGTCATCACCCGGTTGGCGCAGCCCCGCCGGGCCAGCGGCATCGCCCGGCAACTCGCAGGCATAGGTGCCCAGTTGCAGCGTATTAATCGGCCCGCCTGGCGCGGCCATGACGGTGCTGGCAACAGCGGCTAGAAACAGCGGTGGCAGTATGCGCATCATCGAAAAGTCCCTCGGCGGCGCGGGCTTAGCAAAACCTGAACGCCGCCGCCAGCGCCAAGCTTGCCGTCGCGCCGCGCGCAGGCTAAGGGCGCGCCTTCCCCGCTTGGCGATTCCATCGCCAGTGGGCAGTCTTTCTCAACCTTGAAGGCATCGCACATGGCGAAGATCAGCGGCGTGGACATCCGTCCCGGCAACATTCTGGAATACGAAAAAGGCATCTGGAAAGTCGCCAAGACCCAGCACACTCAGCCGGGCAAAGGCGGGGCCTTCATGCAGGTTGAAATGAAGAACCTGATCGATGGCCGCAAGACCAACGTCCGCTTTCGCAGCCAGGACACGATTGAACGCGTGCGGCTCGATACCAAGGACTTCCAGTTCCTCTACGCAGACGGCGATGATCTGGTGTTCATGGACGTGGAAACCTATGACCAGATCAATCTGCCCAAGGATCTGCTCGGCGGGGCCGATGCGTTTTTGCAGGATGGCATGACCGTGCTGCTGGAAATGTACGACGAACGCCCGATCTCGGTTCAGCTGCCCGAACAGGTGGAAGCCACGATTGTGGAAGCCGATGCGGTGGTGAAGGGGCAGACGGCCTCGTCAAGCTTCAAGCCCGCGATCCTCGACAACGGCGTGCGCGTGATGGTGCCGCCGCACATTGCCAGCGGGACGCGGATCATCGTCGATGTCTATGATCGCACATACGTCAGCAAGGTGGGCTGAACCACACCATGGCAGCACTTTCGGGCCTCATCCGCGTGATGGAAAAAGCCGCGCGCAAGGCGGGCAGTCGCCTACGCCGCGACTTTGGCGAAGTCGAGCATCTGCAAGTCAGCCGCAAGGGACCGGCGGATTTCGTCTCCAAGGCCGATCAGGCGGCTGAGCGAATCCTGTGGGATGAGCTGCGCGCGGTTCGCCCCGGCTATGGCTTCTTGCTGGAAGAAGGTGGCGACATCGCTGGCGAAGACGGCAAGCCGCGCTTCATCATCGATCCGCTGGATGGCACCAGTAATTTCCTGCATGGCATCCCGCATTTCGCGATTTCGATCGCTGTTCAGGAACCCCGGCTGGACGGCAACGGCTGGGGCGATGTAACCGCCGCGGTGGTCTATCAACCGATCACTGACGAGACATTCTGGGCCGAGAAGAACAGCGGGGCCTGGTTGCAGGATCGCCGCCTGCGCGTGTCATCGCGCCGGCATCTGGATGAAAGCCTGATCGCCACCGGGATCCCGTTCGCCGGACGCGGGGATAGCGCGGAATGGACCAAGATCTATGGCAAGCTGGCTCCGGAAGTGGCCGGAATTCGCCGCTTCGGCGCGGCCTCGCTCGATCTGGCATGGCTTGCCGCCGGCCGCTTTGACGGGTTCTGGGAAAGCAGCCTGGCCCCGTGGGATACGGCGGCTGGTTGCCTGCTGGTGCGCGAAGCGGGCGGGTTCATTACCGATTGGCGTGGCCGCTCGCAGCCGATCTGCGACACCGAAGTGGTCGCTGGCAACGATGTGGTCCATTCGCGCCTGCACAAGATCATCGCGGCGGCATTGAAGTAAGCAAATTGTGCAGCTAAGGCGCTGCTCGCATGGAATGCCCCAGTGGTGGAATTGGTAGACGCGCTGGATTCAAAATCCTGTTCTGAGAGGAGTGCCGGTTCGAGTCCGGCCTGGGGCACCAACCACATTGCCGAACCGCCGCCAGCAGCTTATGCCGGGGCATGACCCGGACCCTGCTCGCCGCGCTGGCGCTTTCGACCATGCTCTCAACTCCGCTATCGGCTCAGCCGGTGGGTGCTGCGGTTGACGCGCAAATGCCGTCGCTAATGGCGCTTTATCGCGATCTGCACCAAAACCCTGAATTGAGTTTTCAGGAAACCCGTTCTGCCGCGATCATGGCGGCTGAGGCGCGCAAGGCTGGGTTTGACGTGACCGAAGGCGTCGGGCGGACCGGGGTGGTCGCAGTCTTGCGCAACGGGCCGGGGCCAGTGGTACTGGTGCGCGCAGATATGGATGCTTTGCCGGTGGCTGAGCAGACCGGGCTGGCCTTTGCCTCCAAAACGCGCGGCATCTCGACCGCCGGAGTCGAGAGCGGGATCATGCACGCTTGCGGGCATGACACGCACATGACCGCGTGGATCGGCACGGCGCGGCTGCTTGCGGCGCGCAAGGACCAATGGTCCGGCACGCTGATCATGATCGGACAGCCGGCCGAAGAAACCAACGCAGGCGCGCTGGCAATGATCAAGGACGGGCTGCTGACCCGCTGGCCGCGCCCGGACTATGCCCTCGCATTCCACGATACCGGAGATCTGCCAGCTGGAGTTATCGGGCTGAAATCAGGTTTTGCGCTGGCAAATGTCGATTCGGTGGACATTACCGTGCGCGGGCTGGGCGGGCACGGGGCCTATCCGCACACCACCAAGGACCCGATCGTGCTGGCGAGTGCCATCGTGATGCGGCTGCAAACGCTGGTTAGCCGGGAAAGCAGCCCGTTTGATCCCGCCGTCGTCACGGTCGGCGCGTTCCACGGCGGGGCCAAGCACAACATCATTCCGGACGAAGTGAAGCTGCAACTGACCGTGCGCAGCTACAGCGATGCCTCGCGCAAGCTGTTGCTCGACGGGATCAAACGGATCACCCGCGCCGAGGCGCTGGCCTCCGGCATGCCTGATGACCGCATGCCCGAAGTGCGGATCATGGAGCCCTATGCCCGCGCCACCTGGAACACGCCTGAATTCACCGCGCGGCTCGCGGGCCGGTTCCGCCAGCACTTTGGCGAAGCGCGGGTGGCCGATGCTGCGCCGGTGATGGCGGGCGAAGACTTCGGCGAATTTGCCCGCACGACTGGGACGCCAATTCAGTCCTTGATCTTCTGGGTCGGCGGCCGCGAACCGGCCGAGCTGGCGGCGGCGCAGCGTGACGGGCGGATACTGCCCTCATTGCACAGCCCATTCTTTGCGCCGCAGGCAGACAAAGTCGTGGCGACTGCGACTGAAGCGATGACGGTCGCGGTGCTTGATCTGCTGCACAAGTAGCGCTGACGCGCGGCTGGCTTAGCTCGAGCGCGCTGCCGAAGCGGCTTCCGACTGTTCCAGTTGCCGCTTCGTCGGGCGGCTTTGTCGGCCTGCGCTCTGGCGCGTGGTTGGCAGGCCCTTGGGACTGTCCGCTGCTCCCGGAGTATTAAGCGGAATGCCTTGGGATTGCGCCGCCAATATAGAGCCTGCACCGGGCTCGCCGCCACCGCCACCACCAGCCGAACCATCCATCGGCTGGCCGTAGGAACCACCATCGTCCACTTCGCCCGCCAGCGGCACATTAGTGCGGCGGGCGTCGCGGAACTGGGCGTTGATTTTGGCGACTGGCTGGACCCGTTGCTGCACGGCAGTCGAGACATCCGCCGCAGCAGCGCGCTGCTGGGCGTCGATGTCTTTGGCCAGCCGCTCGGCCTCTTCGCCGTTGGTAAACATGCCAATACAGGCCGTGATGCCGATGGTGATCACGGCAAAGTGCCGGAACATTTTTGGGGACACCGTGGTCTTGGGGGCGTAGCGGCTCATGCTGCTGGCCTAGCGGATACCGGTTAAGGCACTGCACCGCGCTATGGTAAACGCCTGGTATACGCCGGACCTTATCCAGACTTTCCCTGCGCCGTCGTTGTAAAATTTACCGACAGTTCATCTATCCCTGCTACCCGGTCCAGCCTGAGCAACACGCAAGGGCACTTGAGCGACTGCATGATCCGCCTGTTCAAACATTATATCCCGTATGCGGTAATCCTGTTGGGTTTGATTGACTTTGTCCTGCTGGGCATTGCCACCGATGCGGCTTGGCGGATTCGCGCAGCGCAGATCGGGATTGGATCGGGTTCCTCACTCGACCGGGGCTGGCAATTGCTGGCCTATGCCGGGGTGATGCAAATCGCGATGATAGCGGTGGGCGTCTATGGCGCAGATTCGCTGCGATCAATGCGCTTCGCCACTGCGCGCTTGCTGGTAGCGATTTCGCTGGCGATCCTGACGCTGTCGTTTGTTGACTTCATTCTGGGCGGCCACACCTTCTGGCGCTCGACCCTGGCTTACGCGATGGGGCTTTCGGTCATGGCGCTGGTGCTTAACCGTCTAATCGTGGGCGGGATCCTGGGCGCAACCGCGTTCCGCCGCCGCGTGCTGGTACTGGGCGCAGGTTCGCGCGCGGACCGTTTACGCAAGCTGGCGGAGCGCGAGGAAAGCGGCTTCGTGATCGTCGGCTATGTTGCGATGACGGATGCCAAACCGGTCGTGGCCGAGGCAATCTATCGCGGCGCGATCAGCAATCTGACCCGCCATGTCGAAAACCTGGGCGCTGCCGAAGTGGTACTTGCGCTGGAAGAACGCCGCAATGCACTGCCGCTGTCCGATCTGCTGCGGATCAAGACCACCGGGGTTTACGTCAACGATTTCTCCAGCTTCATCGAACGCGAAACCGGGCGGGTCGATCTCGATACGCTCAACCCCAGCTGGCTGATCTTTTCGGACGGGTTTTCATCTGGCCGCGCGATTTCCAGCGCGGCCAAGCGGTTTTTCGACATCACGGTCAGCGTGCTGCTGCTGCTGCTGACTGCCCCGATTATCGTGCTATTTGCATTGCTGATCCGGATTGACAGTCGCGGCCCGGCGTTCTTTCGGCAAGCCCGGGTCGGGCTCTACGGTGAGGTGTTTGACGTGATCAAGCTGCGCTCCATGCGCACCGATGCAGAGGTTAACGGTGCGCAGTTTGCGCAGAAAGACGATCCGCGCGTTACCCGGATCGGGCGCTTCATCCGCAAAACCCGGATTGACGAGCTGCCGCAAACCTGGAGCGTTTTGAAAGGCCAGATGAGCTTTGTCGGCCCTCGGCCCGAGCGTCCTGAATTTGTGACCGAACTGAATGAACAGCTGCCCTATTATGCCGAGCGGCACATGGTGAAGCCTGGCATCACCGGCTGGGCGCAGATCAATTATCCCTATGGCGCATCGATGGAAGATTCGCGGCACAAGCTGGAATACGACCTCTATTACGCCAAGAATTACACCCCGTTCCTTGATCTGTTGATCCTGCTGCAAACCCTGCGGGTGGTGCTGTGGCACGAAGGAGCGCGCTGAGCCGATGGTGTTCGATCCATTCCTGACGTTGCTGGTTCAGGCCGGGTTCTGGCTAGGCGCACTAGCCTGTGCGTTCGCCGCGAGCCGGCTGGCAACCACCCGCCGCCGCGGACGCGGCACGCCGATCAGCATGATCGCGGCGTGTGGATTGACCGCGGTATGGTCTGTCACAGCGGCGGTCGCTGGCATCGACAGCGCTTGGGAAATGCTGGCCGAGACCGCACGCAACCTTGCTTGGCTGGCCGCGATTCACCGCTATTTTGCGCTTGATGCACAAACGGTTTCAGTGCGGCCAGTCCGCTGGGTGATCGCGGTCATGGCAGCAATCGAAATATTGCAGCCGGTACTGCTGGGATTGGCACTGCTGCGCGGACAAAGCAGCGCTGCGGTGATCTTGGATGCTGCGATTTTACTGCGATTGCTGGTTTCGGTCGGTGGGTTGGTACTGGTGCACAATCTCTATATCGGCGCGCGCAGTGGGCTCGCTTCGGCGGCGCGGTGGCCTGCCACCGGACTGGCAGTGATGTGGTTGATTGACCTCAATCACTACACAATCGCCTATCTGGCAGACAGCTATCCGATCTTGCTTGCGGGGCTGCGCGGCTTTGGTGCGGTGCTGTTTGCAGGGTTGGCGGTGCTGGGCGCGGCGGACAATTCTGCCAGTCTGCGGTTTCGTCCGTCGCGGACTGTAGCGTTTCAATCCGCTTCGCTGTTGGTGATCGGGGCCTATCTGCTGGCGATGTGGCTGCTGGCACAATGGCTGAGTATGCGCGGCGGGGATTTTGCGGGAGCGTTCCAGATCGCCTTTGTTGCGGCCGCGACCGGACTCGCGTTGATTACCTTGCCGTCGCGGCGGATTCGCGGCTGGCTGCGGGTAACTTTAACCAAGCACTTGTTCCAGCACCGCTATGATTACCGCGAGGAATGGCTGCGGTTCACGCGTACGATCTCCCAAGACGGCTCTGGCACCGCACCGTTGCAAGAACGCGTGGTTCAGGCGATGGCAGATATTACTGACAGTCCAGCGGGCTTGCTGCTGACGCCAGGTGATCATGGCGAACTGGTACTGGCCGCGCGGTGGCGGTGGCCGACTGTGGATGTTCCGGCGGAGGCACTGGCGCGCACGGCAGTCGGCGTGGTGGAGCAAGCCGGCTACATTATTGATCTCGATCAGCTGCGTGCCGGACACTGTCTGGCCGGGCTCGACTTGCCCGATTGGTTGACGAGCGATGCGCGTGCGTGGGCAGCGGTGCCGCTGCTGCACTTTGACCGGTTGGTGGGATTAGTGGTGCTGGTGCGCCCGTTGTTGCCGCGCCAGCTTGATTGGGAAGACTTTGACTTGCTGCGGGTTGCCGGACAGCAGCTCGCCAGCTATTTGGCAGAGCAGGACAGCCAGGAGGGTCTTGCCGAAGCCAGTCGGTTCGACGATTTCAGCCGCCGGATCGCCTTCGTCATGCACGATATCAAGAACTTGGCGAGCCAGCTCAGTTTGCTGGCCCGCAATGCTGAGCAACACGCAGACAACCCCGAATTTCGGGCCGATATGCTGCTAACTTTGCGCAATTCTGCAGACAAGCTGAACGTCCTGTTGGCGCGGCTGTCGCGCTATGGTGCCGCGACTAAGGATAGCCTCCAGCCGCTGCGCGTCGATCAGTTGGCTGCCAGTGTGGTCGACGGGTTTTCCTCGCTGCATCAGGTAGAATTGGTGCGCAGCGACAAATGTGAAGTGATCGCCAATTCAGAGCCGCTTGAACAGGCATTGCTGCATCTGGTGCAGAACGCGGTTGATGCCAGCACGGCGGGCCAGCCTGTGTTCGTCAGCGTTAGCTTGCGCGGCACGAGCGGGATTATCGAAATCATCGATTCAGGCACCGGGATGAGCCCTGAATTCGTCCGCTCCAAGCTGTTCAAGCCGTTCATCTCGTCAAAACCAGGCGGGTTTGGAATCGGGGCCTATGAAGCGCGCGAGTTGTTGCGCGCGATGAATGGGCGACTCGATGTTGAATCGCGCGAAGGCCTCGGTTCGCGCTTTGTCATTCACCTCCCGCTCGCCTCGACTTCGCGGATGCTGGAGTCGATGGCCGGCCGGGACAAGCAGGTCGCATGATGTCTGATCCCAAGCCAAAATTGCTGATCGTCGAAGACGATGCCGGACTGCAAGCGCAACTCAAATGGGCCTATCCCGATTTTGAGGTGATCATTGTGGGCGACCGCGCAGGTGCAATCGCGGCACTGCGGGCCGAAGAACCCGCGGTTGTGACGCTTGATCTGGGGCTGCCACCTGATCCTGATGGCACCACCGAAGGCTTTGCCGTGCTCGACGCAATCATGGCACTGAAGCCCGATACCAAGGTAATCGTCGCCTCTGGCCACGGTGCCCGCGATAGCGCGCTCAACGCCATCGCGCGCGGGGCCTATGACTTTTATCAAAAACCGGTCGATATCGAAGCGTTGGGTCTGATCGTCCACCGGGCATTCCAGCTTTATGCGATCGAACGCGAGAACAAATTGCTGGCGAGTCGCGCTGATGACGGCAACCGGGTGCTGGGCCGGATGATCACCAGCGCTCCGGAAATGGTCAAGGTTGCGCGCACGATAGAACGTGTCGCCAATACCAACGCCTCGGTCATGCTGTTGGGGGCAAGTGGCACCGGCAAGGAACTGCTGGCGCGCGGGCTGCATGAGGCGAGCGACCGGCGCCACGGGGCATTTGTTGCAATCAACTGCGCGGCAATCCCGGAGAACTTGCTGGAAAGCGAGCTGTTCGGGCATGAAAAGGGGGCTTTTACCGGGGCGATCAAGACCACCGAAGGCAAGATCGAACTGGCGGGTGGCGGCACGCTGTTCCTTGACGAGGTCGGCGACATACCGCTGCCGTTGCAGGTCAAGCTGCTGCGGTTTCTGCAGGAGCGGGTGATCGAACGGATCGGATCGCGCAAATCGATCCCGGTCGATACGCGGATCGTTTGCGCGACGCATCAGGATCTGGAGGCCATGATCGGCGATGGCCGGTTTCGCGAAGACCTGTTCTATCGGCTCGCCGAAATCGTGGTCAAAATCCCCAGTCTGGCCGAGCGTCCGGGTGACGCGGTGCTGCTGGCCAAGGCGGCACTGGCGCGCTTTGCGAAGGAGATGAACCCGCAGGTGAAGGGCCTCGCCGCCGATGCGTTGGCAGCGATTGATGCCTGGCCCTGGCCTGGTAATGTCCGCGAGCTGGAAAACCGGATCAAGCGCGCAGTCATCATGGCCGATGGCAAGTTGGTCAGCGCGCAAGATCTTGATCTGGGCGATCCAGAAGCAGCGCAAGACGCGGCGTTGAACTTGAAAGCCGCGCGCGAACAAACCGACCGCCGCATGATCCGCCACGCCTTGGCCCGCAGCGAGGGCAATATCTCCAACACCGCCAAGCTGCTGGGCATCAGCCGCCCGACGCTGTACGATCTGCTCAAGCAATATGACCTCCAAACGTGAACCTGGCCAGCACCGACGGCGGATGTCCCGCAGCTTGATTGCTGCGGGCATTGCGCTCGCGGCTACCCTGGCGAGCGAGGCCTGGAGTCAGTCGCGCACCGATCTGATGGCGCGTGCGCGGACTGCGCTGGCTAAGCGTGACGGGATCGCTGCCGAGGCGGACCTGCGCCGCATGATCAAGGCCGGGGCTCCGCGCGAAGCAGTGGCGGCGCGGATGGGCGAAGCACTAATCTATCAGGGCGAACGCAAGAAGGCGCGCGAGTGGCTGGAGCCGGGCGCGTTTGCAAAAGGAGAGGAAGCCTGGGGCTGGCGAATGCTGGGCCAGTTAGAACGGCTTGAATCCGATCTTCCCGCTGCTGGCAAGGCCTATGACAAAGCCTTGCGGTTTACCCCGCGTGACAGCCAATTATGGGTCGATATCGGCCGCTTGCGCTATAGCGGCGGCGAGCAATTGCAAGCGGTGGAAGCCGCCGATCATGCGGTGGCGCTGGGTCCGGATAATATCCGCGCGCTGGAATTCCGGGCGCAATTGGTACGTGATCGCTATGGCCTGGCGGCGGCGCTGCCGTGGTTTGAAGCGGCGCTGGCCAAGGCTCCCGATGATATCGCACTGTTGTCCGACTATGCTGCGACGCTTGGAGAGTTAGGCCGCGCGCAAGATATGCTGGTGGTTACCCGCAAGCTGTTGACGCTCTCTCCGCGCAATCCGCAAGCCTTCCATTTGCAGGCAGTGCTGGCGGCGCGGGCGGGCAATATTGAACTGGCGCGGGCACTGCTTAACCACACGGAGGATCGGCTGCGCGATGTGCCCGCCGCGATGCTGTTGCGCGGCGCGCTGGAGCTGGAAGCCGGCAATCCCACCTTTGCAGTAGAGCTGCTTGACCGGCTCGTGCGCCGCCAGCCTGCCAACTTGCGGGTCCAGCTGCTGCTGGCGCGGGCAATGTACGAGGCGGGGGAATACGACGATCTGTTTGCGCGGTTTGCGGGGCTGGCTGAGCGGCCTGATGCGCCGACCTATCTGCTGCTGCTGCTGGGCCGGGCGCATGAAGAGCGCGGTGACCGGCTTGCAGCAGCTGCACTGCTGGACCGGGCCGCCGCTGGAACTGTCCCGCCGGTGATGGCGATCCCCGAACCGGACGCGCTGCCGGTGCTGGCCGCGCGTTGGCGTGATGATGAGGCCAGTTCCACGGCTGCGGTCCCTTATCTACGCCGGCTGCTCGATGCTCGCAACTTTGCCGGGGCGGAGCAAGTGGCAGAGCGCCTGCGCAGTGCGCGGCCAGGCTCCGCCGATGCGCTCTCAATAGCCGGAGACGTGCAATTGGCGGGCGGCAATGCGAAGGCGGCGCTCGACCGGTACAGTGTGGC
>JANORN010000269.1:0-1938 GCA_031415355.1 Novosphingobium sp. | reverse complement strand
TGCCGCCGCAAGAATCCGCGCTTATGGTGGCCGGATCCTGCTCCGCACCACCGCTTCGGGCTATTGGGACGACAATTTCATCACCTTGACCCAGCGCCTTGTCGAACCGGGCCAGGAACCTGCTAACGGTCTGGCCCAGCGGTTATGGCACGTCCGCGCGGGCCGGGTAATCCTTGCCACGGGGGCAATCGAACGCCCGCTGGCCTTCGCGCACAATGACCGCCCCGGCGTGATGCTCAGCCAGTCGGTGCGCAGCTATGTGCAGCGGTTCGGCGTGGTGCCGGGCCAGCGCGTGGTGATCGCCACCAACAACGACGACGCCTATCTTACGGCTGCCGCGCTGCGCGATGCCGGAGCGCAGGTGCTCGCGGTGCTTGACACGCGGCCCGCGCCCGCCGGGGCGGCAAGCGGCTTTACCGTCCATAATGATTCGCTGCCGATGTCCACCACGAGCGCCGCGCAGCATCTGGCCGGGGTCAGCGCCAGCATTGACGGCACAGTGCAGCACTGGAACGCCGATCTGCTGGTCACATCGGGCGGGTTCACGCCGGTCGTCCACCTGCATATGCAGGCGGGCGGTGCGGCGCTAGAATGGGACGCGGCGGCGCAAGCGTTTCTCCCCGGCAGCGCACGGCAAAATGTTACCTCGGTCGGCGCGGCCGCCAGTGCCGAACCGATCGGACCGACGCCGGCCCCGACAAATCCGGGCAAGGCGTTCATCGATTTCCAGAACGATGTGACGCTGGGCGATGTCGATCTGGCCTGGGCCGAGGGCTACCGGTCGGTCGAACACCTCAAGCGTTACACCACGCTGGGAATGGCGACCGATCAGGGCAAGCTGAGCAATATGGCCGCACTAGGGCGGCTGGCCGAGCGCCAGGGCGTGGCGATCCCCGAGGCTGGCCTCACCACTTTCCGCCCGCCCTATACCCCCGCAACCATGGGGCTGCTTGCGGGACGATCAACCCGCGATGCGGGCGCGCATCTGCGGCGGCTGGCGCTGTATGAGGTCCATCAGGCCAAGGCCCCGATCTGGCAGCCGCTGGGCTATTGGCAGCGCCCACGGGCTTATCCGCAAGGGGCAGAGACGCTGGCTGAGGCGGCGCTGCGCGAGGCGCGCTGGGTCCGCAATGCGGTTGGCATGACCGACGTTTCAACGCTGGCCAAGTTTGAAATCTCTGGCCCGGATGCCGCAGCGCTGCTCGAACTGGTCTGCGCCACCACGGTGAACAAGCTGGCGGCCGGGCGCGGGCGTTATACCTTTATGCTGCGCGAGGACGGTTTCGTGTTCGACGATGGCACCGTCTGGCGGTTGGACGAAAAGCGTTATCTGCTGACCAGTTCGACCGGTGGGGCGGACCGGATGGCAGCGCATCTCTCCTATGTGCGCCAATATCTCTGCCCGCAATTGCGCGTCTCGGTGGTCAATGTGCAGGAGCATTTCGCCGGTATCGCGGTGGCGGGGCCTAACGCCAAGGCGGTGCTGGCCGCGCTGATCGGCGCAGAACCGCCGCGCCATATGTCCACGGTGCCAGCGACAATCGCGGGTATCCCGGTACTCCTGCTGGCCGCCAGCTACAGCGGCGAGCGGGCCTTTGAAATCTATGCCGAGGCAAGCCTCGCCGCCCCAGTCTGGGCCGCGTGCGAGGGTGAAGTTTCCCGGCAAGGCGGCTGCCTATACGGAATGGAGGCGATGGAGTTCCTGCGGATTGAGAAGGGCCATCTGGTGGTCGGCGGAGAGATCGACGGGCGGCTGACCCCGCATGATCTGGCGCTGGACCGGATGCTGAACAAAGCGGGGGGCTACATCGGTGCAGCCGGGCTGACCCGCCCAGCGCTGACCGAGCCGGGCCGTCGCCAATTGGTCGGGCTGGAAGCAATCGCGGGCATGATCCCGGAAGGCGCGATGTTGATCGCGCATGATGGCGGTCCGGCTGA
>JANORN010000268.1:0-3064 GCA_031415355.1 Novosphingobium sp. | reverse complement strand
CCTTGGGCAATCTGGGGATGCTGTTTACGCCGGGTGCAATGGTGATTGCGAACTCGAGGATTTCATTGATCCGAACTTGCTTGCGGAAGCAGCCTCAATGCATGCTGCCTTATATTTGAGCATCCCTGAATTGATTAAAGGTTCAGAGATACCCAAACTTGGAAAGTGGGATTCCATAAAAAAAGCAAGTGCCGATGCGAAGGTTAAGGCTCCGTCTAAGGTCGATGTAGCTTATGCTATTCTCGAACTGTTGGATGAGAACCCAATTCGAAAAATCTTAGATCAAAAATTACAGAAGGATTTTAAGAAAACTGCCAAATCAGTATACGCGACGATGCAAAAAAACTGATGGAGTGAACGAGATCAAAGTCGAGCTTCTTGCATCACCCCCAAGCCAC
The DNA here is from genome assembly GCA_031415355.1 of Novosphingobium sp. Taxonomy (GTDB): domain Bacteria; phylum Pseudomonadota; class Alphaproteobacteria; order Sphingomonadales; family Sphingomonadaceae; genus Novosphingobium. The sequence continues at coordinate 2,666 of JANORN010000268.1, read as the reverse complement.
CCCATACAACCCCACAATCTCCTCCACCGCCGGCACCCTTGGATTGTTCCCCGGCGAGCCGCTGGCCAGCGCTTGCTCGGCCATCAGCGGCAGCAGGGCGTCCCAGCGCTCCCGCGAAATTCCGTAGGCCGCCGGGCTGGGCACGTTCAGGTCGGCGTTGAGCTGGTGCAGCGCCTCCACCAGTCGCGCCACGGCGGCTTGGTCGCCCACTATGTCATCCGCCAGCCCCATTGCGCGGGCGCAGTCTGCGTAGCGGGGCAGGGCGGCAGGGGCGCTCCACCCCGTGACGACGGGCATCAGCATTGCGTTTGATAAGCCGTGCGCGACGTGGAAGTGCGCCCCCAAAGGCCGGCTCATGCCGTGGACCAGCGCGACCGAGCTGTTGGAGAACGCGATCCCGCCGTGCAGCGCGCCGAGCATCAGCGCCTCGCGCGCGGTGCGGTTGCTGCCGTCGGCGCAGGCCAGCGGCAGGTTGGGCCAGATCAGCCGCATCGCGCTGAGCGCGGCGGCGTCCGCGAACGGGTTGTCGCGCTTCGAGACATAGGCTTCGATCGCGTGGACCAGGCTGTCAATCCCGGTATCGGCGGTCAGCCGCGCGGGCTTGGTCAGGGTCAGTTCGTAATCGAGCACGGCCAGCGTGGGCAGGTAAGCAAGCCCCGCGCAGAGCATCTTTTCGTCGGTTGCGGTATCGGTGATCACCGTCACCCGCGTGGCTTCGGAGCCGGTGCCGGCGGTGGTCGGGATCGCGATGATCGGGAGCGCGGGGGCATCCTCCTGGTGCGGCACTTTCAGCGCCTGCACTGAAACCTCGCGCAAGGCCTTCACCGCCACCACTTTGGCCGTATCGATGGACGAACCGCCGCCGAAGCCGATTACGCAATCATGGTCGCCATCGCGTAAGAACGTCGTGGCGGCGTCAATCGAGGCGACGGTGGGATCGGGCACTGCTTCGGTGAACGCGCGCGCGGTGATTCCGGCGGCGGCTAGCAGATCGAGCAAACGTTCGAGCATGCCCGAGCTGGCAATCCAGCCATCGGTAATCACCAGGGGCCGCGACAGGCCCAGCTGCGCGAGCGCCTCGGGCAGCTCATTCAGCACACCCCCGCCAATCCGGAGCGCGCGGGGCAAGTGGATCGCGGCCATCAGGCGAGCAGCTCCTCCAGCCCATAGACCCGCGCCGCTGTGCCCGCATAAAGCGCGCGCTTTTCAGCCGCGCTGGCGCCGTGAGTCAGGCGTTTGAAGGCGTTCCACAGCACGGCATAGCTCGCGCCCCATTTGTCGACCGGATAATTGCTTTCGAACATCGACCGCTCCGGCCCGAAGGCTTCGATACAGGTTTCCACATAGGGCCGCCACATCGCTGCCAGCACTTCGGAAGAAAGCCCGGCCGCCGGGCCGTGATCGGGCATGCCCGCGAAGGACATCGCGAGGCCGCCCAGCTTGACCGAGACATTCGGGCAAGCGCCCAGCTCGCGGATCGCGCTGCGCCACACTTCGAAGCGCTCGTGCAATTTGCCGTGGTAGGAACCCATGCCCAGCGGGGTGCCGCAATGGTCCAGCACGATCGGCTGATCGGGGAAGGCGCGGGCGAGTGCGAGGACATCGCCCAATTGCGGTTCCAGCAGCCAAGCGTCGAAGCTGAGGCCCAACCGGCCGAGGTGCGCGAAGCCCGCGCGGAACTTCGCGTCGTGATACAGCCCTTCGGACGCATGGAATGGCGGGCCGAGTACGCCGGGATCAGCGTCCCAGGCGGCGGCGTGGCGGATGCCCTTGAAGCGCGGGGTCAGCGCCATTTGCGCCTCCAGCACCGCGCCCGCCTTGTCACCCAGCGTCAGGTCCGCGTGGCCGATGATCGCGGCGCACAGGCGCTGGCTGCCGTAAAGCCCGCTGGCGCTTTGCGCGGCGACGCCGTTGACGTATTCCACCTCGCCCAGCACCTTCAGCGCATCGTCCGCTCCGGCGCGATAAAATGCGCCGCATTCCATGAACACCGTGCCGATCACGTTGTGCCCGCTGGTGGTATCGGCGTGCAGCGCGTCGAAGGTGTAGTAGGGCGACAGCGCGATGGTCGCGATGAACGGGTGCAACGGCTCCGGAAACGCCCCCATCAGCTGGCGCAGATCCCACAGGTGGTGGTGCGGATCGATGATCGGCAAGTCGGGTTCGAGAATCGCTTCGGTCATGTCCGCTCCCTTGGTCTTTCGCCGCAGCTTATGGGCAAGGGAGCGGCATGCAAGCGGTCAGATCAAATTGCACCATTCGCCGCGCTCAGCACCGCGCGGACCGAGGCGGTGGCGACATCCTCGTCGATCCCGACGCCCCAGACGGTTTTGCCATTCGGGCCGACACATTCGACATAGGCCGCCGCGCGCGCGTCTGACCCGGCACCCATCGCGTGTTCGGAATAATCCTTGACCTCCAGCGTGAGGCCGAAGGTCCCGGCAAGCGTGGCGACGACCGACGAGATCAACCCGTTGCCCCGGCCCGAGACCGATTGTTCCTGGCCGTCGACGCCGATCTTGCCGGCGAAAATCCGTGTGCCGTCGGACGCTTTGGTCTCGTCAAAATCGACCAGCTGATAGCGCTGCGGGGTGCTGAGTTTGTAGGTCGCCTGGAACACCTCCCAGATGTCGTCGGCAAACAGCTCGCGGCCCGCTGCGTCGGCC
>JANORN010000267.1:0-2823 GCA_031415355.1 Novosphingobium sp. | reverse complement strand
ATAAACCCTTCGGCAAGTGCCCATGAAGTGTGGTCCTGCCCCGTCTCCATGCTGATCGCGGCGGCCAGTTCCGCAAACTTCACCGTCACCACATCGGCGTCCAGCGGCTGATCTCCTGCTGGGCCGAACAGACAGGGGAAGTGCGCCGCGCGGAGTTTACCCAGCAGCACGTTGCAATCGGTCACCGTCAATGGCCCGCCATTCCGGTAACACGCTGGCCCCGGCACTGCGCCCGCGCTGTCCGGCCCGACCACCAGCCGCCCCGCATCGAACCGGCAGATCGACCCGCCGCCCGCCGCCACGGTGTTGATCCGCATCATCGGGGTGCGGATCCGCACGCCGGCCACGCGCGTCTCGCTGTCACGTTCAAACGCGCCCGCATAATGACTGACGTCGGTGGAGGTGCCGCCCATGTCGAACCCGATGACTTTGGTGATGCCCGACAGTTCCGCCGTGCGCGCCATGCCGACGATTCCGCCGGCCGGGCCAGACAGGATCGCGTCCTTACCCCGAAACCGCGCCGCTTCGGTCAGCCCCCCGCTCGATTGGATGAACAGCGGCGCGTTCTGCGGTCCCAGCTGCGCCGATATTGCATCGACATAGCGCCGCAGGACGGGCGAGAGGTACGCATCGACCAGCGTGGTATCGCCGCGCCCGATCAGCTTGATCAGCGGGGCGACCTCGTGGCTGACCGAAACCTGCGTGAACCCGGCCTTGCGCGCCAGATCGGCCAGCTGCGCCTCATGCGCGGGGAAGCGATAGCCGTGCATCAGCACGATCGCAATGGCGCGATAGCCTGCTGCAACGGCGCTTGCGAAGGCTGCCGCCACCGCTGCCGAATCGAGCGCGCGTTCGACTTGACCATCGGCGCGGACCCGTTCGTCGATCTCGATTACTGCGGCACTAAGCGGCAGCGGCAGGTCGATCCGCCGCACAAACAGGTCTGGGCGTTCTTGCGTGCCGATCCGCAAGGCATCGCCGAACCCGCGCGTGATCGCCAGCACGGTGGGCTCGCCCTTGCGCTCCAGCAGCGCATTGGTCGCCACCGTGGTGCCCATCCGCACGTCGATTCGCGGCAAGTCCCCCTCGCCTGTTTGTGTCAGCAAGCGAATCGCCGCAATTGCTGCGTCTTCGGTGCGGGCGGGATCTTCGGACAGCAGTTTGGCGGTGTGGACCCGGCCCGCCGGATCGCGTGCGACCACATCGGTGAACGTGCCGCCGCGGTCGATCCAGACCTGCCAGGTTTGGCCGCTGTCCGCCATATCCACTGCGTTTCCCTTGCCTCTGCACCCGCCCTGAACCGCATTGGCATGGGAACGCCGCCGCTTCAACCGCGCCGCGCACAACCTGCGGCGTTAACGACCAGCTTGCACCATAAGGTGAATCCTGTATTATCCACGTAAGGGGTCGCACCGAAATCGATATTTAGACTGCCGGTCTGGCTTCAGACGGGCATTTTGAGGGTGTGTAAAAATGAGCATTTCAAAAGACCAAGCCAAGCTTGTCTGGGCTGAACCTGAAGTGGTTGAGCTGGACGTGATGGAAACCGCTGCCCAGCCAGGCCCCGGTGCGGATGTCGGCGGGAACGCGTTCCCCGATTGCCAGGCTTCCTGATAATTCGGCTGGCGGGCCGCGCCGCAGATCATCCAATCGTGATGATCTCAGCGGGGGGCCCGCCCAGTTCGATTTTCCCGATTTGCGTAAAGAGGTGATCGTACAGGATCACGCCACCTTTCAGCCCGTCACGAAGCTGGCGTGGGCCGAAAGCTGAATAGCCGACCACGCAGGTTCCGCTCGAACCAGCACCGCTGCCTGCAAAGGCCAAGCCGCGCGTCATATAATCCTTCACCAGCGGAATTTTCGGCCCGCCCAGCGCCGCGATGCTGCCGTCGAGCGACGCGCAATACCACAGCTGGCCCGCTGGATCGCAGACCAGATCATGGCACATCCGGCCGTCCAGTTCGGTCCGCCCCATCGGTTGCCAATCGCGATCAAACCAGGCAATTTCGCTGTTCCGCTCGGGCATGGCCTTGCCGTTGTGCAGCATGATCGCAATCCGGCCGTCAATTTCCGCAATTGCGTTGATGTGATGATAGGCCCCGCTGGTATCGGTGTTGGGGGCCGTGCCGAACGGGACTATTGCGGGCAACGGCATGCCATCCAGCGCGAATCGCCGCACCGTCTGGTTGGCAGTATCAAGCAGGCACAGCGTGTCACTGATAATCGCGAGCTGATGGCAATTGGGGTGCAACCCTTTCGCCAACACCTGATGCCCCAAAATTTGCCCGCCGCTCTGGTTCAGCCGCACCACCCGGCCGAGCATCGCCGCGCGATCCCGCAAGGCGCAGTTTTCAAACAGATAGAACGCCCCGCCATGTTCGCGCAGGCCAAAGAACCAGCCATGCGCCACCAGCTTGGCCGCGCCCAGCCGCACCGCGTAAAGCCCCCGGTGCGTCGCCACCAGCCAGTCCCACCCGCGCAGATCGCCATCGACCAGCCGGAAGGTGCCACTGGCATAACTTTCGCGCGCCAGAGCGGCGCGGATGGCTCGGCGGGCGGCAACGTCGAACTGCTCTTGCATTGCCCAGCCTATGCGCAGAAGGCAGGGCAGGTTCAAGCAATTCGCAGTATCCCGTGATCACACCGCGCAAAAGTGGCCTCTATGCCCTGATCCGGACCGATGGCGGGCCGTTGGAATCGCGCGATTGCGCCGTGCTGGGCCTGGTTCAAGACGGCACCGCGGCAGGCTGGACTGCCGAAGCGGTCGATCCCTGCGCGGCTGCGCTGGATCGCTGGGAGGAAGACGGCGCGGCAGCTTTGCTT
>JANORN010000266.1:0-5887 GCA_031415355.1 Novosphingobium sp. | reverse complement strand
TAGCCCTTGCCGGTCTTCTGGCCCCAGCGTCCTGCCGCGCACAGCGCATCGCGGATGGTTTCGATCCGCGCGGGATCGCGGTGCCAGCCGATGTCGAGACCGGCCAGGTCGCCCATCTGGAACGGCCCCATCGGAAAGCCGAATTCCAGCAACACGTCATCGATATCGTTATAGGCCGCGCCTTCCATGATCATTGCCTGCGCTTGCTGTTGGCGCGGGCTGAGCATCCGGTTGCCGATGAACCCGTGGCACACGCCCGAAACGACCGGGATCTTGCCGATCCGGGGGGCGAGCGCCATCACTGTTGCGAGTTCCGCCGCGCCGGTCTTTGCGCCGCGCACGACTTCCAGCAGTTTCATGATGTTGGCGGGGGAGAAGAAATGCAGGCCCAGCACTGCCTCGGGCCGCTTGGTCACCGCTGCCATCGCATCGATATCCAGATAACTGGTGTTGGAGGCGAGGATCGCGCCGGGCTTGGCAATCGCATCCAGCCGGGTGAAAATATCTTTCTTCAAGTCCATGTTTTCATAGACCGCCTCGATCACCAGATCGCATCCGCCCAGATCGTCAAATTCAACGCTGGGGGTCAGCCGCGCGAGCGCCGCGTCCATTTGATCCTGCGTCAGCTTGCCGCGCTTGACTGAGTTTTCGTAATTGCGGCGGATCGTCGCCACGCCCTTGTCGAGCGCTTCCTGCTCGCGTTCAACGATTGTCACGGGAATTCCGGCGGTAAGGAAGTTCATCGTGATCCCGCCGCCCATCGTGCCCGCGCCCAGCACACCGACCCGGGCGATCTCCTTCAGCGGGGTTCCGGCGGGAATATTGTCCACCACGGCGGCCTGCGCGCGGGCGGTTTCGATGTGCTGTTTGGCGCCAGCCAGGGCTTCGGACATGGGGATTCTCCTTGAATGGGTCTGCAATTGAGCGGGTCAGCGCGGGCCGCCGTCAACCTGCAACAGCGCGCCGGTGGTATAGTTCGATGCGGGCGAGAGCAAGGTCAGCGCGGCGGTTACGATCTCCGCCGGATTGCCCGGTCGGCCCAGCGCGACCGGCTGCACTTCGCGGTTGTGCGGGTCCCAGGCCTCGGCAATGTCGGTCAGAAACGGCCCGGCGATGATCGCATTAACCCGCACCTTGGGGGCATACTCGCGCGCCAGCGACACGGTCATCGCGTTCAGCGCCGCCTTCGCGCCCGAATAGGGCACCACGCCGGGCACCGCGTGCAGCGACGCGGTGGAGCTGATGTTCAGGATCGCGCCGCCGGCGCCATCGGCCATCCGCTTGGCGGCCTGGCTGGCGAGCCGGAACGGGCCTTTGAAGTTAAGGTTGAGCACTGCGTCGAACAGCGCCTCGCTGACCTCATGACTGGGGCAGGCGGGCGACATCCCGGCGTTGTTGATCAGCAGGTCGACTTGCCCGAACTCGCCCCAGGCGCGCTCCAGCAGGGCATCGCAATCGGCCCAGCGCCCGGCGTGAGTCGCCACGGCGAGCGCGCGGCGGCCCAGGCTGCGCAGTTCCGCCGCCACTGCTTCGCAGGCATCCAGCTTTCGGCTAGCGATGATCACATCCGCGCCGCGCTCTGCCAAGGCCCGCGCCATCTGATAGCCCAGTCCGCGCGAACCGCCGGTGATCAGCGCAACCTTGCCGGTGAAGTCAAACAGCGGATCGATGGGCATGACGGACTCCTTTTTTGCACGGTGAGTCTTGCCACGCCTTGCAGCGCGAAGCGAGCCGGTTTAACCAAACGATTAAATTGAATGCCGGGAGAGCAGGAATGTCGATTCTTTACGACGAGGGACAGCAGGCAATCGCGACCGAATCGCGCCGCGTGCTTGATGCCCGGACCAGCAAGGAGCGGCTGCTGAAGCTGCTGGAAGCGCAGGGCCAGATCGATCAGCCGTTCTGGGATACGGCGGTGGAGCAGGGCTGGACCGCGCTGGCGATCCCGGAAGAGCATGGCGGGCTGGGGCTGGGCCTGCTCGAACTGGGGCTGGTCGCGCAGGCCAGCGGTGCGGCGACGGCGGGCGCACCGTTCCTGACCGTGGGCTATGGCGCAGCGCAGGCGCTGGTCGCGGCGGGGCTGACCGAGTGGCTGCCGAAGCTGGCGGCGGGCGAAGTGATCGCAACGGTGGCGACGGCTGAGGGCAGCGCGATTTTGCCGCCCAGTCCGGTGGTGCGGTTCGCCGATGGCCAGCTGACCGGCACCAAGACTGCCGTAACTGGCGGGCAGAGCGCTGACTTGGCGGTGGTCTGGGCCAGCGGCGCGAGCGGCCCGGTGCTGGTTCTGGTCGAACTGGCGGGCGTGACCCGCAGCCCGGTAAACTCGTTCGACAACACCCGGCTCTATGCTGACCTCACTTTCGCTAACACACCCGCGACCGTGCTGGTCGAAGGCGCAGCGGCGCACGCCTTGGCGCTTGATGTGCTGGCGCGGATGGCGGTGGTGACGGCGCATGAGCAAGTCGGCGGGGCCGAGGCGATGCTGTTCGTGGCGCGCGACTATGCCGTCACCCGCAAGGCGTTCGGGCAATTCATCGGTGCGTTTCAGTCGATCAAGCACCGCATTGCCGAAATGTACGGGCTGGTCGAGATCGCCCGCGCCAATTGCATTCATGCGGCCAGCCTGGCCGATGCGATCGAGGGGCAGCATGGGTTCCTGCTGGCTGCCGCCGATGCGCGGCTTTCGGCAACCGAAGCCTATGACACCAATTCCCGCGATTGTGTGCAGATCCACGGCGGAATCGGGGTGACTTGGGAGCAGGGCCTGCACCTGCACATGCGCCGCGCGCGCAGTCTGGCGATCGAGCAGGGTAACCTGCTGTTCTGGGAAGATCTGCTGGTTGATCAACTTACCGGAGAAGCTGGCCAAGGAGCAAACAAATGAGCGAGCTGGAAACCTACCGCCTGAAGGCCCGCGCCTGGCTGGAAACCATGGCTCCGAAATATGCCCGCGCCGCGCGCGGCGGCAATACGGTGGAGCAGGACCTGGCCATGGGCCGCGAATATATGGCGGCGAAATACGATGCCGGGTTCGCCGGGATCAACTGGAAGCCGGAACTGGGCGGGCAGGGCCTCAGCAATCTGCACAAGGTCGCCTTCGATGCCGAGGAAATGCAGTTCGGGATGCCGGTGCAGTTCTTCGGCATTTCGCTGGGCATGCCGGTGCCGATCCTGATCGCTTACGGGCAGGACCGTGACTGGGTGAAGCAGCGCGTGACGGCGGCGCTGCGCGGGGAAGAAATCTGGTGCCAGATGTTTTCCGAACCCTCGGGTGGCTCCGATCTGGCGGCGCTGCGGACCAAGGCGGAACCTGATGGCAACGGCTGGAAAATGAACGGTCAGAAGGTCTGGACCAGCTGGGCACAGTACTGCGACTATGGCGTGATCGTCGCCCGGTCTGACCCTACGGTCGCCAAGCACAAGGGGCTGACGTACTTCTGGGTCGACATGAAAGCCCAGGGCGTGGATGTCCGTCCGATCAAGCTGGCGGGGGGCGACAGCCACGTCAACGAAGTGTTCTTCGATGACGTGCGGCTGGAAGACAACCAGCGGATGGGCGACGTTGGCGGCGGGTTCGGCGTGGCGCTGCACACGCTGATGATCGAACGCTATATCGCCACCGACAGCGCCGGATTCGGTCCGCATCTGGATGAATTCGTCAAGCTGGCGAAGCGAGCTGAGCTGAACGGCCAGCCAGCGATCACCGACGGCCGGATTCGTTCGGCCATCGCGCGCAACCACGCGATGCGCGCCGGGCTGGACAACATCACACGGCGCGCCTTCGCGATGATTCAGGCCGGGATGCAGCCGGGGCCAGAAGGGTCTCTGCAAAAGCTGGTCGCGGTGCGCAGCCGACAGAAATTGTCCGAACTGGCGCTCGATCTGCAAGGCAATGCCGCCTTCGCGTTTGACGAGCACGCCTATGTCAAGGAAGACTGGGGCACCAGCTGGCTCAACGCACCCACGGGACGGATTGCGGGCGGATCGGACGAGGTCCTGCTGAACACCATCGCCGAAAAGATCCTGGGCCTGCCGCAGGATCACCGCCCGGACAAGGGCGTGCCGTTCAACGCGATTCCGGCTTAGGCTGGGTCGGCAATCCAGAGTTCATTCCACTGTTCCCGCTCATCCTGAGCCCGTCGAAGGACCATCGTTCGCACGCACCGTCAATGTCAAACGAGGGTGCTTCGACAAGCTCAGCATGAGCGGACTTTGTTTTGATCTAATCGGCGCGGAGCGGGCCGACACGCATTTTCGGAGACAAACCAATGGCATTCAAAACCCGGATCACCGAACTGCTCGGGATCGAACATCCGATCGTCCAAGGCGGCATGCAGTGGGTCGGCGTGGCGGAGATGGCCTCGGCCGTCTCCAACGCGGGCGGTCTGGGCATCCTGACCGGGCTGACCCAGCCCGACGCAAAATCCCTGTCTGCCGAAATCGAGCGCTGCCGCGGGATGACCGACAAGCCATTCGGGGTGAACATGACCGTGTTCCCGGCGATCAATCCGCCAGATTACAAGGCCTATACCCAGGCGATCATCGATGCGGGCATCAAGATCGTCGAAACCGCCGGAACCCCGGCAGTGCGCGAACTTTGGGAGATGATGCAGCCGCACGGGATCACGATCCTGCACAAATGCACCGCCGTGCGCCACGCGCTGTCGGCGGAGCGCGCCGGGGTCCAGGTCATCAGCATCGATGGGTTCGAATGCGCGGGCCACCCGGGCGAGGATGACATCCCCGGGCTGATCCTGCTGCCCGCAGCGGCGGACAAGGTGAAGATTCCGATCCTCGCGAGCGGCGGATTCGGTGACGGGCGCGGCCTCGCGGCGGCGCTGGCGCTGGGTGCGGACGGGATCAACATGGGCACACGCTTTACCGCGACGGTTGAGGCCCCGATCCATCAGGCGTTCAAGGACGCGATGGTCGCGGGCGACGAGCGCTCGACCGATCTGATCTTCCGCAGCTTCCGCAACACTGCGCGCGTGGCGAAGAACGAAGTGTCGCAAGCAGTGGTTGCCGCCGAGAAGGAAGGCAAACCGTTTGAGGAGGTCGCGCATCTGGTCAAAGGGCTGCGCGGACGCGAAGGGCTGAGCACCGGCGATACCGATCACGGGATCTGGAGCGCGGGGATGATTCAAGCGCTGATCCACGACATTCCGACCTGTGAAGTCCTGATCAGCCGGATCGTCGCGGATGCCGAAGCGATCATCAAGGGGCGGCTGGGGGCGATGCTGGCCTGATCGGCAGGCCGGGCGGGAGTTTGTTTAACTTTCGTCCGGCACGTGCACCCGCAGCATCGCGAGCGCCGCCAGCACCAGCGTTCCGGCTGCGAAGGCCATCGTCCAGATCGGCTCGCCGGGGAACCATGCCTTCATGATTGAGCCCATCACGGTGGCGACCAGCAATTGCGGCACCACCACGAACACGTTGAACAGCCCCATGTAGATCCCCAGCTTGGCCTGCGGCAGGCTGCTCGCCAAGATCGCGTAGGGCATGGCGAGGATTGAGGCCCAGGCGATCCCGATGCCGATCTCGCTGAGGATCAGGTGCTGCGGGTCTTTGACAAAGAAGAAGCTGGCATAGCCCAGCGCGCCCGCCAGCAGACAGACCATATGCGTGCGCGCCTTGCCAAGCCGGCGCGACAGCAGCGGCAGCAGGGTGAGTGCGGCAATCGCCGCGACGCCGTTGTAAGTGGCGAACAGCACGCCGACCCAGTTGCCGCCCTCCTGATAGGCGGCGCTGGCGGGGTCGGCCGATCCGAAGAAGTTTTGCGCCACCACCGGCGTGGTGTTGATCCACATGATGAACAACGCCGACCAGCTGAAAAACTGCACCAGCGCCAGCCGCTTCATAATCGGCGGCATCCCGGCAAAATCGCCGA
>JANORN010000265.1:0-6206 GCA_031415355.1 Novosphingobium sp. | reverse complement strand
GCCGCCTTGGCCTTGCGCTCCGGCAACGCAGTGCTGCTGCGCGGCGGCAGCGAGGCAGTGCATTCCAACCGCGCGATTCATGCGGCAATGGTGCGCGGGCTCGTCAGCCAGGGGGTTTCGGCGGACGCCGTGCAGCTGGTGCCGACACAGGACCGCGCCGCAGTTGGCGCAATGCTGGCAGCGGCGGGGCTGATTGACATGATCGTGCCGCGCGGGGGCAAGAGCCTGGTCGCGCGGGTCCAGGCCGATGCGCGGGTGCCGGTGCTGGCGCATCTGGACGGGATCAACCACACTTTCGTTCACGCCGCCGCCGATCCGGCCAAAGCCCGCGCGATTGCGCTGAATGCCAAGCTGCGCCGCACCGGGGTCTGCGGGGCGATGGAAACGCTGCTGCTCGATGCCACCTTCCCCGGCAGCGCCAGCGTCGTGTCAGCCTTGGCCGAGGCTGGCTGCGAACTGCGCGGTGATCCCCGCGCCCGCGCGCTCGATCCGCGAATCGGCGCGGCGAGCGCGGCGGATTGGGACACCGAATACCTCGATGCGGTGCTGTCGGTCGCGGTGGTCGATGGGCTGGACGGGGCATTGGCGCACATCGCGCGCCATGCCTCGCACCACACCGATGCCATCGTTACCGAGGACCTGGCCGTGGCCGAAGCCTTCCTGGCCGAAGTCGACAGCGCAATCGTGATGCACAATGCCTCCAGCCAGTTTGCCGATGGCGGCGAATTCGGGCTGGGTGCAGAGATCGGGATTGCCACCGGGCGGCTGCACGCGCGCGGGCCGGTCGCGCTGGAAGGGCTGACCACGTACAAGTGGCTGGTGCGCGGCACCGGGCAGGTGCGCCCGTGAAGCCCATCACGAGTCCGGTTCGCTGAGCCGAATCGGGCTTCTGGGGGGCAGTTTCAACCCGGCGCACGGCGGGCATCGCCGGATTTCGCTGTTCGCGCGCGAAGCGCTCGGGCTGGACGAGGTCTGGTGGCTGGTCTCGCCCGGCAACCCGCTGAAGCCCAAGGCGGGGATGGCACCCTTGGCGGCGCGGCTGGCGTCCGCCCAGCGGATGGCGCGCCGCGCGCCGATTCGCGCCACCGCGATCGAGCGCGAACTGGGCACCTTCTACACGCTCGACACGCTGCGCGCGTTGCAGCGGCGCTATCCCAAACACCGCTTCGTCTGGCTGATGGGTAGCGACAATCTGGCGCAGTTTCACCGCTGGAAGGCCTGGCGCAGCATCGCGCAAACCATGCCGATTGCGGTTATCGCACGTCCGGGCTATGAGGGCAGCGCAGCCGCGAGCCCCGCGGCAGCTTGGTTCGGCCGATACCGGCGGTCCGCAGCCAGTCTGAGTACCCGGGCAGGATGGAGCGCACCCGCGCTGATACATTTGCGTTTCGATCCCGATCCGCGCTCGGCGACTGCGATTCGTCGCGCTGATCCTGACTGGGCCAGCCGGTTTGCCGGACTGACCGCAAGAGACGCCGTCACCCATCACCTTGTCGCACCGGACGTGGCATGAGCCGCGCCGGAGCGATTGTCTGCCTGCTTCGTGGAGCCAACCCAGTTAAATGACCCCTGCCCAATCCACCCCAACGCCTGATTCGGCACCTACTCCAACCGAAGCCGTTGGCCCCGTGCCCTTGCCCCAGTCGGAGGCGGGCTCGCTGCACGCGCTGATCCTGCAATCGCTCGATGATGATCAGGCGCAGGAAATCGTCTCGATCCCACTCGAGGGCAAAAGCTCGATCGCAGATCACATGGTGATCGTTTCGGGCCGTTCGACGCGGCAAGTGGCGGCGATGGCGCAAAAGCTGTCCGAGCGGATCAAGCAGGCCGGGTTCGGCCATGTCCGGATCGAAGGCCTGCCGGCGGCGGACTGGGTGCTGGTCGATGCCGGGGACGTGGTGGTCCACCTGTTCCGCCCCGAAGTGCGCACGTTCTACAATCTGGAACGGATGTGGGCGTTTGGCGATTCGGGTACCGCCTGACCCCGCATGAAGCTGCATATTGTGGCGCGCGGCAAGCTGGGCCGGTCTCCTGAGGCAGAGCTGCTGACGCGCTATGCCCGGCGGATCACCTGGCCGTTTCAGCATACCGAACTGCCCGAAACCGGGGGGACGCTACCCGCGCCGCTATCGCCCACCCGCGTGGTACTGCTTGATGAGCGCGGCCAAAGCTTCACTTCGGAAGCGTTCGCGGCCTTGCTGGGGCGCTGGAGGGACGATGGCGTGCGCGAAGCGCGGTTCGTGATCGGCGCGGCTGATGGCCACGGCGATCCGGCGCGCGCCGAGGCTGACTTGCTGCTCAATTTCGGGACGCTGACCTGGCCGCACCTGCTGGTCCGGGCGCTGTTGGCCGAACAATTGTGGCGCGCCACCAGCATTCTTGCTGGCCATCCCTATCATCGGTCTGGATAAGGCGCGGTTCATGGCCCTGCCCTATCGCCTTTCGCATTTTCTGCCGCTGGCGCTGCTAAGCGCGGTCGGCACGGTTTCAGCCCAGCCGCAGCCCCAACCTCAGCGCGGACTGGAAACGCTGGACGAGGCCCGCCGCGCGCTGGCCGAAGCGCAGGCCCAGGGCGACGCTGCGAAGACCCGCGCAGAAGCGCTGGAGGCGACCGCCGCCACTGCCAAAGAAGCAGCGGACCGCACCGCACAGGAAGCCGCCGCGCTCGCCGCGCGGGTCCAGCAATCCGAAGCTGCAATCGCCGCCAACCAGGCGCAGATCGCGCTGATCGAAAGCCAGCGCGCTACCTTGCGCGCGCGGCTGGCTGAGCGGCAACAACCATTGGCGCAACTGACCGCCGCGCTGCAGCGGTTCTCGCGCCGCCCGGCGGTGCTATCCTTGCTGCGGCCAGGCACCTTGCAGGACGCAATCTATCTGCGCGCCACGCTGGAAACGATGATCCCCGAAGTGGAACGCCGAACCCGCGCGTTGCGCAGCGAAATCGCGCGCGGGCGGGCTTTGCAACAACAGGCCGAGCAGGTCGCGGTCAGCCTGCGCGCCAGCCAGGCCCAACTGGCCGAGCGCCGCCGCACGCTCGCCGCGCTCGAAACCCGCCAGCGGTTGGACCTGCGCAGTGTGGCCGGCGTAGCAGACCGCGAAAGCGAGCGCGCGCTGGCCTTGGCCGAAGAAGCACGCGATCTGCAAGGGCTGATGGCCCGGCTGGGCCAAGGCGCGGCGCTGCGCGAACAGCTTGCCTTGCTGCCCGGCCCGGTCCTGCGCCCGGCCCGGCCCGATCAGGCGCAAGTCGGCGCAGAACCCGTCGGCGCCCCCGCCGCAGCGGCAGCATTGGGTCAGTATCTGCTGCCGGTGGCGGGACGGCTGGTGGCGGGCTTTGGCGACATCAGTCCCGGCGGTGTACGCTCGCGCGGGCTGACGCTGGCGGCGCGACCCACTGCGCAAGTAATCGCGCCCGCCGGCGGTCGGATCGCCTTTGCCGGCATCTATCGCGGGTTCGGCAATATCGTGATCATCGAACATGGCAACGGCTGGACCACTTTGGTCACCGGGATCGCCCAGCTGGATGCACGGATCGGCGACCGGCTGGTCGGCGGATCACCGCTGGGGCTGACCGGCCCCGGCGCGCCGGTGGTGACCGTCGAACTGCGGCGCGGCGGAGAGCCGGTGAACCCGCTGGATGTGATCCGCCCCGGCTGACGGGCAGGAATGGCGTCCCGGTATCGGACGCGGTCACGCCTTCGTCGAGAGCCAGCTAGCGTTCAGGCGCGCGGCGCGATAGACAGGCGCAAATCTTGCAGAAATCTTGCAGAAAGCCACGCCGATGAAACTTGCCCCGATGATCCGTGCCGGACTGCTCGTCAGCGCGGTGGCGCTGCTGCCCGCCACCACCGCTGGCCTCGCCGCGGTCGAAGGCCGTTCCGGGCCGCAGTTCAACCGGCTACTGACCGTCTATCAGCTGATCAAGGCGCAATATGTTGAGCCGGTCGACGATGAAAAGCTGTTGTCGGGTGCGATTGACGGAATGCTGTCCAGTCTCGATCCACATTCGAATTACCTTGAAGGCGCGACGCTGCAACGACTGGAAACGATGATCGACGGCAACTATTCGGGGCTGGGGCTGTCGGTGGTGATGGATGACGGCGCGGTGAAAGTCGTTTCGCCAATGCGCGGCAGCCCGGCGGAAAAGTCCGGCGTAAAAGCGGGTGATTACATCACGCACCTTGACGGCAAGCTGATCTATGGCGGCGAGCTCGACGATGCCGTCGCCAAGATGCGCGGCGAGGCGGGGACCAGCATCCGGCTCACGCTGTTCCGCTCGGGCCGCGAAGAACCGTTCGACGTCACCGTAACGCGCGGTGTGATTGAACTGGAACCGGTGACCTGGGAGCTGAAACAGGACGTTGGCCTGATCACCGTCAACGAATTTTCGCGCGACGTGGGCCGCGATGTGAACGCGGCGATTGTTGCCCTGCGCAAGCAGGCGGCGGGCAAGCTAGCCGGGCTGGTGCTCGATCTGCGCTCCAACCCCGGCGGGTCGCTGGACGAAGCAGTAGCGCTGTCGGACATTTTCCTGACCAAGGGCGATATCGTGTCGCAGCGCGGACGGCTGGCGTCAGAGAACGAATATTTCCGCGCCGAAAGCATGATTCCCGGCGATCTGGCCAAAGGCCTGCCGGTGATCGTGCTGATTGATGCCGGGTCCGCCTCAGCCTCGGAAATTGTCGCAGGTGCGCTGCAGGATCACCGCCGCGCGCTGGTGATGGGGGAACGCTCGTTCGGCAAGGGTTCGGTCCAGTCGTTGTTCCAGCTGGACCGGCAGCACGCGGTCAAACTGACCACAGCGCGCTATTTCACCCCAGGTGGCCGCTCGGTTCAGGAAGGCGGGATTGAACCCGACATCCGCGTGCCGCAGATCAGCGATCCGGACATGCGCCGCCGCGCCGAATTTTCGCTGCGCGAAAGCGATCTGCGCGGGCATCTGGTCAACGAAGTGGCAATGGAAGACAAAAAGCTGGAAACCGACAAGGCCGAGGATCCGCGCTTCCGGATGACCGCCGAAGAGCTGAAGAAGAAGGGCATCGAGGACTTTCAGCTGTACTATGCCATGGAAACGCTGCGCCGGACCAATCCTACCGCGCTGGCTGCGCGGCGTTGATGCTTCCTGTGGGGGAGAGCGCAGGCCGCATGGCGCGCTGGCTGGCGCTGCTGGTGCCCGCCGGGCTGCTCGCGGGGGCGTATATTTCGCAATACCAATTCGGGCTCTACCCCTGCGAGATGTGCTGGTGGCAGCGTTATCCGCACCTTGTTGCGGTGCCGCTGGCACTGCTGGGGCTGGGGTTGGGTCTCGCCCGGCCGCAATGGCGCTGGGCGATCGTGCTGGCGGCGCTGGCGATTGGTGGTTCGGGGCTGATCGGCGGGTTCCACGCCGGGGTTGAATATGGCTGGTGGGAAGGGCTGACCGCCTGTTCCACTGCTACTGAGCGCGCGCCGGGGGTCAGCGCGCTCGATGCGATCATGAATGCGCCGCTGGTACGCTGCGACGTTGCGCCATGGACCCTTCTGGGCATCTCGCTGGCGGGATTCAATTTCCTTATCTCGGGCGGCGCGGCGCTGCTGATTCTCAGCTTGCTGCGGCGCAGCGGAAGGAATCGATGATGCAAGACCGGGCAAGCATGGCGCGAATGCTGCGGGTTGATCAGGCCGGCGAATACGGCGCGACCCGGATCTATGCCGGGCAACTGGCGGTGATGGGTGACCGTGCGCCGCATGCCAGTGAAATTGCCCACATGGCCGCGCAGGAGGCGGAGCACCGCGCCAAGTTCGACGCGCTGATCGCAAAGCGCGGTGTGCGTCCGACCGCCTTGCAGCCGGTCTGGGCAGCGGCAGGCTATGCGCTGGGCGCGGCGACCGCGCTGCTGGGGCCCAAGGCCGCGATGGCTTGCACTGCGGCGATCGAGACCGAAATCGATCTGCATTATACCCAGCAGCTGGAGGAACTCGGCGATGATGATCCCGAACTGGGCGCGATGATCCGCGAATTCCGCGATGACGAGCGCGCGCACCGCGACGCGGCCTTCGCCGCCGGGGCCGAACAAGCGCCGGGCTATCCTTTGCTCTCGGGCGCGATCCGGCTGGGGTGCCGCTTGGCGATCCGGCTGTCAGAGCGCGTTTGACCCGGAACAAAGCCCAGTCTTTGGCTCGGTTGGCTCGCTTCATTTGGCATTCAGCGCCGATCAGCCTAATATGGT
>JANORN010000264.1:0-27466 GCA_031415355.1 Novosphingobium sp. | reverse complement strand
GCGCCGGATCAAAATCGATCAAATCGCGGTAGCGGTTGTCAAACACGGTCAAGCTGGCCCGGCTGCCGGTCTGCGCCAGCACCATTCCCGCCTCGATTGTCCGGCTGCGCTCTGGCCGCAGCGCCGGATCGCCGATCAACGGGTGCCCCAGCGCATACAGACTCGGCTGCTTGAAGCCGTTGCCGATCCGCGCGAACAGCGCCGATCCGCTGCCCCCAAGGGCGTAACGCAACCCGCCTTGTCCGGTCCAGGTGCCAGGACCGCCGCGCAAGCGGTCATAGCGCACCGCGCCGTTCAACGTCAGCCCCGGGGCGGGCCGCACCGTGGCTTCGGCAAAGCCCGCGTGCGTTACCCGGGTCAGCGCAAATTCGACCGGCAGCGGAAAGCCGAAATCGATCGTGCCGTCGCTGCGCCCGTCTTCGCGCAGCACAGCGGCTCCAGCAGACACGGTCGCAATGCCCAACGCGGCCACCAAATAGCCACTCGCCTCCAGCCGCTCGAACCGGTGCTGCGCGGTGATGGCGGGCACACCGGACAGCACGCCGGGCGCTATTTCCGGGGTGTCGGTATCGCCGTGCTGCACCGTGTGGCTGAGCGTGAACACCGGACGCAGCCGGGCAGCGGGATCGCCATGCAGCCGCAGCGACAACAACCGCAAGTCGCTGTCACGCTGCTCCAAGGCGCGGTTGGCCGCGAGCAAGGGCCCGCCGCTGTCTTGCGGAAAGCCTTGCGCGGCGACGTCCGAATAGAGCCCCAGCACATCGAGCGTGAAGCCGCCGAGCTCCTGGCGCGCGCGCACCAGCGCCTGCGCACGCCGCAGCGTTCCCGCTGGATCGCCATCGCCGCTATCCAGCCCGCCGCCTGAGACGAGCAGCCCGCCGCTGCCCCACCCGGCGCTGAGCGTGGCCGAGGCTGCTGCGCCATAGCGGCTGTCGAGCCAGGCGCTGCCCCCGGCGGTGATGCTATCGCTACCCGGTTCGCGAGTGGCGATCTGCACGACTCCGGCCAAGGCATCGGAGCCATGAACCGCCGACCCGGCTGAGCGCAGCACCTCGATCCGGTCCACGGCCATGGGATCGAGCAGGGTAAAATCAAACGCCCCGCCTTCGGCATTGGTCGGATCGTTCAGCCGCACCCCATCGAGCAGCACCACGGTAAAGTTCGCCTCCCCGCCGCGCACCGACAGCACGCTGCTGCCGCCCGGCCCGCCGGTTGCATAGGCGCGTACGCCCGGCACTTCGCCCAGCACTTCCAGCAGCGTGCCCGGCTGGCTTTCGGCGATCCGTTCGCGCGGGATCGTGCTGATCTCAGCCGTGGCCGCGCCAGTGCGGCTGGCGGTGACCAGGATCGACGGGGCTTCCTCCGCAGTGGCGGCGGCGGGTGCGGGCACGCCAAGCCCGGCAGCGACCAGGGCTGCGCCAACGATTGACCTGTGCATTGCGCGGTTCAGTTGATCACTGGCGCACGCATGGACCGGCTCAGCGCTTGCTGATCTATTCCGTCCGGTTTCGTTGCAACGGCTGCGTTCAAAGCCGCTGCCGGCGCGCCGAAGCCAAGGAAATTGTACAGCAGCGTGCGCTGCCCCACTGACATGTCGCGCGTCACCGGCATGAACCGGAAACTCTCAAAGTTCACAGGGTCTGTCAGAGTCCGGATCAGGTTCGCATAGGCCAGCACCTGTTGCTGGTCACCTAGCCGCAGCCAGTTATCCATGCACGGCGCCATCGCTTCCCAGCTGGCGAGCACATAATTGTGCACGTTATCCCAGGTCGGCGGCAAGGCGGCGATATTGGCATCGGCGGGCAAGACGCGCAGATAAGTGTAGGTGTTGTTCAGCGGGGTGAAGACGCCGCCCACCGGCAGCACCGGATTGTCACCGGTCTGGAACACCCACCCGATGATCTCACCCGTGGTGCCCAGCACCGGGAAAGTCGCCACCCCGCCGGAGTTGGTCACCTGTTTGACGCTGGTCGGCTGGCTGGCGTTCAGGTCAGACATCGTCACGGTCACGCCCGCCCCGGCGGGAACCCCGCGCAGATAGACCTGCACGCTCAGCTCGGCGGTTTCACCCTGATTGATATAGACATTGGCCTGCAAGGGCACCGCGCGCACCACGTCTTCCGTTAGGAAGGCAGTGCCATCAGCGGTGGTGATCGCCAGGTCCATTCCGGCCAGTTGCGCAAGGGTGGCGGCTGGCAGCGGGATGTCGATAATCCCCGAAGTCGCTTCGAACGCCTTGCGATTGTACTGGCTGCTGGCAATCGTCGCGATTTGGGCAATCGCCACGGCGGGCGGCGGATCGGCGGCGGTTACAGTCAAGGGCCCCAGATCGAACTTGTCCGTCGCGCGATTCGTGCACGGCATCGTATTGGAAAAGTCGAGCGCCAGCCCGGTCGCTGTGGTCCGCGCGAAAGCAGTCGCCACGGTTGGCCCGCCCCGGCTCGGATCAGTCTGACCAGGGATCGCCGCCATTGTCGAGATCAGCGCGCGGTCGGATGCTTCGGTGAACACTTCACCCTGCCGCCACAGCCCGACGGTGCCGACCAGCATTGAGCGTGCCTGGTTGGGCTGGAACCCGCCGGCGTTGAGCTTAGCCTGCAAGGCCGCCGCCGCTGCCGCCGTGGCGGGCGAACCGTTGGCCAGGGTATCATCGTCGTAATAGACCGTCCGGTAAGTGACAAACCGCACCATCAGGCCCAGCACGTCAGCGTCGGACAGACAGCCCTGCAACGCTTGCAAGACGTTCGAATCAAACGCATCGACTTCCAGCCCCGCATTCTTGGGAAAGCAGGTCTGCCACATCACCGAGGCAACCCCGGCGATCATATTGTTGCTGGGGTTCGCGCTGAAATTGATGAAGCGATCATTGAAGCGTTCCACGCGCTTGCCATAAATCCGGCAGCCGCCTTCGATCCCGAAGCTCATGTCATCGAAGAACAGCTGTGAGGTATAGGCCCCGTAAGGCTCGCAATCGACCAGCATGCCGGTGAAGTTGACCGGGGCTTTGGCAAAGGTGTCGTTGGTATCGAGCCCATTGCCCACATCCACGCCCGAGATTGCGGTGTCGTAAAACGGGCAGCGATAGCTGCCTGCCGGGTTCCAGTTGCCGAAATTGCCGACCTCGTTAATCGCGGCCTGGCGGAAACCCGCAACACTTTGCGCGGATACGGCCACTTGCGACAGTGTCGCATCGCAGGCGTTCTCATCATAGGCTGCGGGTGCCAGCGGCGGCCGGTCGACCGTCGGATAGTTGTTGGTCGTTACCGGATCCCAGGCGATGTCGCCGCGAAAATAGATGCGCGGAAATTCAAGGATGCTCATGCCGCGTCTCCTTGTGGTGCTGCATTGGGGGAATAGACAAAGGCTGCACCCGCAACCGAATGGCCATCGGCGAGCGGCGTGGTCAGCGCGGTCATCGCTGCCATCCGCAGGTCGAACATCGCCCGCACCGCCAGCCCGAGACCGCCAGTCCCACCCCGGAAGGCCGAAACCAGCCCATTGACCAGCGCGGTATAGGCGGCGTTGCAAGCCGCCTGAGCTTGCTGCGCGGCGGGCGGATCCTGCGAAAAGTCATGCGATTCGGGATCGGCAATCGCGGGATAGACCTGGCTGAAATCCAGCCCGAGCGGACCACCCCAGGCAAAGCCGACCGGGTTGGGGTCTTTCACCAGCACCTGATTGCGGTCCATTTCCCAGAACCGGTAAAAATGTGCCAGCTCATTCTGGAAGTCGAGCGGGCTGCCATTGTCAGTGGGCGTCACCGGGGTTCCTTCGCCCTCCGAGACGATCTGGGTGATCGCCTTGTGCGCATCGTCCTTGTTATTCACTGCAAAAATCTGGCCGGGAAAGAACTGCTGGTCTGAAATCTGGTTGTTGTTCGGCAACCAAGCTGTCGCTGGCAGGGCTTGCAGGGCTTTATCGAGCAAGTCGTAAAACTCGCCAATCGTCACGTCCGGCGCGACCAATGCCGCTTGCAATTCCGGCGGATCGATCGCCTCTGAAGGCTCTTCGATGGCCATCCCCTGCGCCATTGCCGCTTGCGAAAACGGCAGCAGATGGATGATCAGCCCGGCGTCAACATCCCCCGGCAACGGGCCGGGATAGCTCGGCGGATTGATCTGCACCGTCCCGCCAATCGCGTTCATGATGTTGCAGGCCAGGCACATGTGGATCATTTCCTGCCCGACGATAGCGTTCAGCCGCGCAAACGCAGGGGCATTGCTGCCCGGCAGGATCGTCATCTTGGCATAGAGGTACGGCGGCAGGGTCGAAAATTCGAGATCGATCGCGGTCTGCACCGCCGCCTGAACATCGGCAAGGGTTTGCGGGGTCTGCCATGCAAGCTTGATCATCTTCGCCTCACTCCTGGTTCACGGCCCGCCTCCGGTTACGGCGATCTGCCTGGCAAAAGGCGCGATCCTCCCGGCTATCCGAGCTGCGTCAGTTCAAAAATTCAACCATCGCCATGTAAATATCTGACTTCATTGTATTTAGTTATTTTCGCAAATCTTCTTTGTCATTACTTACTCCACTGACTACGGCATGCGAACGTGAAGTAAATCACATTCCACTTTACGCCCACATCTGCTCTTATGTTCATCCTTTATACGAGTTGGGAGGTTGGACGATGCGCACGATCATTGCTGGGCTGTTGCTGCTCAGCGCTGTGCCCGATGCCCTTGCCCAATCGGCTCCGGTTCCGGCGCCTTCACCTTCACCATCGCCGGTTTACCAGACCTATGGCGTGCACAATCCGCCCGGCTATAGTCCTTGCGCCACCTCCAGTTGCACCTACCCGCGCGCGCCGGGGCAGCCCGCCGATCCGCTCTGGCCGGTCTATTGGCAATCAAACTGGAACATGTACCGGGTCTATAACCAGTATCAGAACTACCCGCCGCCCTATCCGGGCAAGCCGCCCTCGCCGCTGGTCAACGGGGTCGATTACCAGACCTCGCAAGGCGCGACGTTCTACGATTCCACCTGGCGCGGCAAATCGGGCGCCGGGGCGATGGAAGAACGCTATGACAAGTTCTGCCTGCCGATCTTTCCGCTCGCCAACAATTTTTCGTGCAAGTTCATCTCGCTGGGCAGCACCGCTTATTTCGTCGCAGGCGCAGGACGGCCGAGCTGGATGCCGCGGGTCTGCCTGTTCTCGCCGCTGAACTATGCCCCCGCGCGCAATTTCATCTCGCACCTGCCGTATAGTGCGGCGGACAGCGCGCGAATCGGGCTAGGCGGGCAAGGCTATTCGTTCTGGGTCAGCGCGAGCGACGGCAAGATCATGCAGACCGGCGCGAGCCCGGACCGGACGGCCGACGGGGGCATTCTGTTCGGCTATGGATTCCAGCGCAGCGCCGGCGGGCAAGTGGTGCCGCAATCGTTCTATTTCTCCGGCTTCCCGCTCGCCCCGGCCAGCGCGCCGATAGTCAGCCAGAACTATACCAATTTTTCCGCAACCCAGCCCGCCGCCGCGATCTGGGACGAGGTCGCCGGGCTCAATCCTGATACCTTGCCTGCGTGCCAATTGTTTGATCCGCCCGCTGTCGCCGCACCGGGTGGCGCGCTGCTGATGGCCAAGCCGGCCTTGCAGGCGCCGACTTGGGCCACGATCGGACGCTGGAAGCAGCCAGCCGACAAATAGGCGTTCTGCGCGCCCAGCCGGGCTGGAAGGCTGTATGCGTCACGGCTTGTCGCGCGGGATCAGCTGTCCCGCGCTGGCCAATCGCTCGCTCCAGGTCTCATCCAGCTCCCCGCCAAGCAAGTGCCAGACGTTGATGTTGATCGCGACCGTCAGACTGGTGGCTTGGTGCCACCAGAACTTGGGAACATGCAGCAAGTCTCCTGGTTGCAGCGTGTACTCCAGCGCGCGGGCTTGATGATAACGCGGGTGCTGTTGCAAATCAGGCTGGTTGCTGTTGACCGGGCTTGACCACAAACTTTCGTTCACTTCCTGGGCATAGAGGAACGGATGATCTTCGGGCGGAAACAGCAGAAAGCGCTTCGTCCCAATGATTTGCGCATTGATGTTTTCATAGTTGTCGTTGTGGATAGTGGACTGTTGCCCCGCACCAGCCACCCAGATTCGGAACTGCCGGCTGGCCAATTCCGGAAATATCTCAGGAAAATCGACATCATCGATCAGGCGCAAAACTTCTGGCACCATGAGCGGATGATTGACCAAAAAGTTGCCGAGATAGGGCCGGGACATGTCCTGCTGTGGCGCAAGAATTGCATCAAGATAGTCTGAAAACGTCATCTCGCGCTCACCCACCGCGCCGAAGAATACGTCGAGCGCTTGGTCGCTGCCGCGGACACGCATCTGCTGATCACCGAACCGCGCGCGCAAGCGTTCGAAGCTCCATTCGCGCACCGCCGTCCACATGCTGGCGCCACCGCGCCAAACGGATGGGCCAAGGCCTGCTTTGCAATGCTGCGCAAAGGCTGCGCCCTCAGCTGCGTCAAATTCGGCAAGGCGGATATCACTGACCATCACCGGCATGTTTCAATCCCTTCAATCGGCCATATGATGCAAGGCGGGCAACACCGCTGCCAGGCGGCGTGACTGGAATTGCCAATGCAAATCTGATGGTTGCCCGGTCAGCGCATTCACCACGGATTCGGCGATTTGCGGGGCGATCGCGAACCCGCCAGTGTTGTGTCCACCGATCAGCAGCGCAACGCCAGTTTCGGCTTGCTGGCATTCAAACACCCCCAGGCCGGTGGGGGTCCAGGGCCGCACGCAGTACTTTTTGGCCGCTATCGTGCCAGCTGCACCGGCCGCCGCAAACGCTTCTGGAAAGAACTGTTCCGCGATTTGATCCAGTTGCGCATACATCAGATCCAGTTGCACCTGATCCAATCGGCCCGGGGTTCCGCCGACATAGCCATAACCACTGCCCAGGGTCAGCGTTGGCCGACCGTCGGGTGTGTTCCCGATCGTCACGTTTACATCCTGATTGAGCGCGGCCGCACGCTTGAGTTTACACGAGCGGCGCAGTTCACCGCCAACGTGCGGCAAGACCAGCCAGGCTCCAATCACCCCGTGCAGCAGCCTCTGACCGGCGAACCCGGCAGCAAGCCCTTCACCATAGGCACCGGGCGAAAGGACATAGTGGTCGGCCTTGCGAATGCCGTCGCGCGCCTCCAGCCCGAGAATAAGATTGTCGCTATCCCGGATCAGGCGATCCGCGCGGCAGCCCCATTCAATCCGCACGCCGCGCTGGTCCAGCGTGTGCACAAGCTGCTGCATGAAGGCGTGAATCTGGACCGTAAAGCCTGAAACTTCCAAGGCACCACAAATTGCGCCGCTGGCGACAGCATGGCCAAACAGCGGATGACGGCGCGCTGTTTCCGCAGGCGTCAAGACTCGCTCTAGCGCACCCTGTTCGGCTTGCAGCGTGCGTGCGGCTTCAAGCTTCGATGGATCATCGTAAGTCCGCACCAGCCCATCGCGCATTCCGGACTGTTCGCGAATTGCGGGATGCTTGGCGAAGAATTCCCGCCAAGCCTGACGCCCATCCCGACAGATATCGAAAATCTCAGCCGAATAGCCTTGTGCGAGCCACACTGGCACGCGCCGGAACATATCATTCCAGTCCAAATCTTCTGCGGTGCGCGCCGCCGGATCCATTGCCAACCAGCCACCTTGCGACAGCGGCCGTTCAAACACGTCCGCCATATCAACATACAGCTCGTCGCGCTTTTCGTTGTAATTGTCGTATTCGGTGGCGGAATACATCCGGGCGTTCGCACCTCCATTGGTGCATCCATACGCGGTCCACGGCGCACCCTGCGGCGCAGGGCTGGACTCGAGTACGGTGACCTGAAAGCCTTGCTCTGACAGGCGCAGCGCGGTCATCAACCCAACGATGCCGGCCCCGACAACGCAGACCGTTCTGGCCCGCCCGGTTGTTTGCTGCGCCGCAATCAGCGCAGCTTCTTCGGCAAAGCACGCGTCGCGCGCAAAGGCTTGCTCAATCTTGCGCAAGGCAGCCGGACACAGCGCAGCGGCAAACTTACTATCTGCGGCACTGTCCGTATGCAAAACCTGGGACCATATTCCGCTGTTTGCAGCCCGAAATTGCCGCTCTAACTTCGGTTCAAGCGCGCCGCGCCCAGCGATCAGCAGGTTGGGCTGCAAGTTTGCAATCATTGCCGCCGCGCTATCGCGATCACAAACCTCGATCACCGCCGCACCCAGTCCATCAAGCCGAAGCGAAGCCCGGACCGAACCCAGCGCGAGGGCACGAAGCGTGGGTGCGTCGCGACTTCGCATTTGGTCCAGCATCGGAGGCTCCATGCGGTCTGAACAAAAATTTTGGCGAACTAGGCCATTTCAGCCGATCACCACCAGCCAAACAGCCTATCAAGCAAATAGCAATAACTACAAAATAATCACAAATGCAAATATCATCAATTTGAAATAAGATGCGTCATACTACTGGAATAGATATATTGCTCAAAATAGTTGTATTAATTGCAATTTATTTCTCGATATTTCAAATCATTCGTATTGCAGAGCCAGTGCCGGGCGTGCACCCGCCGCCCGCCAAGTCTGAATTGACACAAACAGCAATGCAATTGACAGCGTTACCAGTCCACAAACTACGAACATCGAAATCGGCAAGGCTATATGATAAGCAAAGCCATTCAACCATTTGGTCAGCGCCAGAGCAGCCAGCGGCCATGCGACAACATTGGCCCACAGGATCGGCTTGGCGAACTGCCAGATTAGCAGTCGCACGATGTCGCTGGTTTTCGCGCCAAGCGCTTTGCGGATGCCGATTTCCTTGACGCGCCGTGAAGTGGTGAACGCAGCCAGTCCGATCAGGCCGATCAGCGCAATGATCGAAGCCACGATCGCCAGCGCCGAAAATAGGGCGACTTGCGCGCGCGTGCTGTCATAGAGTTCGCTGAAATAGCCATCCAGATAGAACCGGTTGATCGGTCCTTGACTGGTGGGCAGCCGCGCCCATTGTGCATCGATGGCCGCCAAAATGCCTTCCTGCATGGCTGGGTCCATACTGACGCTCATCCATTGAAATTTGCGTGGATCAACGAAATAGGCGGTCGCAGCGACGGGTTCGCGCAGCGAATTTACCACGAAGTCTGGAACGACCCCGATAATCTGCGAAGGCTGCGGGTTTTCGCCCTTTCTCAGCGTGATCAGCTGGCCCAGTGCGGCCTCAGGCGAAGC
The DNA here is from genome assembly GCA_031415355.1 of Novosphingobium sp. Classification (GTDB taxonomy): domain Bacteria; phylum Pseudomonadota; class Alphaproteobacteria; order Sphingomonadales; family Sphingomonadaceae; genus Novosphingobium. Next base: position 18,270 of record JANORN010000264.1, on the reverse strand, counting down.
GAACCCAAGTTTGCGCACCGCCGTCTCATTCAGCACCAGCGGTGCTTGAAAGTCCAAATCCGGGATCACCGCGTCGCTCACCCGGTCACGGCTAAAGAACCGGCCAGACAAGGGGCGCATTCCGTAAAGCTCAAAGAAGCCAAAATCGACCGGAGAGGTATCAACCTGGATTGCTTGCCCGTCTGGCAACATCGCACTCGTGCCGATCTTCTCTTTGTTGGTCGGTGCGCTTTGCGCGCAGGCAACCGCGCGAACTCCCGAAATCTGTCGCACCGCTTCAGGAAGCCCACCCGAACAATCCGATTCCACCAAGACCACCGCAGCATCAGGTGCCGCAGTGGTCCGGCTCATCGCGAATTGCACTTGCGCGCGGATCGTGATCACCGAAATGAGCAGCGCAATGAACACCGCAAACTGCACGACGATCAATGAACTACGCAACAGATTGGAACCGGCATTGGCCGCACGGCCGCTGCGCAAAACTTCCACCGGTTTGAACGAAGAGAGAAACAAAGCCGGATAAATGCTTGCGCAAACTGCGATCAAAAAAACGGCTCCCAGCGCGGCCATGACGATCCCAGGATGATCCCACCAATTGAACGCAATGCCCGAACCAAGTTGTGTGTTTAGCGCTGGCACCAACACATGGACAGCGACAATGGCGAGCAGAAATGCCGCTACGACAAATGCTGTCGCCTCGCCAACAAACTGGACGATCAAATCCCGACGCGATGCGCCAAAGCACTTGCGCACCCCGACTTCGATCATCCGCCGCGAAGCGCGAGCGGTCATCAAATTGACGAAATTGAGGCTGGCAGCGAGCACGATTAGCAGCGCAACCAGCGCCAGCGCATTGATTGTCGTGGCATCGCCGCCCGGACGCATCGCAAATTCGCCGGTCCCGTGCAAATGAATGTCGCGGATCGAGGTCAGCTTCAAATCCAGGGTTTCGCTCATCTTCTCACCCGAAGATTGAGTCCAGTTGCGGTCAATCAGCGCCGTCATGCGGCTTTGCAACGCCGCAATATCGGTGTCCGGTGCAACCTTGAAATAGGTATAGACCGGAGCTCCGATGAAATCGGGATCATCGGCATCAAGCGCCTTCATCCCCGCATCGGCCGTTTCACCAGACAGCAGTATTTCGCTGTCCAAATGGCTGTTCGCGGGCAAATCCTGCAGAATGCCGACCACGCGAAAATTCGCGCCGCGATCAAGTTGCAAAGTGCCCCCGAGGGCTTCGGATGCGCCAAAATACTTGCGTGCCATCGCTTCGCTGATCACGGCAGTATTTGGTGCCGCAAGCGTTTGCCCGCCCGCCGTCGATTTCAGCGCCAGCGGTAGCACCGCAAACAGGTTCGGGTCTGCCCAATAGACCGTCTCATTAAATTCAACTGCCTGCGCGCGAACGCTGTGGGTTTCAGGCAAAAGTCTTGTCGCGGCGAGCACGCCTGGCACCTGCGATGGCAAAATTGCGGCCAATTGCTTCTGGCTCGTATCCAATGCGGCATCAGCCCGCTTAAAATAGGCCGAAACCCTGACAATCTGGTTGTCGGGATCAAGCCAGCGATCATAGCCGCGTTCGTACGAGACATAGAGCCCGATGAGGATCGCCGCGACAAACCCGAGCGTAAGACCTAAAATTTCCACAGTCGCATAGGAAAAGTTCCGTCTCAGGCCAGCCGCGCGGGTTGCGATCGATTCGACAGTCATTAATCGCCTTTCAACATCAGGAGTTTTACTAAACAACTGCGATTTCAACCTTCGTCAAGTCTTCGACAATCAGCTTTAGAATTTCGGGAAAATTGCTGAGCAGATAGAAATGATCGCCATGAAATCTGTGTGTCTCGACACTCTGCATAGTTGCTTCACTCCATGCTGCAATTGCTTTGCTGCCGAGCAAGGGATCGTCGATCCCTGAAAACAACGAAATTGGACATGGCAAAGGGTTAAACACTACTGACCGGTCGGTTTCTTCGAGCTCAAGATCTGCATAGAGCGTCGGGACAATCAGCTCGACCAGTTCGGCATTGGCCAGCACCTCCGGGCGCAATCCGTTCAGCCGCCGAAGTGATTCAAGCATTTCGGCTTGCGGTAAGTGATGAATCGCCGTCTGCCGCCGCCGAAACTGCGGTGGGGGGAAGCCCGATACACACAGTCGCACCGGCGGGCTGCCAGCCGCGACCATCCGCTGGGCCAGACGGGCCGCAATCAGCGCGCCCATGCTGTGCCCGAACAACACGATTTCGCGCTGAAGCGGTTGGACCAGCGTCGCTAACACTGCGTCAAGCAGGGCGTCCATCCGCCTGAATGGTGGTTCCGCAATCCGATGCTCCCGACCAGGCAATTGTACCGGAACAACGGTCAAGCCAGGTGTGTTTTTGCGCAGCCATGGCACATAGGTTGAGGCACCGCCTCCCGCAAACGGGAAGCACAGCAACAACGGGGTGTCCGCATCTGCGACCACCGCCAAATCGCGATTGAACGGATGCCAGGCGGGATCAAGCACGCTGGGCGTCCATCGCCTTTCGCAAAGATAATGGGCGCATATCAGTCCAGTGGGTTTCGATGTAGGCGAGGCATTCCTCTTTCGGACCAGCAATGCCATCGGTGCGCCAGCCATCGGGAATGTCGCGGCCGGCACGCCAGATCGAATACTGCTCCTCGTCGTTGATAACGACATGATAGATTTCTGCTTCAGACATGTACGGCCTCCTTCATGGGGATCATGGTTGCTGCGGTGCTCGGCGACTCTGGCTGGTTCTATTACGGGGCGGTCTGGCGGACCGTCGCGATGGCTTGCAACCCGGTGCGGCTGGGCCAAGCGCGAGCGCAAGATCACGCAAATGCGGCTTGGAAAATAACACCGACAGCGGCACTTCGCGCCCCAGCCTGGCCTCAAGCCGGGTTTGCACCTGGACGAGTTGCAAGGACGACCCGCCCAAATCAAAGAACGAGCGATCATCGGGCACCGTCGGCACACCCAGAACATCACGCCAGATTGTTCGGATGCATCCCGCAATCTCTAGCGCACCCAGTGCGGCGGCGTTAGCGCCAGCTAGCGGCATTGGCTGCGCAAATTCTGGTGTTACGGCGCTGGTCAGCAAAGCTTGCAGCCGGTCCAGCAGCACCCCCGGTTCAAACGCGGCCAGTGGTGTGGAATGCTGTAATTGCAGTTCGATTCCGAACGTCGTCTCACGCGCCAGCAGCAAGACGTCGCAGCGGGCAAGCCCCAGATCAAGCGCCAGCCGCCGCGTGCCGTTGGGTACGATTTCAATGCCAGCGCCGGTCTCCATCGCAAACAGCGCATGAAACAAGGCTGGCCGCGCCGGATCGCGGGGCGGCTGCCAAACCTCGACAATCGATGGCAGCGGCAGCCAGCCCATGTCCTGCGCTTCGCTCAGGATCTCGCGGGTGCGTTGCAACAGCGCTGCTGGTGGTTCGGATTGCGTCAGGCTGATCGCAAACGGCACGGTGTTTGAGAAGAAGCCGACGCTATCAAGGTGGGGAGCCCGCCGGGTATTGACTGGCAGGCCGATAACCACCTGCTCCTTGCCGGAATGTTCGCTCAGCAATTTGGCGAACGCAGCCAGGATCACGGCGACAATGCCCGCGCCCGATTGCTGTCCCAACTGGCTCAGCGCTCTCGAAATTGCCGGGTCGAGTTGCCGGGAAAGCGTGCTCGTCCCGGTTTGCTGTACCGGATCAAACGGCAGGTTGAGCGCCGGATTGACCCCGGCGAGCTGCTTGCGCCAATAGGCTTGCGCACGCCGCGCCGCAGGATCATCCAGGCAAGCCAGTTCCCACAGCGCATATTCGATCGGCCCGAACAGTTCGGGCGGTTCAAGCGGCTCGCCGCGATAATGCCGGCCCAGTTCCAGCGAGAGCAAGGCGAGCGATTGCGCATCAACCGCAGCATGATGCGCTGACAGCGCGAACAAGTGGGTTTGAGGGTCGATCTGAATCAGGCAGGCCCGCAGCGGTGGATCCTGCGCCAAGTCAAAAGTCCGGGCCATGAACGCCCGCAGCACCGCCAGCGCATCGGCACCTGCACACGGTGTTTCAAGCGCGACGGCGCAAGCCTGCTGCACCTCCTGGCTGCCGATTTCATGGGCCGTATCAAACCGCAGTCGCAGTGCAGCATAGCGTGCTGCCACGGCATCGAGCGCCTGGACCATCCGGTCGGAATCAAGTGGGCCGGTCAATTCATAGGCCAGACCCACATTATACAGCGGCACGCCCGGCCGCAGCCGCTCAAAAAACAGCAGTTGTTGCTGGGCCATGCTGAGCGGTCCGCGCCGCGCGGGAAGGACTGACCGCGCGGGAAGGACTGGCGGCACGGGAAGTACTGGCAGCGGCAGCGCAAGTGCCTGTCGCGCAGTGTGCTGACCAAAGCGCATTGCTACCGTTTCCGTAAGCTCGCCAATGGTGGTCCGTCCGAAGAATTCGCGCAGGGTCAGGTTTACGCCCAGATTTTGCTCGATTTTTCCAATCAATCTGACGGCGGCGAGCGAATCTCCGCCAGCCATGAAGAAGCTCTCGTCGCGTCCAGGTGGGTTGCCGAGCACGGCGGCCCAAGCTTGGGCGACCGCCGTTGTTATGGCCGGCAAGTCCAACCTGGCAATCACGCGTGGCGCGGCTGCTGGTTCAAACGGCGCAGCGCTGCTGGTCGCTGCTGCCACGGCCCCCATTGCGACGGAAGCATCGCCTGCGGTCACCATCCGCTCAATCACTTGACCCCATTCATGCAACAGCGCTGCAATCTGCGCCTGGCCATAATAAGCACGGCGAAACTCGATCGCCAGTTCGATCGGCCCGGTCCCATCAGCTTTGACCAAGGCAGTCAGGTCGGCTCGCGCTGAGCCAGTGTCCAGCAATTCGACAGTGGCGCCGCCGCCCGCATCAGCAAGCGGCGCATCCAGACCGTCCTGGCTGGCGAACAGCACCCGGTAAAAGCTGTCGCCGAACGAGCGATCACCGGGCAATTGGGCCAAGACCTGTTCAAACGGCACTGCACCATGTTCCAAAGCATCTGCCAACGCGCGGCGAACGGTTTGCGCCGATGCCGACAAAGTCGGACTGGCGCCAAGATTAACGCGCACCAACACGGGTTGGGCAAACATGCCTGCCGCACCATCACAACCGGTCGAAAGCCGCAAATCATAAGGCACCGCCACGGTTTGATCCGTCAGTCCATTGTGCTTCGCCAGCACGCTCAGAAACGTCGTTAGCAACAGACAGAACGGCGTCGTGGACTGCGCCCGGGCGCTGTCGCGCAACACATCGGACAGGCCAATCGGCAGCAGCAGCCGTTCGGTTGCGCCCGCTCCAATCGGCGCGCTCGCCGCACCGCCAGTCTCCGGCAAAAATGCCGCAACTGCCCCGCGCACTGCGGATCTCCAATAGGCAATCGCAGTGGGGTCGGGCGCAGCCGCGCTCGGTTGCAACAGCATTTGCGGCGGTGCCGGCACATCCCCGGTCACCCGCAGCGACTGCACCAGTTCGGCGATCAGCGGAGCCAGGCTGGCACCGTCGACGAACAGATGATGCGCGGTCAGCCCGATCATCCCGATGGCTTGCGCACTGCTGCCCACGCAGATGCGCAAGGGCGGGTCATGCTGAAGATCGAACGGTTGACGGGCGCAAGCGATCAACTGATCTTGGTCAACACCGGGCATCGGGATTGCGCGCAGCTGGGCCTGATCCTGCCCAATCACCGCGTTCAGTCCTGACGGATCAAGCCGTTGCCGCAAGACGGCATGGCGCCTCGTTAGTAACCCCAGCGCAGCGTCCAGCCGCTCAATTGTGGTCGGCTCAGCCAAGTGGATGATCACCGCGATATGAAACGCGCTAGACCCCGGATCGGCAGCAAGCGTTGCAAGCAGTTGCCGTTCCGCAAAATGCAATGGCCGATACCCGGGCCGATCAACGATTGACCCCGTCTTCAGCGACCGCGCTGGGCCTGGCGGAGTCCGCAAATCAAGGCTGGCCGCAAGCGCGATTGGCGAACCGTTTTCAATGATCGCACGCAGCGGCAATTCGGTGCCAAATTCTGCCCGCAGACCTTGCTGGATCCGCACGGCATCCAGTGATGTTGCGCCGAGCGCGTAAGGACTGGTCTCGGGCGTAATTCCGGCGATCCCGGTTGCTAGGGCAAGCACCTGCAACACCCGGTCAAGCTGGGCGTTGGCGGGGGTGCTTGCAGGGTTCGCTATCAGCGGTTGGGCAGCACCCGCCGCTGCCGCAGCGAGGCTTGCAATCTGTTCGCGATCCAGCTTGCCGTTTGGGGTCAGGGGGAGCGTATCGAATGTAAAGATCGCCGCAGGGACCATAAATGCTGGCAATTGCTGCGCAGCATGGTCGATGATCTGGTTCGCTGATCGCTCTGACCCGGCGACACACGCCACCAGCCGGTCGCCAGCCGGCCCTTGTGATCCCGGCAAAACCAGCACGGCAACCTGCGTCACGCCATCGCACGCGGCGATCACGGATTCAATTTCACCCTGTTCGATCCGGTATCCGCGGAGTTTGATTTGCCGGTCAAGTCGCCCCTGATAGCGCAGTGAACCGTCAGGTCTAAAGCATCCTGCATCACCCGTCCGGTACATCAGCGCGCCCGGCCGCTTCGCAAACGGATCCGGACGGAACCGGTCGGCGGTCCAGTCTGCACGGCCGAAATAGCCTTGCGCCACCCGGTCACCCCCCAGCCATATCTCTCCGCTCGCCCCCAGCGGGACTCGCTGCATCTGCCGATCCAGCAGATAGGCCCGCGTCCATGGCAACGGCTTGCCGATGGTGGCTTTGTCACCCGGGCCGCGCTTGCCGCCGGTGGCATAGGTGGTAACTTCGGTTGGGCCGTACAAATCATACAGCGCGACCCCGGGACTGGAGCGAATCAGCCGGTCTGCCAGTTCGGAACTGAGCGGCTCACCCGCGACCGCCATGGCTTGCAGCGCAGGCAGCGCGCCGCGTTCGAGCAAGGCTGCAAAGACCGAGGGCACACCGCTGGCCAAGGTTGGTTTAAACGCCTCGGCCATTTCCGGCAAAGCGAGCAGCGAATCTGCGACGATTACCACCCCGCCAAACGTCAACGGCGCGAACGTTTCAAAGATCGAGAGATCGAAGCTCGCCGAGGTCGACGCAAAGACCCGGGCCAGTGCCGAACCAAATTCGCGGTGCGCCCAGAACAGCAAACCAGCCGCGCTACGGTGCGATATGACCACGCCTTTCGGCCGTCCGGTGGTGCCAGAGGTGAACAGTACATAGGCGGGGCTATCTGGTGATACGTCTGCCAGCACGGCATCGCATTTGCCCGCACACGCGGTTACAGGATCAAGAGTCAAGATCCCGGCCGGCCAGTCTGTGCGGGCCTGCGAAATGACAGTGGCCATCTGTGCATCTGCGATCATCCCTTCCAATCGTCCGGCTGGATAGCGTGGATCCAGCGGGACGTAAGCAGCGCCCGCTTTCAGGACCGCAAGGGTTGCAACAATCAGCTCGACATTCCGCGCCAGATGAATGCCGACCCGGTCGCCAGGTACGATGCCCGCGTTCTGCAGCCGTTGCGCGAGCACATTGGATCGCTGGTCAAGCTGGGCATAGGTCAACGCGCCGTCCAGCGCCGCCAGCGCTTGGGCATCCGGCGTTCTGACGACCTGCTCATGGAACAGCTGGTGCAGCAGCCGTGCTGGCGCACGCCCTTCATCTGGTCCAGCAAAGCGATTGAGTTGCGCAAGTTCGTCTGCGCCAAGCAGCGGCAAGTCGGATAAGCAGCCATCGGGCTGCGTTGCAAGCTGGTGCGCCAGATTGCCAAATTGCTCTAACAGCCGCTCGATCCGTTCTGGCCGAAACACGTCACGCGCATAGTGCGCGGTCGCGCGATACTGGCCCGCATCCAAAGTCACATGCAAGGTCAGGTCATGGTATGCTGGTGGCGCGCGCGTTTCCAGCATGGCAATTGGCAGATTGGCGGGGCCGATTTGAACGCCACTGCGGCCTTGCACCCAGGCGCTGATTGGCTGGCCAGTGCCATCATCAACCAGCCAGTTAAACAGCAGCCGCGGAACAGGCACGCCTTCGGCCGGTGAGCCATCCAGTTCACGCAGCACGGACTCCAGCAGGAACGGTTGCTGCATCTGGGCGTCGAATAGTGCGCGGTCTGCCTCATCCAGCACTGCCGCTGCGGTGGCGTCAGCTGCCACGGTAATCCGCGTCAAGACCGTGCGCGCCAATAGGCCCACTTCTGCTTCGGCTTCCGCGCCAGTTCGCATCCTAATCGGAACGCCGATGACGATATCGCGGCTGTCGGTCTGGCGCATACACAGCCCGGCAAAAACGGCCAGACAAACTGCGGCCGGTGAAATGCCGCGCTGCTGCGCAATTTGATCAATCGCTGAGGAAGTAGCGACCGGCAGTTCGATTGTCGCGCGTGCGGATGAAAAGGTTGGCCGAACCGGTCGTTGAAAATCCGGCGGCAGCTCAAATCCTAGCGGCGCGCCGGCCAGACGGGTCCGCCAAAATTGCGCCGCTGCAACGCCGCGCTCCGCAATTTCAGCAGCTTCCCGCTCGGCGGCCCGGACGGGCACCGGCTCCAGTTGTTCGCCAGCATACAATCGTGCGAGATCGGTCCAGGCCGCTGCCAGCGATGCCGCGTCGGCAATGGCGTGGTGAACCCTGATTACCAGGCCGGTTCCTTGCCCATCACTGCGATACAAACTGGCGGAGAACAAGGCTCCACCGTGCAGGCTTGCCGCAGCAAGCCGCGCCGTTTCAAACGCGAGGCAGGTCGGATCGTCGAATTCACAAACACCTCCGGTGAGTTCGCCAAGTTCGACAAATTCAACAATCCCACCAGCATCGCTCGCGCGAAATGTACTGCGCAACAGCGGGTGACGGACAGTTAGCGCGCGCAGCGCACTGGCCAGCCGCGAAGCCTCAATGTCTGACCCCAGCAGCCCGGCAAAAGTCAAAACGAACGGATCGTCGTTCTGCCACATGCGATTCAGGAAAAACAATCCGCGCTGCGCGTCCGTCGCTGGGGTGACGGCACTGCTTGCGGTCGCTGGTTCACGCATGGCCTTGCGGTCATGCTCCGAAACTGGCTCCGGAATCAGGAGCGCCTTGAGCGTCATGCGCAACAGCGCAGCCGGATGCGGGGCACTGGCATCGCGTTTAAAGATCGCGTTTGCGAGCCGCGCGGCGAACAGCGATTCTCCTCCGAGCTGCGCCAGCGTTTTATCCATTAGCGCAGCGATCGGCCCGAACTTGGCGTTCAGTAAATCGCTGACCGTTTCAGCCCTGGCTAGCGCGTCCGCGCCGCTACCGCTTGGCGCACCAGTCCATCGGGCCAGAACGTCCAATTCCCCGTTTCCAAAGCGGCGGCGCAAGTCACCCCGCATCAGCTTGCCGCTGGTGGTTTGCCGGACTTCACCACGGGCGATGGCAATAATTTCGGCACATTCCACGGCAAATTCTTCAGCCATCGCACGTTGGATCGCTTCGCGTATCTCCGCAAAAGCCATGACCTCGGATGCGGTAGCTTCGATGGCAATGATCAGCCCGCCGTCCGGATATTGGGCCAGCCCAAAGGCGTCAAACGCGACGGGCATCCGCTTAAGTCTGGGAATTGCACTCTTGATCGCCAGTTCAAGATCTTGCGGCAACAAGTTGCGGCCATTGATAATGATCAATTCTTTGCGCCGACCTGTGATCACCAGTTTGCCATCGTCAAGAAAGCCCAGATCGCCCGTCCGGAGCCATGCCGTGCCCGCTTGGTCGACCAGCGGATCAGCCACGACGGGAGCCTGCTCCCCTGCCCAATAGCCGCGGGTCACGCTGGCTCCCGCAATACAGATTTCGCCGACCCGATCGGTCAGGCACGGCTGCGCCGTTTCAGGATCAAATATCGCCAGCCGCATTTCTGGGTAGGGCTGCCCACAGCGCACCAGAGTTCTTGCGCCGGTTGAGCCAGTGGCAACGCGGACGACCTCGCCCTGCTCAAGCGCGCGTGCATTGACAGAGACGGGTTCCGCCGGACCTTCGCTGACCAGCAGCGTTGCTTCGGCCAGTCCATAGGAGGCGTGCCACGCTGTGCGGTTGAACCCGCAAGCCGCAAAGGTATCGCCAAACGCCTGCAACACCACATGACGGATCGGTTCCGCCCCAACGTAAGCCAGCCGCCAGCTTGACAGGTCGAGCGCCGCCAAAACGCGCGCCTGGGCCCGCTCAATACATAGTTGATACGCAAAATTCGGTCCGCCGGAGTGCGTAACCTTAAAGCTGTCGATCGCCGTGAGCCAATGCAGTGGATGGCGCAGGAAATGATCGGGCGCCATCACCAGCGCACCAACCCCATGCAGGATCGGCTGCAGCAGGCCTTCGATCAAACCCATGTCGTGCGATGGGGGTAACCACGTCAGGCTGACACTGTTGCCGTCATAGGCCAAGGCCCGCCGCAGCAACCGCGAATTTGCCAACACACTGGCATGGGTGACCGTCACGCCCTTTGGCGCACTGGTTGATCCGGAAGTATATTGAATGAATGCCAGTTGATCGCCGCGTCCGAACCGCGGACTCCATCGATCAGCGTCTTCCGCAGCATCCGGGCTAAGCACGACAACCGCGTCCGGCAGCGTGAGTTGCTGAACATCGCGGACGACAATTGCACGCGCTGCGGCGTCACGCATGATGGTTTCGACGCGCTGCGACTGATTGCCAAAGCGCGGCACCGGCACCGGGACGGCAACCGCCCCGGCATAAATCACGCCCAAGAAAGCAACCACAAAGTCTTCACCCGGCTCGCACGCGATGACCACGCGGGCACCAGGCTCAACATGCCGCGCCAGCGCGGCACCCATCCGGCATCCGCGTGCATCAAGCTGAGCATAGGTCAGGCTGCTGCTAAGCTGCTGCCCATCGCGCAGAACGCCAAGCGCCCGCTTGTCTGGCAAGGCAGCTGCAACCGCACGGATAGCCTCACCCAGTCCGCTCTGACCATCCAATGTCTGGAGGAACGGAACACGGTGCATAGCTGGTCCTGCGTGCTCAGGTTAGCACAAGTTCCGAAAGGCCGAACTGCACTTCCTCACCCTCCGGCGCTCGCAAGTCATCGTCTGTGAAGAACATCTCCCAGGCGTTGCTTGAAAACACCTGGCCCTCACGGGTTAGAGCAATCAGATCGCCCTGCTCCTCCAGAAATCCTTGGTCAATCAGCGTTCTAATTTCTTTGCCAAAGACCAGATCCATCGGCACCCCGAAGCGGGTTTCGAAATCAGACCGTGAAACCTGACACATTTTCAAGCCGCGGATCATCACCCGGCGCATTTCTTGGTTTTTGGTCATCCGGGTGGCGAAATCGAGCAGCGACACGCCATTGTTCACCCGCTCAATGTATTCCTTCAGCGGCCGGATATTTGTGTAGAGGTGATCATTTATTACGCTCTTCGAAGACACTCCAAACCCGAGCAAGGGCCATGTCCGCCAATAGTATTCAAGATACTTGCTATAGGTCGGGTGCCGTTTGGGATCAAAATAGCCGCTGGTGCTGAACCGTTCGTAGCCAGCGTCCTCCAGCAAATCGAACGACAGGCGGCACATCTCGATCTCGGTTGTGCGGCTCGGCAAGCTGCGATTTTGTGATTTGAACAGCCAGTGATGATAGGCGGTCTGCGGCCAAACTTCGAGCGGATAGGCCGTGATCGAAACTGGCCGCATACTGATCGCTTGCCGCAATGATTTCTCATACTTCGTCAGATCAAGTCCGATGAGTGGATAGATCAAATCGATGTTCGAATTTTCGAACCCGACCTTTTCAATCGCGTCCCATGCCGTAAAAACATCTGCCAACTGATGTGGGCGGTTGTTTTCCTTCAGGATATCTTCTTCAAACGACTGTACCCCGATGCTGATCCGGTTGTAACCTGCGGCTTTAATCTCGCGCAGCTTGTCAACCGTGACCGAACCAGGATCGAACTCAACTCCGACTTCCAGATAGTCAGCCGTGCTAAAGGTATCTCGAATTGTTTGCAGAATCCGCGCGAGCTGATGCCCTTCAAGCACGCCCGGAGTGCCGCCGCCGACGTAGACCGCGTCGATCGAAAACTTCGGGAAAGCCGGATTCTTTGGGAAATCAGCAATCTCTTTGCACAGTGCATCGACGTATTGTGCCCGCAAATCCGCCGACGTGTTGACATAGACCGTATAGTCACAGAAATGACACTTCGTGTTGCAGAATGGGATGTGCACATAGATCACTGCCGGTTCGCGCGTGAAAAATTCATCTGGCTGCAGGTGGCTGTACTTAAACGGATAAGTATGAATGTTACGCCTTACAAGCTCAGACTCAGACATAGGATTGCCCTTTCAAGACATCAAAGCGATTTGAAAAAGTTGAGTGTGGGAACGTCCGAACTTCGACGCAAATTTGCCGTCATTGGCCGGCCACATGAAACGAACATATCGTCAAGCTCAATCCGGTCGAGCGCACGATAGGCCGGCCCCTGACTAGCCATCATCCCGACCACCTTTTTCACCAACTGAATCTGGTAATCGCACCCATCAGCACTCGGTGTATTCAGATCGCCGGTTGCCTGGAGGTTTTCTTGCCGACAACCCCCAGCGCAGATGTAGCGCACCCAGCATTGGGAACAGACCGGGTTGGAATCAATCGGCAAACGCCAAGGGTCTAACCGACTTTCGTGTTCCATCGGATTGCCGCTGTCCCCGATCTGTGCGGTCTCGTCGCCAACCAAGCGATGACACGGCATGACCGACTTGTCAGGTGAGAATGTAAAATAGCTCCGTCCACCCGAACAGAAACTCAGCGCCACCTTGCCGTTTTCGACCATGTCGACAATCCGTTCGTATTCCAGCACGCCTTTGAAGCGATTGTCCGGTCGGAAAAAGTCGGCATAGCAATCAAGAAAATCATTGAACTCATTCAAGAAACTTCCGGCCATCGAACCCTCAGAATGGTGATCGCCACTGCCAAAGATATGGCTGAGTTCCTTTGGCACAACTCCCGGATAGATTTGGAAGTTGTCAAAGATGTTGATGTCCCACAGTTGTTTGACTTCGCTGATCAGACTGTTGGCGCCACCGACGACAGTCATCCGTGCAACCAGCACGATGTCGTCACTAGCGGCCCGCACCGCCAGGCAGTTTGCCATGATCTTGTCCCAAGAACCCCGCCCGCCTTTGGTCGGACGGTTGCGGTCGTGCGTTTCTTTGCCGCCGTCGATTGAGACCGACACGATAAACCGGTGCCGGGCAAACAGCTCCAGCGCACCTGGGGGCAGAATTGTCAAATTGGTTGAAATCCGGAACACAAAACGGATCCCCAAAGCCGTTTCTACTTCGGTCGCACGCGCGCACATCGCTGCAATCCGCTCAAAATTAAGCAAAGGTTCGCCGCCGAAGAACTCGAATCTAACGGTATCGCCGCGCTTTACGCGATCAACCACAAAATCGAAGATATCATCTTCAATTTCAGAACCGATGACACCTTTGATGCGCCCGTAATCGCCGCCATCCGCGAAGCAATAGCTGCAACCCAGATTACACGTTGCGGTCAAATTCACATTAATCGCAAGGTTTGCACCATCCACAAATGATGTATTTTGCAGTGCAGCAAGATTTGCGTCAGACAGCACCCCATCGTCAATAAGGCTGTCCCACTCGGCCTTCTCAGCCGCAATCAAAGCAGCAGGACCGGCGCGCAGTCGATTTGCCGTCTCATCGGCAACGCGCAGAACCCGATGATTACCACTGATAAACAGCACTGCTCCGCCAGTAGGCTCGTCAATAACTTCGAAATCTCGTCCACACTTCCAATGATCAAATGAACTGGCCATTTCACATCCTCTTGCCAGACGTCCTTCACAAAGCAGGATCATCATGCCAAATAAATTGGATACATGGTACTTACGACAGCATTGAACAGTTTGAACAACCTCGGTGATTGTCAAACACACTAAGTAAACATTCGCAAATTATTGACCTAAAGTTATACGATTCGGCCTAGCTGTCAACTGCAAGTATTTGCACGCCAGATCGCACTAAAGCCGACTTCTGCCAAAGTGATAGCTTTCAAAATCGAATTAGTAATGACGGAGGCCAGAAAAATTTCGCTTCAATTCAATCGAGTTTGATTGATCAGCGCAGGGAGGGAGTGCGCCGCTTTAATCGTCCGTGCCCCGCTCGGCTCATCGCATTGACATCGGGCCGCGCAATTTTGCGCTGCAGCTGCGGCGGCAAGCGTCAACTGCACGCCATTTTTCACCCGGTCACAGACAATTTTCAATTCACATCGGTTCAGCCGCAGCCCTGGTCGTGCCAGGCCCCGCGGCAATCGCCGTGCATGGCGGCTGCGTGACTTACCTCGCAACCACCATTCACGGCTCGGCGATGTTGAATCCGGCTGGCACCGGGTCAATCGCGGTCAACCACGCCTCGATCAGCGTGCGATCCCCTTCCACTTTCAAGCCGGCCGCCTCTAACTGCGCCAGGGGCAGTTTCAGGAACAACAACCCCAGCAACAACCGCCGCGGGCCAGTGATCTTGGCAGCAGGGCTGGTCGCGCGCTCCATCCTGCCGATCATCGTAGTTGGAGATAGCTCGATTGCAGCGTTCTCTTCCCGATCAATCAGAGCGAGGGCGATCGTACCGGTGCGCCCACCGGCACGGGTCGGATCGAACCTGGTCGAGACGGAATCGAGCAGCAATTGCGTCGGCACCGCGCTGATGACGTCGGTTCCCTGCGCATTGGACGCGCGCTGTGCCGGGCCCAACCGCAATTCCTGTGCCGCCATCAGGAACTGATTACGCCAGATTGCGCTTTCCGCCTGATAGCCTTGTTGTTCGTAACTATCAGCCAGCAGCACCCGGGCCACCTGGTTCGCTGGTTCGGCAAACACCACCTGATTCAACAGGTCAGACGACCAGCGATAGTCGCCCGCAGCCATCGCCTTCCGGGCTGCGGCAATTGCCTTTTTCCCACCGCCCAGCGCAGCAATCAAGCGCTTGGCACGTTCGGCTGGCGGATGCGGGTGCAGATTGGCCGGCACTGCATCGTACCAGCCCAGATAGAACTGATAAATTGCCTTCGAATTGTGGCTGTAGGTGCCGTAATAGCCGCGATTGAACCAGTCACGCGCCAGCGCGGGCGGAAGCGCCAGCACTTCGGCCAGTTCGGCCTGCGTTGCGCCTTGGTTCATCAGCCGCACGGTCTGATCGTGCAAGTACCGGTAATTGTCGCGGTGGGCGGCAAGTGAGCGGACGACTTCATGCTGGCCGAAACGCGGCCAGCAATGGCTGGCGATCAGCACTTCTGATCGGGGCCCATAAAGGCGCACGGCTTCGTCCAGAAAGCCGGCCCAGGCCCGCGCATCACGAACCTTTGCACCGCGCGGAGTCAGAATGTTGTGCATCGAGCAGGTTGACATTTCGGCCGAGAGAAAGGTCCGCGATTGCGCGATATAGATGTTGAATTCCGACGGTGCCTCGCTGCCTGATACCATCTGGAATTCCAGCGCAATGCCATCGACGATCCGAATTTCGCCAGTTTTTGCAATGCTCTCAGTCGGAGCGATCAACGTGATTTCACCATTGGACAGCGCCGGGCCGATCCCGCTCCCGATTTGCCCTTGCGGTCCCGGCTGCAATGCGGTGCCGAACTGGAAGCTCGCCCGGCGACCCATCGCCCCGCCAGCCAGAACATTTTCCGAAACGGCCTCTTCAACCAAGTGCTGCGGGGCGATGATTGCCACTTTGCCGTTTCTGACATCCGCATTGCTGATAACGCCGCGCACGCCGCCATAGTGATCACCGTGGCTATGGCTGTAGATCACTGCGCTGACCGGGCGGTGACCCAGCTGCAGATTGGCCAGCTCCAGTGCCGCCGCCGCGGCCTCACGCGTGGTCAGCGGATCGATTACGATCCAGCCGGTCTTGCCCGCAATCAGGGTCATATTGGATAGGTCAAACCCGCGCACTTGCCACAGGCCTTCGCTGACTTTGAACAAGCCGTGCTGGCGCAGCAGCCCCATATGCCGCCAAAGTGAAGGGTGGACTGTTCCCGGGGAAGCTCCGCCAACAAAATCGTATGCGGCCAGGTTCCACACCACACGCCCATCAGCAGCCTTGATCACTGGATCAGTGCGGGTCGCAATGAACCCGCGCTGCGCGAATTCAGCGTCGCGGCCGTCATCAGCCGGCAGTGCTGCGGCGGCAGCGCGCTGGGCCGCAATCGTGGCGGGCGTAGCAGGCTTCGGTCCTTCACCAGCATTGCCTGAGAGCGCCATTGCACTGGCCGCAAGCGCAAAAGCCCGTATCCACCGCCGTCCGTCCACCAAGCCCCTCCTGCCACTATTCTGGTTTTGGAGATGGTGCGGCTTCGTGACGGACTTGGCAAGCGCAGCTTGTTGCGCGATGCAAAGCGGGATGCCTATGCCATTCATCGTCACTGCCGAATTGCCGCCAGCTTTGCACAGCTGGGCCGATGCCCTGCGCCAACGCCATTTTCCGCCTGAGCGCAACTGGCTGAAAGCCCATGTCACCCTGTTTCACGCCTTTGCTCCCAGCCTGCACGATGCGCTGATGACAGTACTGCCGGGTCTCGCGGGACAATTTGCGCCGCCCCCCGCGCGGCTCGAAGGGTTAATGGACTTAGGGCGCGGTACTGCGCTGGCGATCTCCAGCCCGGCGCTGCTGGCGCTGCGGCAAACCATCGCAGAGCATTTCCATGGCGCGCTGACCGCGCAGGATGCGCATCGCCCCCGGCTGCACATCACGATCCAGAACAAAGTCGATCCGGCGCTGGCCAAAGCGCTGCAAGCCGAGCTCGCCCCGCACCTGACACCGTCCGAATTCCGCTTCACCGGGCTTGGGCTGCACCGCTATTGCAATCCGCATTGGGAGACGGTGCGAACCTGGTCGTTTCGGGGGAAAGAGGGTGGTTGACCGCAGCCTCGCCGCCCCCTAAGAGCCGCGCCTGTCCGGAGCTAATCAGCTCCGACCAGCCCTGTTGGGGCGGAGTAGCTCAGCTGGTTAGAGCAGCGGAATCATAATCCGCGTGTCGGGGGTTCGAGTCCCTCCTCCGCTACCATCGCCCGATTTCACCGGATTTCACCCCGTCCCATGAAATGCCATTATTTGGCAGTTTTCTGCGGGTTACAGGCGATTCGCGTCCCCGCTCGTTTCAGGCCGCTTCAGGCCATCCAGATTTGCGCTGGGGGTATCGTGGGGGTATCGTGAGCGTCGAAATCGGAGACTTTGAGGGCGATACCCCCAAATTCTATCCATTTGGACGGAGCGATACCCCCAATGTCGATCAAGGAATTGCAGGTTCGCAGCGCGGCTCCCCGCGATAAGCCTTACAAGCTCGCCGACGGCGAGGGCCTGCTTCTGCTAGTGAAGCCGAACGGTGCGAAGCTGTGGCGGATGAAGTATCGCTTTGCTGGAAAGGAGAAGCTCCTTTCCTTTGGTGCCTATCCCGAAATCGGCCTAACAGCGGCGCGGGAACTGCGTCTGAAGGCCAGGCACTCCATTGCCATGGGCGAAGACCCGATGGGAGAGATGGCGCGCCCCACGGCCAAGGAAGGCAAGACGTTCGAGCGGATCGCCAAGCTCTGGCATGAAAACCGCGTCGCCAGTCTGAACCCGGCTCACGCGGCCCGCGTTTGGTCACGGCTGGAACGTGACGTGCTTCCTTTCCTTGGCGAAATGCACATTGAGGATATAACGGCCCCCGATGTGCTGGCGATGATCCGCCAGATCGAAGCGCGCGGCGCGCTGGATATCAGCCGCCGCGCCAAACAATGCGTGGGACAGGTCTTCCAGTTCGCCATTGCTTCGGGCTGGGCCAAGGCCGATCCAACAACGCACCTGCACGGAGCCTTGAAGCCCAAGCCCCGCGTCCAGCATATGACCCGCTTGCCCGCTGCGGACCTGCCGCACTTTCTGGCAAAGCTGAATCGCTACACCGAGGAGAACCCACGCCGGTCGGAGATCACTCGCAGCGCGGTCCATTTCGCGCTGTTGACGTGGGTTAGAACGAAGGAATTGAGGTTTGCCGCGAGGTCCGAATTTGAAGGGCTGGGAACACAGAATGCAATTTGGCGCATTGAAGCGTCCCGGGTTTTCCGGAGGCTCCTATCTGTGAGAAGGAGCTACCATGAGCAAGACAAGGAACAAGTTTTCACCTGAGGTCCGTGAACGCGCGGTTCGGATGGTTGGTGAGCATCGTGCCGATTACGGTTCGGAGTGGGCGGCGATGAC